>UQVH01000040.1 GCA_900544535.1 uncultured Bacteroidales bacterium | reverse complement strand
CATAGCAAAATTACTTTTTCCATTGCAAGAAATGTGATAATGATTGGTTTATTAACGATTTAAGGCTGTCGTGAGACAGCCTTCTTCGTTTTAGGTATGTTCGGTCATGGATTTGCAAAAACTGCTAACTGCGCACGGCGGTGGCGAGGAGGGCGAGGTCGCGGCCTGAGGGGGCCTGGTAGACGCGCAGACCGAAGCGGTGGACCGAGGCAAGCACATGGTCCGTCACCTGCGCCGTGAACAGTTCATAGGGCTTCCACGATGTCAGCGAGGTGAAGAAGTAAAGTTCCAGGGGTATGCCCTGGGGCGTCGGGGCGAGCTCGCGGACCATGTAGACCATGTTCTCGTTGGCTTTGAGTTCGGGCAGACGCGAGATGTAGTGTTCGAGATAGCGGCGGAAGAGGGTCAGATTGACATGCTCGGCCTCCTGATCGAGATCGCCCCACCAGTCTTCTTTGCTGAGCCGGTCGACGGTCTCGCGCGGGCAGAACCCTACGCTGTCGACGTCGATGGTGATGGCGCGGTTGATGCGGCGTCCGCGCGAGTCGGTCATCCCGCGCCAGTTCTGAAATGACTCGCTGACGAGCGAGTAGGGGGGCACGGTGACGATGGTCATGTCGAAATTCTGCACCTTGACGGTGGTGAGGCCCACTTCAAGCACGGTGCCGTTGATGTTGCGCGCGGGCACCGTGATCCAGTCGCCGGGGCGCAGCATGTCGTTGAGAGTCAGCTGTACGCCGGCCACAACGCCCATGATCGAGTCCTTGAAGACCAACATCAGCACCGTGGCCGCCGCGCCCAGTCCGGTGATCACCGTCAGCGGGTTCTTGTCGGCGAGGATGGAGATGATGATGATCACGCCGACCGACACCGCGATGACCTGAAGCATCTGGCGGATGCCTTTGAGCGACGACGCGCGCCCCGACGACGAACTTTCGATCAGTTCGTAGAGCGCTAAGAGGAAGCGGTTGATCAGGTGAACGATGACGCAGACAATCAGGATTCTGAACGTCAGAACGGCGACCGTGTGGAGTGTGGCGTAGAGCGTGAGCGACGCGGGAAGAGTGGCCTGGAGCAGCAGTATGCACAGCAGTTCGGCCACCACGCGCAGCAGACGCGGATTGAAAAGCACGTCGTCCCACTTGGCGTCGGTGTGGCGCACAAGGCGGTTGATGCCGGGGATGACGTAGCGCGTCAGCACGTAGAATATCAGCCACCCGGCGAGCAATACCGAGCCGGCGGTCAGAAACGTTGCAGAGGCGCGGAGCAGCCCGTCGGCCGCTCCCCACCCCTGCAATAGTCCGGTGGTCCATTTAAGGAATCCGGCAATCAGCTCAGAGTCCATTCTGCACCGTCTTTAGTGTCTTTGACCGTGAATCCGAGAGCGGCGAGGCGGTCGCGGATGAGGTCGGATGTGGTCCAGTCCTTGGCGCTCTTGGCCTTGGCGCGGATGTCGAGAAGCAGGTCCATGGCTCCCTCGAAGGGTTTGAGCGCGTCGGCCGATTCGCCTGCCATTTCGGTGCGCACGCCGAGGATGTCGACAAGGAAAGTGTCGAAGACGGCTTTCAGCTCGTCGATGTCGGCCTGAGTTGCCGTGGCGTGGCCGTCCTTCACCTGATTGACGAGGCGCAGGGCGTCGAAGAGCGCGGCGATGACCATCGGAGTGTTCATGTCGTCGTCCATCGCCTCGTAGCAGCGGCGGCGGATGTCGCTCACGTCGATTGTCGAGCTTTCTGACGGTGTCAGCTCCTGGAGACGGCGGTAACCCTCAAGCATGCGTCCGAGGGCCTTCTCGGAGGCTTTGAGAGCCTCGTTGGAGAAGTCGACGGTGCCGCGGTAGTGGGCCTGGAGGATAAAGAAGCGTATGGTCATCGGCGAGTAGGGCTGTTCGAGCAGCGGATGGCTGCCGGTGAAGAACTCGTCGAGGGTGATGAAGTTGCCCAGCGACTTGCCCATCTTCTTGCCGTTGATGGTGATCATGTTGTTGTGCATCCAGTAGCGCACGGTGTCGTGGCCGTTGTGGGCCACGGACTGGGCTATCTCGCACTCGTGGTGGGGGAACATCAGGTCCATTCCGCCGCCGTGGATATCGAAGCTCTCGCCCAGATATTTCTCGCCCATGGTCGAGCACTCAAGGTGCCAGCCGGGAAATCCCTCGCTCCAGGGCGACGGCCAGTGCATGATATGCTCCGGCGCGGCCTTTTTCCAGAGGGCGAAATCGGCGGGATGATGCTTCTGGTCCTGGCCGTCAAGCTCGCGGGTGTTGCTCAGGAGCTCGTCGACGTTGCGGCCCGAAAGTTTGCCGTAGGGATGGTCGCGGTTGTACTTGGGCACGTCGAAATAGACCGATCCGTCCGAGATGTAGGCATAGCCGCTTTCGAGGATCTTCTTGATATATTCGATCTGCTCGATGATGTGGCCCGAAGCGTGAGGCTCGATCGACGGCGGAAGCACATTGAGGGCTTCCATGGCCTTGTGGTAGCGGGTCAGGTAATGCTGCACCACTTCCATCGGCTCAAGCTGTTCGAGGCGCGCTTTCTTGGCAATCTTGTCCTCGCCGTCGTCGGCGTCGTGTTCGAGATGGCCGACGTCGGTGATGTTGCGCACGTAGCGCACCTTGTAGCCTAAGTGGCGCAGGTAGCGGAAGAGCACGTCGAAGGTGATCGCCGGACGGGCGTGGCCCAGATGGCCGTCACCGTAGACGGTCGGACCGCAGACATACATCCCCACCTTCCCCTCGTGCAGGGGCTTGAAGAGCTGCTTGGTGCGGGTCAGTGTGTTGTAGATAGTGAAATTGTTTTCAATCATGATGACTGACTGTTATGTAATAGTGTTTTTATGCCTTTCAGGCCTTGCCGCCCATGATGAAGGGGTTGGGGATCTCGCCTCCGCCGGGGTTGCCGCCGTTGACGGGACGTTTGGGGCGGATTTCGCCGAAGGTGGCCTCATATTTCTTGACATTTTCCATGAGGGCGCCGAGGAGGTTCTTGGCGTTTTCGGGAGTCATGATGATGCGCGACTGCACCTTTGCCTGAGGCATGTTGGGGGCCATTGTGATGAAGTCGAGGAAAAACTCATTGGCGCCGTGTGAGATCACGGCGAGGTTCGAGTAGATGCCTTTGGCCACTTCGGGAGAGAGTTCGATCTTTATTTCATTGGGATTGTTGTTTGCCATTTCGGGTAGTTTTTTGAGAGGGTTAGTATTTTGATTTACGGTTTATTCAGAGGGCCTGACCGCAGTGTAGATGCAGCAGGTCCCGAATGTCATTGCTATGTAGCGTGTCTCCGCGAAGCCCGCTTCGGCCATCAGGGCGCACATCTGCCCGCGCTGGGGCACGGCGGCGATCGATTCCGGCAGATAGCTGTAAGCGCGGACGTCTTTGGAGACGAGCCGCCCGGCAGCGGGGATCACTCCGCGGGTATAAAGCTTGTAGAACGGCCTGACGAGCGCCGACGAGGGCGTGGACAGTTCGAGAATCACGATCCGGCCTCCGGGACGCAGTACGCGCAGCATCTCGCGGTAGCCCGCGCTCAGGTCCTGGAAGTTGCGCACTCCGTAGGCGCAGGTGACGCAGTCGAACGAGCCGTCGGCAAAGGGGAGTGCCAGGCAGTCGCCTATGCCGAGGCTGACGGTTCCGTCAAGACCCTGCGCCGCGACCTTCCGGCGCCCGATCTCCACCATCCCTTCCGAGAGATCCACTCCCGTGACGCGGCAGGGGCTCAGGCGCTTGGCCATCAGAATGGCCAGATCGCCCGTGCCGGTGGCTATGTCGAGGATCTCGCCGTGGGGCTCGCGGCGCAGCAGACCGACGGCCTTGCGGCGCCATAGACGGTCGATGCCAAACGTCATCGCCCGGTTCATGAAATCATAAGCCGGGGCGATGGAGTCGAACATCTCGCGCACCTGGTCAGCCTTGTGGCGGGAGTCGGAGTTGTAGGGCGTGATCTGTTCTACTTTCAAGGATTCAGTGTGTTGAGGCAGTCGAGCACGTTGCGTGCGATGCGGTCGTCGAGATGCTCTTCGGGAGCGGGTACGAACTTCTCGCCGGTGATGTGCTCGTAGAGTTCGATGTAGCGTTCGGAAACTTCGTTGCAGAAGGCGTCGGTCATCTCAGGCACCTGCTGGCCGGCCTTGCCCATGAAGCCGTGGTCCATGAGCCACTCGCGCACGAATTCCTTCGAGAGCTGGCGCTGGGGTTCGCCCTTGGCGAGACGTTCCTCGTAGCCCTCGGCATAGAAATAGCGCGAAGAGTCGGGAGTGTGGATCTCGTCGATGAGTATCACCTTGCCGTCGCGCAGACCGAACTCATATTTGGTGTCCACGAGGATCAGGCCCTTGGCGGCAGCCATTTCCGAGCCACGTTTGAACAGAGCGCGGGTGTAGGCGGCCATCGTGTCGAACTGCTCGGCGGTCACGATGCCCTGTGCGATAGCTTCTTCGCGCGAGATGTTCTCGTCGTGTCCGGCGTCGGCCTTGGTGGTCGGGGTGATGATCGGTTCGGGGAAACGCTGGTTTTCGACCATTCCTTCGGGAAGTTTCACGCCGCAGAGCTCACGCATGCCGTTCTTGTATTCGCGCCATGCGCTTCCGGCGAGATAGCCGCGGATGATCATTTCGAGACGCAGACCCTCGCAGCGGTAGCCCACGGTCACCATCGGGTCGGGCACCGCGATCTTCCAGTTGGGCACGATGTCGGCCGTTGCGTCGAGAAACGAAGCGGCGATCTGGTTGAGAGCCTGGCCCTTGTAGGGAATTCCTTTGGGGAGGATCACGTCGAAGGCCGAGATGCGGTCGGTTGCGACCATGACCAGGAGATCGTCGTTGATGGTATAGACGTCGCGGACTTTGCCGTGGTAGACAGCGGTCTGTCCCGGAAAGTTGAAATCAGTGTTGACTAAAGTTGTAGCCATAGCGATTGGGAAAATGAATGGTTGAGTTTGTTGATTGCTGCAAAATTAGCAAAAATTCGCCGATAAATTCCCATAAGCCGGAAAAATTGCGGGACCATTGTCTGAAAACTGAAAAGAGAACTCCCGCGGCTTCGCTCTGTGGGGAAGTCGCGGGAGTCTGTGTCTGTTGTCACATTCTGTTGCAAAGCAAAAGAATGTGTGGTGGTGTCTTGGCTTTACTTCGAGGCTGCGTCTTTGGCGCGTTCGAGATACTTCTGCATGTCGACGCCGATTTCAGCTCCGTAGTTGGGATATTCTTTTACGATCTGTTCGTAAACGGCTGCTTCGGCTGCGTAGTCCTTCTGTTCGCGGAGCACGGTTGCTTCCTTGAGCATGAATGCCGGAGTGTAGTGGGGATTATTGTCCGAGAGCTTCACGGCGTTCTTGTAGCAGTCGATGGCCTGGGGATATTGCTTGAGGTTAACGTAGCAGTCGCCTTCGAGCGATTTGGCTGCGGCGCCGATGATAGATTCGGTGGCGTCGTAGTCCTTGAGGTGCTTGAGGGCATCCTCATATTTGCCCTGCTTGTAAAGGAGGATTGCGGCGTTGAGGTTGGCGAGGTTGCCGGCGGCATATCCGTGGTCGGCGGCTACCTGCTGGTATTTCGCGAGAGCTATCGAGTCGTTGCCCATCAGGAGCTCCATGTCGGCCTGGCCGATAGCGTTGTTGGCGGCGTTCTGTCCGGGCTGGCGGATGGCGTAGACGTAGATGAGCACGGCGGCCACGATGACGGCTACCGCCACGCACGACCATACGATAATTTTCGGGTTGCTCTGCACCTTTTCGCCGATGCCGGTGAGGGTGTCGTTTACCTCGTCGATCGAGGTGTGGATCTGTTCGTTGTTGGGCTTGTTATTTGCCATTGTTATGTGATTCGTTTTTTGATTTATTCTGTTTTCCGGAAGCTAACAGACGCATTCTGAGCCCGTTATTGCATTCCAAAGTGCAAAATTAATACATATTCTCCAATAAATGAAATTTTTAGCCCGATTTTTGAACCGAAGTTCCCGAAATAGATGCGGAATATATGCCGTGAAATCGGATTGTCGCCCCGATCCGGGACTCTTTCTGCGGTAGAATATGCGCTTGCGGCTTTCCGGCAGTTGCATATTTGAAAAAATATGTCTAACTTTGCGGCATCGTTCCGGGGCGTAGCGCAGTCCGGTTAGCGCACCTGCTTTGGGAGCAGGGGGTCGCGAGTTCGAATCCCGCCACCCCGACGAAAACAATGCCGACGGGCCTGACTCATCGAGTC
>UQVH01000039.1 GCA_900544535.1 uncultured Bacteroidales bacterium | reverse complement strand
TTGATTGTGGATTTAGTGGTGAGGCAGCGGGAGGGATACCCGCTGCCTTTTTACAACCCTTATCAATCCACCACTAAATCCCCTGAAATTTATGTCAGAATTTATCCAGATTGAAAGGTCTGTATTGGAGGAGATTCTCGATCGGACTGCATATCTGCGCAAGGTAATAACGGGCCTTTACGAGCGAGTACGCAACAAAGAACCTGATGATTGGCTTACGCTGGAACAGCTTTGCGAGTTTCTCAATATCTCTCCTTCAAAAGCACGTTCTCTGAAGAAAAGCGGACGTATAGGATTTGTAAAAAGCGGCAAAAGTTATCTTTATCTCGCCGATGATGCTTTTCGCCTTCTTGAACGAGTAGAAGCTATTTCTGATGAAGGACAACATTCGTAAATGTGATATTGAGAATTTCTATGCCGACAGTCTGGCGATACTTGAAATCGTAGAAAGACTGAACGAAGGAATCCAGCCATTGTTTTTGGGCAAAAGATTCTATACAGATGCCCAACTTGCGGAAAAACTCAACATTTCAAGGCGTACCTTGCAGGAATACCGTGACAGCGGACTGATAGCCTACTATCGGCTTGACGGCAAAATACTATATGCTGACGACGATGTGGAAACATTTTTGAAATCCACCTATAGACCCAGATACTGAACATGAAACGCGGCCACCGGAATTTCCCGATGACCGCGTTTCTGTTTAGGATAGTTGTTGTCAGATGATTTGAAGTGTGTTGAACTTGCTCCGCATCGTAGCCATGCCATCATACACGGCTTGATCCTGCATCTTCGCGTAGATTTGCGTTGTCTTTATATCGCTGTGACCGAGCATCTTGGATATAACCTCTATTGATACGTTGTTGCAGAGCGACATAGACGCGAATGTGTGGCGGGCAACGTGAGTGGTGAGATGCTTCTTGATTTTTGCCAGATCAGCAATCTCTTTGAGATATGCGTTCATCTTCTGGTTGGTTATCACAGGCATCACCACTCCCTTTTCCTTGACAACGGGATGCCCGGCATATTTGAGAATGAGCTGACGAGGCACCTCCAGCATGGGCACGATGCACATCTCTCCTGTCTTTGCGCGGGCTTTGCGTATCCATGTGTTGCCCTTGTCATCATCTTGGATGTTGTCGTATGTAAGGGCCTTCATGTCGCAGAACGCAAGCCCGGTGAAACAGCAGAATACGAAAGTGTCGCGTACTATCTCCAGACGGGGCAGCTCTTTCAGGTCAAGATCCATAATGACCTTGAGTTCAGCCTCTGTCAGAAACTGGCGCTCGCTGTATGTGCGCTGATACTTTTTTCCGATGAACGGGTCATGGGAGATCCACTTGTGTGCCAGCGCATACTGCAACACATTTTTTACACAGCGCAGATAACGGACGGCTGCATTGTTGGCGCATCCTTTCTTCATGCGTAGAAAATGCTCGAAATCATCAAGCATACCGGATGTTACCTCCTTTATAGGGAGGTCGAGGACATTGTATTGGAGCTGGAAGAAATCCTCCAGATAGTCGGCGCATCGGGTCCAGCGCTGATAGGTGGGCTTAACTATGTCGCCACGGTCGAGTTCCTCCTTGCGTTTTTCGTTAGCCTCGCGGAACACCTCACACATCATCTTCGGCTTTTCCATAGTGCCGAGATAATGGGCTTTAAGGATTGCGGGATTGACCAGCTTGTTCTCGCGGATCAGCATATTGTGGATTTCACAGAAACGGGCACGCACAATTTCGAGGAATTTGTTAAGTTCCTTGTCGCGGCGCGATGTGCCGTCGCTCATGTTGCGTTTCTGGTTCCAGTGCTTTGGATTCACGGAACGGCCGATTGTAAACTCGGTCATCTGCCCGCCGACCGAGATGCGGGCGTAAAGCGGATATTCGCTCTTGTCGGTCTTTGGCTTTCTGGCGTAGAAAGTCAGGGTGAAATAAGAATCGGATGTCATTTCTCTGTGGGTTTAATGGTTATATAAATATAATCATTTTTACCGACATATCAAAACTGAGAAAATCATCTGACATAGCAATACAAGTCATTCAGGATACTCACGCTCTATATGTGTGCAAACCGTGAGCCGGGCTCACTGATTAAAATAGCGCAAAGTGCGGCAATCAGCGTCATGAAGTTGTTTTAGGCAGGATTTATAGTTAAAGAATATTTCAAGAGTTAAAGAGTGTTTATAAACTCTGAAAATTGCGACCTCAACCGGGTCAAAGGTTCCATCCTGCGCTCAAAACCCCACTTTGAGAGGCTTGATAAAGGGCTAACAGCCGATAACTCAGCCGACTCACTGATGATTTCTCCTAACCGTGAGTCGAATTACTCACAAACGTGAGTACTCACTAATGACTCACTCACAACCTCTGCATTCTGCGTAGAACTGAAATTTTAGCAAATTAAAAAAGCACTGAAAATCAGGTGATTTCAGTGCTTTGCGGCGATTTGCCATTTTGTCTTGTGACCCCGGAGGGGCTCGAACCCTCGACCCACTGATTAAGAGTCAGTTGCTCTACCAACTGAGCTACGGAGTCTTTGCTGATTGAGCGTTTTCTCAATTGCGATGCAAAGGTAGATGTTTTTTTTTATTTCGCCAAATCTTTTTTAAGTTTTTTGAGATATTTTTTTAGAGTGAAGAGTCTTTGAAGAGTCTTGAAGAGTTTTAATGTCTGAAAAAAGATTGGATATGAGGAACGAAAAATGTATATTTGCGTGAAGTAAATGACAATGAATTTGTATTATGAAAGCGCTTTTTTCGAAATTGGTGGCCCTGGTGCTTCTTGTTGTGGTCGGAAGCACGGGAGCGGTGTTTGCCGATGAAACTGCCGTAGCCGATGCGGCTAAGATTGCCGAGTTTAATGTTGCGACATATAATCTTCGCCAGAAAAACCGTGGAGATTCTCTGAAAGGAGACGGTTGGAACAGCCGCTGTCCGGTGATCGCAGCCCTTGTGAGATTTCACGAGTTTCATATTTTCGGCACGCAGGAGGGGTTCAAATCGCAGCTTGAGGACCTGAAATTACGGCTTCCTAACTATGAATATATAGGTGTGGGCCGCGACGACGGCAAGGCTGGCGGCGAGCACTCGGCTATCTTCTATGACACGACTATGTTCGATCTGCTCGACCACGGAGATTTCTGGTTTTCGGAGACTCCAGACCGCCCCGGACGCGGCTGGGATGCGGCCTGTGTCCGCATCTGCTCTTGGGGCAAATTCCGCCACAGGAAATCGGGGAAGGAATTCCGCTTTTTCAATCTTCATCTTGACCATGTTGGCAAAAAGGCGCGATCGGAAAGCGTCAGACTTGTGATGAAGAAGATGCAGGAGGCCGGCGACAGTTGTCCCACGTTTCTGACCGGCGATTTCAATGTCAGTCAGAATAACGGGATGTACAAGGAACTGGCGGCGTCCGACATGCTCCATGACGCATTCACGCAGGCAGGGTTTGTCTATGCGCTCAACGGCACCTATAACGGATATCGCACCGACGGCTATACACCCCGGCGCATAGACCATATTTTCGTATCGGACGGAATCACGGTAGACCTCTACGGCATACTTACCGATACCTACCGCACTCCGGCTGGTGACAAGACTTATCGCCCGCGCGTTCCCTCCGACCATTTTCCAATAAAGATAAAGGTGAGACTTTAGATTATAAAATCAGATAAAAACAAACTTGCAATGTATATTAACGACGACCGAATTGTGATCACTCTTGACGCCGGAGGCACCAATCTTGTTTTCGGTGCTATGAAAGGGTGTGAGTATATCACAGATCCTGTTACATATCCTTCCAACGCCGGAGACCTTGACCGGTGTCTTGACACTATGGTCAGAGGTTTTCGTGAAGTGATCGCCTCTCTTGACGAGAAGCCTGTGGCCATCAGTTTCGCTTTTCCCGGACCGGCTGACTATCCCAACGGCATAATCGGCGGGTATCTCCCCAATTTCCCGTCGTTTCGAGACGGAGTGGCTTTGGGTCCGTTTCTGCAGAATGAGTTCGGTATACCGGTATATATCAACAACGACGGCGATCTGTTTGCCTACGGGGAGGCGCTGTGCGGTGCGTTGCCTGACATAAACTGCCGTCTGGCCGAGGCGGGAAGCACAAAAAGATACAAAAATTTGCTCGGCTATACGTTCGGCACGGGATTCGGGGTGGGAATCGTTGTCAACGGACAGCTGAATCGCGGTGACAATTCCTGTGTGGAGACGTTCTGTCTCCCACACAAGACCAAATCTGGAATTATTGTCGAAGAGGGTGTGTCGGTTCGTGCCGTAAAACGTGCCTATGCCGAAATTTCAGGTGATCGGAGTCATGGCTATGAGCCAAAGGAAATCTGTGAGATCGCCGATGGAAAGCGCGCCGGAGACATGGATGCTGCGCGCAGGGCCTTTGCCGAACTCGGAGAGACAGCCGGAGATGCCATGGCGGTCGCCGTGCAGTTGGTTGACGGCCTGATCGTGATCGGAGGCGGTATTACTGCGGCGCGCCGCTGGATCATGCCCTCGCTCCTGAGCGAGCTTCGCAGCAAATATGCGACACTTGGAGGCGACGCTGTAAGGCGCGTTCAGATGGAAGTGTTTGATCTCGATGATCCGGCGGAGTTTGAAAAATTTGCCGCAGGAAACACGAAGTCAATCCGGGTGCGCGGTTGTGACGAGTGTGTGGCCTATGACGATATGAAGCGTATAGGCGTGACAATTTCCCGTCTCGGAGCATCGAAAGCGATTTCGGCGGGGGCCTACGCTTTCGCTCTGTCGGAAATCGACGGCGGCAGAAAGTGAGCGGGCTGATTTCTGACGTCGCCCCGCATGCGTCTTACGTTGCGCTGTTGATGCGGCGGTATTCGTTCGGCGGAAGTCCGGTGGCATTTTTGAAAGCGCGTGTGAAATACTGCGGATACTGATATCCGAGCGCGTAGGCGATTTCGCTGACATTCAGGCGAGTCTGCCACAACATCTCTTTTGCCGCGGCGATACTTTTGGACTGGATGTATTCTTTAGGGGAGACGCCGGTCTCTTTCCTTATGAGGTCTCCGAAATAGTTGGGCGACAGATTAAGCCGGTCGGCGCACCAGTTGACGGTGAGAGTGCCGAGCTGAGCGGCTTTGCCTGACGAGTAGTAGTCATCGACAAGTTCCTCGAACGATGTGATGATGTCTTTGTTGACCTTTTTGCGTGTGATGAACTGGCGGTCGTAGAACCGTGCGCAGTAGTTGAGAAACAGCTCTATGGCCGAAGCGATGATCATGTTGCTGTGGCGGTCGGCCCCCGCGGCAATCTCCTCGTCGATCTTGCAGAGGCAGTCTATGATCGTGCGGCGTTCCTGGGGAGAGATATGGAGAGCCTCGTTGATGGCGTAGGTGAAGAATGTATAGTCTTTCATCTTGCCCATGAGTGAGGAGCCTCTGAGAAGTTCGGGGCTGAAGTAGAGACACCATCCTTTGGCGGTGAACACGGAGCCGTCGGCAGGATGGCCGAGCACCTGTCCGGGACCCACGAACACGAGAGTGTTTTCCTGAGTTTGTGATTGGTTATTTACCGCAAAGATAGGCATTTTACCGAAGATTTGGATGGGGTCTGTAAATATCATAAATGAATCAGTAAAAATGGTAACTTCGGGGCGTCCGGACAGCGGTAATTTTGCAATGTGAAAAAAGAGTCCGGAATAATGACGACAATAGAGTAGATAAACAAAGCCGTCGGCCGCCGTAAGGCAGTGGCTCTCGCGGATAGGCTACGGCAAAAAGTAGGTCGAATAATCAGCGATTTTTAACAATCGCCAATCATGACAGTTATGAAATTTTCAATATTGAAATCAACCGCATTAATACTTATGACTATGGCTGCAACAAAAGCATATTCACAGGAAATCTTTGACTATACAAAAAATCCTTTCGGACTGGTCTATGCCGACGCGATCACTGAAAACCGTCCCGGCGAGGTAAATATCCGTCCGGTAGTCTACGGACTGAACGGAAATCAGATCTCTGCCAACGTCTACGTCCCGGCCAATTTCGATCCCGAAAAGAAATATCCCGCGATCGTTGTATCGCACCCCAATGGCGGAGTAAAGGAGCAGACTGCCGGTGAGTATGCCCAGCGCCTCGCGGGTCTCGGCTATGTCGCGATCGCTGCCGATGCTTCCTATCAGGGTGCGAGCGGAGGTCTGCCCCGCAATCTTGACATTCCACAGAACCGTATCAACGACGTGCGTGGAATGGTGGATTTCATATCCCGCTATGAAGGGGTAGATCCTGACCGCATCGGAGCGCTCGGTATCTGTGGCGGCGGAGGCTATACGTTCGCCACCATCCAGAGCGACAAGCGCATCAAGGCTGCCGCCACACTCAGCCTTTTCAACACCGGCCGTGTACGTCACAACGGCTATCAGGACGCGCAGATTGCTACCATTCAGGATCGTCTCAAGAAGGCTTCGGACGCCCGCGAGCGTCAGGTGATGACAGGCGAGGTTGTCTATGAAGGTTCCACGGGTACTCAGACCCGCGAGCAGATCGAGGAAGCAATGAGCCATCTCCAGCCCGGAACCCTCTATCACGACGGCCTGGAGTATTACGGCATCACTCATGCCCATCCCAACTCAGTGAGCCGCTACACCACCGCGAGCCTCATGGATCTGATGACCTGGGATGCCACCACCTATGTGCCGATATGATCGACATCCCTCTGCTGATCATCTCAGGCAGCAAATCGGACTCCGATTATATGAGCCGCGAGGCTTTCGAAAAGGCCGGAACCAAAGACAAAGAGTATTTTCAGGTCGAGGGTGCCTCACACATCCAGACCTACTATGTGCCTGAATATGTCGATGCGACCGTAGGCAAAATGAAGGAGTTTTTCGGTAAAAATCTTTGATGATGAAAGCGGCACTCGGAATTTTCATGACGGCAATGAGTCTCTGGCCCTTTGCCTCATGTTCGGAAAAGACAGGCGGAGATAAACCCACACCGGAGGAGCAGGTCGCCGTGCAGCCTCGAATCGACAAGGAAGGGCCGAAATAGGTGCTGATCCTGTCGTCAAGCCCGCGCCGCGGCGGCATGGCGACGACATCCGCCGTTATTATCATGACGCTTTCGGATTTGACGGCACCGCGGAGGAGTCGGAGCGTCGTCTGACAGAGCTGTTTGAGGAGTTCGGCATACCGATGTATTTCGATGCCACGGTCAGCCGTGATGAAATTCTCCGGATTCCCTGTGAAACCGAACTCGATGAATCGGAGACCGTAAACCTGATAAAATCATTGTTGCATCCATAAGTCCACGGCATCGCGGAGCCGAATCCGCACATCTCCGCAAGCCGGAAATCCCCTCTATTTTTAACGGTTCATAGAGGGGATTTTTGTGTCAGAAAAGTTCCGAATGAGAGCCGAGTCTTACGAGATCAATCTGATCGGAATCTGGATCGAACCAGATTAATAGAAAATCACTTTCGATATGGCATTGCATATACCCCGAATAGTTGCCTGCCTGTCAGTCTGTGTGGAGAATATTCCGCAGGTATTGGAATCTCAGATTGAAGCAGTTGAAGAATTTTAAACAATTTCTGGACCTTGACCGGATTATTGCGAAATCGTTTATAATCTTTCTTATATTGTGACGTCGGCTTTAATTTTTTCATAATCCCATTGATTTCTCCATGGCTTCAACGGATGAAAGATCAAGAGCCGGAACGCTGCGCAGTGTTCCGCTTTCGGCCTCTTTCATGGCGCCTATGGTGGTGGTGTTTGGGACATGAGAAGTAGCTTCAAGTAAAATAGTCTCCACATAATTGTTGAGACTGCGGTTTTGGCGTTTGGCAAGCAGTTTGAATTTGTCAAGGAGTTCCACAGGCAACCGGAAACTTTGATTCTTTTTTGGGAGTGCGATATCCATATATAAGTATTGTTTTATATTGCAAAGTTAATGCAAATGTATTACAATTACAATAACGCTGGATGTTAAAATAATGTTGGGGTGGTATAGTGGAAGATTGACGGTTTCTTGGGAGGCAAGAAAATATGCAATCACAGTTTTATTGTTGGAAAAGTTGTGTGGTTCGGATGCTATTGTTAACTTTGTCGGCGCAGACCGTCGACCGACCACGCCGACAGGCGGATGCCCGTAAGGGGCTGACGCCTGAATTTGGTGGAGAGGGAGGTGGAATGCGGACATAAATATAGTAATTGAAAAGCGTTTATCCGCGCTGATTCTTGGCGTTTCGAAATTCCCGCAAAATTTCATTTAGAAGTCAAGGGTTGTGCAACGGTAGATGCCCGTGGTATGTAATTATCTTGCATTCGGCATAATATTTTGGAAGAAATATAGCCGGACACATTGATTGCATATACAAGCGTGGGCTTCTGCGTTGCTGTCCGACTTCTAAAGGGCAATGCGAGAAGCCTCGAAACGTAGGACGGTAACAGATACAGATTCCTGCGCTTTTTCTGTAAAATTTATCGCCCGATGAGAGGAATCCACAGGCATTTATAGAACTAATGAGTATTATGAAAAATATTATCTTGACAATTGTCAGTGTGGCCGCTTCGCTGTTCGCGACTTCATGTGCCGATCATGATGATCCGAAGCTGGCGCCGATCGACACCTCGAAAGTGAAGATCTCTGCCGAAATCACCGTAGAGCCATCAGTGCAGTGGCTCAGCCACTCCGAAGAACTGACTGTAAAAGTTTCCGGCGTCAGTCTTTCGGCTCCGAAAGGCGTAATTCTGAGGAATATCAAGCTTGTCTGCAACGACGGCACGATGCGGCAGAAGCCATATTCAGGTGAACCGCTGGAATTTAAACTACCGCTCGACTTCATGAGGGGACGTATCAATATAGCCGTATGGGGTGATCTCGTGCAGAAAAACAGCCGCGATGCCGAGATTATAATTGCCGACAACATTCAGCGGATTGTCTTTTCGGAGACGCCTAAGTTTGAATGCGAGGCAACTGTTGATATTACCGTTAAAGGCAAATCGACATCAGGCGAGGAATACAGCCGATCGTTTCAGGCAAAGTCGATAGATTCGTCTACAATTGCGGTTCCGCAGTCGGAACTCTACTGGACACCTCAGAGCGGCACGGCATCTGCACTCGACGTGACCCTGACCGCCTCGGCCAAGTCGTTTTCGACAAACTCGACACTGGAGTCGGCTGTAACACGTGTGTACTGGAGCGGAGAGAGCGGGCGCAATACAATCACAGTCTCGATCCCGAACACTCCCGGTTCATTGATCCGCGCCGTTCCGGGGCTGATAGTCGACACAAGCCGGTTCGGAACCTGGGAAAATGTTACAGTCAATGAATCGACACTGATTTATTCATTCGGCATAACCGAAACCAACTAAGTAATTTTTTGTGATCTGACTATGAACCGTCTGTTTTCAATTTTAATAGGTATTATCGTATTAGCTCTTTCGGGCTGCACCGCATCGAAGACCGTTGTGTCGAAAAATGCAGATCTGGCGAAGTATAAATATGCCACCATACTCAACACGGAAGCCTATCGTATTCCGGCCGAACTGGTGCAGTATGAGATCCAATTGTTTGATGCGGTGGAATCTTCAGGATTGCAGCTTATCAGTGGCTGGCGTATTGCAGAACTGACTCCGGAGCAAAAGTCGGAACTTCTGTTGGTTAAATACGGAGTTTCAAAAGAGCACAACACTACTATCGAGACAATCGTTACAGTCAATTTCATAGATTACATGAGCGGTCGACCGATAGCCTCCTGTCAGGGAGTTTGTGCTTTGGGTATAACCGAGGCTGGTGATCTTGAAGGTGCGATCAAGGAAGTGGCCAAACAGATTTCCGCGACTTTCCAGAAATAGGGGAGCCATCGGCAAACTTATTGAGATTGAAAATATAATATTGAACAGACGGCTGCCGACTCTTTTAGTGAGTTGACAGCCGTCTGACGTTTATCTTATTGAGATCGTGGAGTAAGTAGCGCTTATTTCATCAGGCCGTTGAATTTTGAGATAGATATTTGTTGATGGCGCGTATTTGCGGCACAGAAGTTGTAATATACTCATATATAATTATTACTGTCCGCTAAACTTTAGAGGGCGATTGAAAAAATAGGACCGATTCC
>UQVH01000038.1 GCA_900544535.1 uncultured Bacteroidales bacterium | reverse complement strand
AGGACGCAAGATTTTCATTCTTGAAAGAGGAGTTCGATTCTCCTATGGGCTACCAGTCAACTGATAAGATCATCGGCAAATGTCGGTGATCTTATTATTTTTCTATATTCAGAATCTGAAAAAGGAGTATTTTAATGGCATTCTGTCGTTAAACAGCGGCTAAATATGGAAATTAAGCATTCATTTTTTGTGTTTTACAACATATTATCGTATTTTTGTGGCTAAATTTAATAAATTAACAGGTTCGATGAGTTTTCCATTAAATAGCGCAACAAGCACTGAAGGTCGCCGTATGGCAGGCGCGCGTGCACTCTGGCGCGCCAACGGCATGAAGGAAGAGCAGTTCGGCAAACCGATCATTGCGATAGTCAATTCGTTCACCCAGTTCGTACCGGGCCACACACATCTTCACGAAGTTGGCCAGATCGTCAAGACTGAAATCGAGAAACTCGGCTGCTTTGCCGCCGAATTCAACACCATAGCCATCGATGACGGCATAGCGATGGGGCACGACGGTATGCTCTATTCACTCCCCTCACGCGACATGATCGCCGACTCGATCGAATATATGGTCAACGCCCACAAGGCCGACGCGATGGTCTGCATCTCGAACTGCGACAAGGTCACCCCCGGAATGCTCATGGCCGCCATGCGCCTCAACATACCCGCGATCTTCGTCTCCGGAGGTCCCATGGAGGCCGGCGACGTCAACGGACGTCCAGTTGACCTCATCGACATCATGATCGACGCCGCCGACACCACTGTCAGCGACGATGCCGTGACAGAGCTCGAACGCAAAGGCTGTCCGACCTGCGGATCATGCTCAGGCATGTTTACCGCCAACTCCATGAACTCGCTCAACGAGGCCATCGGTCTCGCCCTCCCCGGCAACGGCACAGTAGTCGCCACACACATCAACCGTCTTGAGCTTTTCAAGAAGGCAGCCGAAATGATCGTGCGCAACACCTACGCTTACTACCGCGACGGCGACACCGGCGTCCTTCCGCGCAACATAGCAACCCGTCAGGCCATGCTCAACGCCATGACGCTCGACATCGCCATGGGCGGATCGACCAACACCGTACTCCACCTACTGGCCGTGGCCCACGAAGCCGGAGCCGACTTCACAATGGACGACATCGACGCTCTCTCCCGCCGCACTCCCGTGCTCTGCAAAGTAGCCCCCAACTCCCATTATCATATTCAGGACGTCAACCGCGCCGGAGGCATCCTCTCGATCATGAAGATCCTCGCGGACGCAGGTCTGGTTGATCCCGCCGTCAGACGTGTCGACGGCATGACTCTCGGAGAAGCCATGGACCGCTATGCCGTCGGAGGCAAGAATTTCGACGACAAAGCTGACGAACTCTGGAAAAGCGCGCCCGGAATGAAGCGCACCACCGAACTCGGCAAACAGATGAGCTATTACAGCTCGCTTGACACCGACCGCGCCGAAGGTTGTATCCGCGACATGGATCATGCCTATGTCAAGGACGGTGGTCTCGCCGTACTCAAAGGCAACATCGCACAGGACGGCTGCGTGGTCAAGACCGCGGGCGTCGATCCCAGCATCTTCCGTTTCAGCGGCCCCGCTAAAGTCTTCACCTCCCAGGAAGCCGCCGTCGACGGCATCCTCCGCGACAAGGTCAAGAGCGGCGACGTGGTTGTCATCACCTTTGAAGGCCCCAAGGGCGGCCCCGGTATGCAGGAAATGCTCTACCCGACATCATACATCAAGAGCAAGCACCTCGGCAAGGAATGCGCGCTGATTACCGACGGCCGTTTCTCAGGAGGCACATCGGGTCTCTCTATCGGCCACATCTCCCCCGAAGCAGCCAACGGAGGCAATATAGGCCTCGTCCGCGACGGAGACATCATCGAGATCGACATTCCGGCCCGCAGCATCAACGTGCGCCTTTCCGACGAAGAACTCGCCGCACGCCGCCGCGAGGAGGAAGCCCACGGCACCAAAGCCTTTACCGCGCGTGATCGCGACCGCAAAGTTTCGCTTGCACTGCGAGCCTATGCATCGATGGTGACTTCGGCCGACAAGGGCGGAGTACGCTGCATTGAAGACTGAGATAAAAAAACAACACACAACAACTTCTGATTTGACAAAAAGTATGAGTGAACGTATCACAGGAGCGGAAGCGATATGCCGCGCATTGCTTGCCGAAGGAGTCGACACCATCTTCGGCTATCCCGGCGGCCAGATTATGCCGTTCTACGACAAACTTTACGACTTCGCAGACTCGCTCCGCCACATCCTGACCCGCCATGAGCAGGGAGCTGTCCACGCCGCGCAGGGCTATGCGCGGGCTTCGGGCCGCGTAGGAGTCGTCACAGTCACCTCCGGTCCCGCAGCCACAAACGTAATCACCGGCCTCGGTGACGCCAACATCGACTGTACGCCGCTTGTGGTCATTACCGGACAGGTCGGAGTAGCCTCTCTCGGCACCGACGCCTTTCAGGAGACCGACGTGATCGGCATCACCCAGCCTATAACCAAATGGGCCTATCAGATCAGACGTCCTGAAGAAATTCCCTGGGCAATGGCCCGCGCGTTCTATATTGCCACCACCGGACGTCCCGGAGCCGTAGTACTCGACATCACCCGCGACGCCCAAGTCGGCACTCTCGACTGGAACTACGAGAAAATAAACTATATCCGCAGCTATAATCCGGCCCCCGAACTTCAGCCGGGCGACATCATCTCGGCCGCCGCGCTCATCAACCGCGCCGAACGTCCGCTCATCATCTCCGGCCACGGAGTGATGATCTCGGAAGCCGAGCCCGACCTGCTCGCACTCGCCGAGAAGGCCGACATCCCGGTAGTTGCCACGTTGCTCGGCCTCTCGACCATACCCTCGTCGCATCCGCTCTACAAAGGCATGGTCGGCATGCACGGCAATATCGGTCCGAACATCGCGACAAACAATGCCGACGTGATCCTCGCCGTCGGAATGCGCTTCGACGACCGCGTCACCGGAGCGCTCAAAGGGTATGCACCGCAGGCAAAGATTATCCATATCGACATCGACAACGCCGAGTTCAACAAGAACGTCAAAGCGCATATCACGATCCATGCCGATGCCAAGACTGCTCTCCGTGGACTGTTGCCACAGATCAACAAGGCCAACCGTAAGGAATGGCACACAGTCTTCGACCGGCCCGAAAAAGTGGAGCTTGAAGAGGTCATCCGCCGCGAGGTCGAGTCGCCTGACCTCGGACCTGACTCGGCCATGCGCATGGGCGAGGTTGTCAGCAAGATTTCCGAAGCCACCGGCAACAAGGCCATCGTCGTGACCGACGTGGGCCAGAACCAGATGATGAGCGCCCGCTACTCCAACTACACGATACCCAAGAGCATGATCACCTCCGGCGGTCTCGGCACGATGGGTTTCTGCCTCCCGGCTGCCATCGGCGCCAAACTCGCCGAACCTCAGCGCGAGGTGCTCGCTTTCATGGGCGACGGCGGCTTCCAGATGACCATGCAGGAACTCGGCACGATTCTCGAATATCGGGTAGGCGTCAAAATGATCCTGCTCAACAACAACTATCTCGGCAATGTCCGCCAATGGCAGGCGATGTTCTACAACAACCGCTTCTCGGCCACCCCGATGGTCAATCCTGATTTCGTCACAATCGCCGCCGCCTACGGCATTCCCGCCGAAAACGTCAGCTGCCGCGCCGAGCTTGACGGAGCTATCGCCCGCATGACGGCCCACGACGGCGCCTATCTGCTCAACGTTAACATCGACCCGACCGACATGGTCTTCCCGATGGTCACTCCCGGATCGGCGATCGACAATATTCTCCTCAACCAGACAGACAAATACGAGGCCTGACCTCTCCGAATCTTCACATGCAAGCCACATACAGGATGGAAAAGAAACTGTTCACCATATCCGTATTTACCGAAAACCAGGTGGGATTGCTCAACCGCATATCCATCATCTTCACACGCCGCGGCCTCAACCTTGAAAGCGTATCGTCAAGTGCAAGTTCGGTCCACGGCATCCACAAGATGAACTTCACTTGCAACAGCGACCGCGAGACAATGGAGAAGGTCATCAAGCAGATCGAACGCTGCATCGACGTGCTCAAAGCCTTTCTTTACACAGACGACGAGATTGTCTATCAGGAAGTGGCCCTATACAAAGTCCCCACTCAGAAGCTTCTCGACGAAAAAGATTTCGAGCGCATCATCCGTGTGCACAACGCCCGCATCCTCGAACTCACCCGCGAGTACACTATACTTGAGAAAACGGGCCACGAAAGCGAGACACAGGCCCTCTATGAGCTTCTTGCCAAATACGGCATACTCCAGTTCATCCGTTCAGGCCGCATCTGCATCACCAAGTCGCCCACCGAGCATTTCACCCGCTATCTTGAAGAGCAGGAAGCCCGCGGCGAGGCTCTGCGCAGTCAGTTGAAGGACTAAAGACGCCCCGCACTCCGAAGAGACAAACATCCAACCCGGTCATGATGGCAGAAAAACGATACTCCACAGAATTTTCGCTGACGGCAGCAGAAGTCAACTCGCAACGCGAAATGCCGCTCTCGCGTCTGGTGACTACGATCATCGACGTAGCCACCGCCCACGCCAACAGGCTCGGCATAGGCTTCGACCGTATGATACGCGAGGGGATCTCCTGGGTCCTCAGCCGTCTGACTGTCGAGATGGAGGAATCACCGTCGGTCAACCGCACGTACCGCATGACCACATGGATCGAGAATACCAACCGTCTCTTCTCCGACCGAAACTTCGAGATGACCGACACAGCAACCGGGCGGGTGATTCTGCGCGCCCATTCGACATGGATGGCCGTCAATATGGCCACCCGCCGTCCGGGCGATCTCACCACGATCTGGAAAGACTTCGACATGACCGACGGCGCACCCTCCGGCATCGACAACGGCGGCAAACTCGCCCCGCTTTCGGGAGCCGACAGCGAACTGACATACACGTTTGCCGTCTCCGACATAGATGTCAACCGTCACGTCACCACCCGGCGCTATATTGATCTGATCACCGACCTCTGGCCGCTTGAATTTTATGACGCCAACCGTATCTCGCGGTTCGAAGTCGCCTTCAAGCACGAGGCGCGCTACGGCGAGACCGCCACAGCCTCGCGCATCGGCCGCGACGACACACCCGGTCTATATGACGCGCAGATAGCCGTCGGCGACACACCCTGCTGCATTGCACGCATCCGTTTCAACCGGCGCTGACACCACCTATATAATATAAAGAATAACACAACACAAAAATATACTAATTCCACTATTAATTATGGCAAAATTAAATTTCGGCGGTGTTGAAGAAACAGTCATCACCCGCGAAGAATTCCCCCTCGAAAAAGCACGCGAAGTACTTAAAGACGAAACCATCGCAGTCATCGGTTACGGTGTCCAGGGCCCCGGCCAGGGTCTTGACCTCCGTGACAACGGATTCAATGTCATCGTAGGCCAGCGCGAAGGCAAAACATACGACAAGGCGGTAGCCGACGGCTGGGTACCCGGCGAAACCCTCTTCTCAATCGAAGAAGCCTGCAAGCGCGGCACCATCATCATGTGTCTCCTCAGCGACGCCGCTGTCATCTCTCAGTGGCCCGTCATCAAAAAGCATCTCACACCCGGCAAAGCCCTCTATTTCAGCCACGGCTTCGCCATCAACTGGAGCGACCGCACCGGTGTGGTTCCCCCTGCCGACGTCGACGTCATCATGGTAGCCCCCAAGGGTTCGGGGACAATGCTCCGTATCCTCTTCAAGGAAGGCAAAGGCACCAACTCAAGCTTCGCCGTATATCAGGATGCAACCGGCCGTGCGCTTGACCGCACTCTCGCACTCGGCATCGGCATCGGCTCAGGCTACCTCTTCGAAACCACATTCCAGCGCGAGGCTGTCAGCGACCTCACCGGCGAACGAGGTTCTCTCATGGGTGCCATCCAGGGTCTGCTCCTCGCCCAATACGAAGTGCTCCGCGAAAACGGCCACACTCCCTCCGAGGCATTCAACGAAACCGTCGAAGAACTCACCCAGTCGCTCATGCCCCTCTTCGCAGCAAAAGGCATGGACTGGATGTATGCCAACTGCTCGACCACCGCACAGCGCGGCGCCCTTGACTGGATGGGCCCGTTCCACGATGCCATCAAGCCCGTTGTCTACGACCTCTATGAAAGCGTGAAGTCAGGCCGCGAAGCTCAGCGCTCCATCGACTCCAACACTCAGCCCGACTACCGCGAGAAACTTGAAGCGGAACTCAAGGCTCTCCGCGAAAGCGAAATGTGGCGCACCGGCGCAACTGTCCGCACCCTCCGTCCCGAAAACTCCTGATCTCCCGATCAGGAGTCATAAGACTGTACGTCTAAAACAAAAACGCCCAGGCGAGTCAATTCGCTTGGGCGCTTTTTGTTTAATATCCTATTTAAAGACACCCCCTAAGGCCTTGTCATATAAGCACTCTTTAAATCCCCTTTTTCAGCCATGCGCCGGAGAGGAGGCGCCATAGGAAGATGGCCCCGCGGAAACAAAGTTCGACACACATGGCCAGCCAGACACCCGCAAGCCCCATCGTAGGAGCAAGAAGGGCGGCGATAGGCAAGCGGACAAGCCAGATGCTTCCGAAATTCATCGAGGCGGGAATGATGGTGTCGCCCACCCCGACCATGACTCCATAGCTGACTATCGCGGCCGCAAACATCGGTTCGGCAAAGGCTTCGATGCGCAGCGATTCCACTCCGAGGGTCTGAATGGCCTCTACCGGCGTCATCAGTTCCATCACCCACGGAGCACAGATATACATTACGACGCCCATCACGGTCATCATCACCATGCCGAGTCCCACCGTTATATAACCGAAGCGCCGGGCAAGATCCATGCGCCGGGCGCCATAGCTCTGCCCCACAAGCGTGGTGGCAGCGTCGCCTATTCCGTAGCCAGGCATATAGCAGATACTCTCGGCCGTCACGGCAAACGCATTGGCCGCGATAGCCATGACTCCGAGCGGAGCGACAATGACTGTCACAGCAATCTGCGCACCGCAGATGACAGCATGTTCCAGCGTCATCGGTGCCGAAATCCTCATGGCTTTTCCCAATACCTGCCGTGTAAGCCGGAAACTGCCCGGAAAGCCTTTCAGACGGATCGACTTCTCGCGGGTGCAGAGAAACCACATCATCGAGGCTGCGGTGACGATTTCGGCCGACACTGTGCCGAGCGCTGCGCCGAGCACTCCGAGCCCTGCGCCGGGCACGGTCACCGCCAGACCTCCGACCGTGATTTCACGCGTCGGGAATATCAGGAAAAAGTTGAAAATCACATCGAGCACACACATCATCACGTTCAGTCCTCCGGGCACTTTCATGTTGCCCACGCAGCGGAGCATACCGCCGCCGAGATAGTTCATGGTCAGCAAAGGAAGTGCCAGCACAAACACCAGGAAGTAGATCGACGCTTTGCTGCAGACGGCTTCCGTCCCTCCAAGCCACCGCGGCAACGGCCATGCTATCGCAACTCCGATCGCGACGACAGCGAGACTGAACAGCAGACAGGCCACGATCGACTGACGCAGGATGCGGCGCGCTCCCTCGTTGTCAGAGGCTCCGATGCGGTGGGCAACCTGCACGGAAAATCCCACCGTCACCGCCGAACATATCCCCCAGAAAAGCCACAGGCTTGTCGAGACAAGACCGACTGCGGCGGAATCGTCGGCGCCAAGCCGGCCAACCATCGCCGCGTCGATATACTGCATCATGATGCTCGACAGCTGCGCCATCATCGCAGGCCACGACAACTGCACCGTCAGTTTCAACTGACGGCCGAAACTGAGCGGTGCGCCTGAACGTATGAGGGATATATCAGCCAAGTCTTTTTCTACTTAAGAGGGGGTTGAGAAGATCACAGATGCGCCGGAGGCCTTCTTCGAGAGTGGCACGCGGACAGGCTATGTTGATGCGGATATAATTCTTGTCGCCATACATCGAGCCGGGATTTACCCACACTCCTGCTTCGTCCAAAAGCCGTCCGGCAGCAGTGTCGCCGTCAATTCCAAGCGCCGTGACGTCGATCCATGGAAGATAGGTCCCCTCCAGTTTCACGACCGGACACTGCGGAAGGCGTTGTCCCAACCGGTCGCGCAGGAAGAGATAGTTGGCGTGGAGATAACGGCGCAGTGCGTCAAGCCACTCGGCACCGGCGTCGCTGTAAGCGGCTTTCAGGGCCGTCACCCCGAAGGGATTGACATCGCAGACTTCGTTGATGTTGATCGCGCGGTCGATCAGACGGCGGTCGTCGGAATTCGTGGCGATGATATTTGCGATCTGGAGGCCTGCGGTGTTGAATGCTTTCGACGGCGAGAGGCAGACGATGGCCTCAGGATCTACACGCCCGAAGGATTCGTAGCTCACACCGGGCATGGTCAGCTCGCAGTGGATCTCGTCGCTGACTACCCTGACACCGTGGCGGCGGCAGATTTCGGCGACACGTTCAAGTTCATCATGCCGCCACACGCGTCCGGCGGGATTGTGGGGATTGCAGAGCAGGAGCATCCGGTTGGCCGGGTCGGCCACGAGGCGTTCAAGACCGTCGAAGTCCATCTCATATGTAAACTCGCTCTCCGATATGTCGCGCCGCAGCAAAGGATTCTCGACTATCCGGCAACCATTGTTGCGGATCGACGAGAAAAAGCAGTTGTAGACCGGAGTCTGCACGATGACTCCCGATCCTGGCGGCACAAGAGCTTTGATGATCGCCGAAAGAGCAGGGACCACGCCGGGGACGTACATGACATCCTCGCGCGTGAACGAATAGCCGTGGCGCGAGCCGAACCAGCCGGTCAGCGCTTCATAATAGCTGTCGTCGACCAGCGTATATCCGAAAACCCCGTGATCGACACGGCGGCGCAGTGCCTCGATGACACACGGCGCTGTCCGGAAATCCATGTCGGCAACCCATAGAGGCAGTGCATCAGGGCGCTCGTCCCACTTCATGCAGCCGCTTCCGCGCCGATCGATAATCTTGTCGAAATCAAAATCCTTTGCCATATATAATGAAAGGTGAATTTAGCACCCGCGTCTTCATCGAGCCGTTGTGATGCGACAGTCGGCGGGAGCAAGGATGTTTTTATCAATAATCGTTTCACCGATCTCAAGAGCCTCGATCGAACCGGTACGGGGATTCTTCACGCTCGTGATTCTTGACCGGACGACAGCCTGCAACGACGAGTCCTCGAACGCCAGATCGGCATCATCGGCCATCTCGCAGTCTTCCATCACAAGCCCCTCGCAATAACAGAGCGGTTGTGTGCCTGAAATGCGGCAGCGCACAAGACGCAGGTTGCGCGAATGCCAGCCGAGATATTCGCCGGTGAGTTCCGAATCGTAGGCCGTCACATTTTCCGTATTCCAGAACGCGTCCTTTGAATCAATCTTCGCGTTGCGGATCACCACATTGCGGCAGTACTGGAATGAATAATTACCCTTTTGTCTGTAATTGTCGATGTCGATATCGGCACAGTGCATGAAAAGGTAATCGGCATTTTCGACTTCCACATCACGCAACTTCACACCGCGGCAATGCCACAAGGTCTCCTGAGCGTCAGGTATGCGGACTCGTGTAAGTGACAGATTGTCCATCTCGCGGAACATCTTCGGGGCCTCGACAAGCGTGTCGGTCATCTCAAGATTACGTGAATACCACAAAGCCGCGCGGGCACCCAGAGTGAACAGACAGTCGCTGATCTTGAAGCCATCGACATGCCAGAACGGATATTTTCCTTCGAAACGGCATTTCTTAGCCTCGATGTCCGAACAGCATTTCAGCGCCGACTCTCCGGCATGAACCGTAACATTTTCAAGTTTCAGTCCGTGGGTAGCGAAAAGCGGACGTTCACCACCAAATTCCTCATTCCGGATCACTTTCATAACTTCCATATTCATAATGATACTGCAAAATTACTACAAAAATCAATATTTGATACTATTCTGCCGAAATCAGCGCGCCGACGGCACACACTCATCCCGACGCTGCAAAATTACAGCCATCATCCCACCCGTCCCCTACCCCAAAAACGGAATTGACAACCCATTTCACTGATCGGCAGTTTTATCGCGATCCGCACAGTTTTGGGCCGCACCGCCCCCGGCCAAACTCCCCATCATCTCAAATTCACAATTCCCCTGCTCCCCCACCACTCCAATCCACCCTCCAAAACCATACAGACCACCATCAGACACCGCATCACCACCCTAAAACAGCCCAAAAACAAGAAAAAACAAGAAAATTTCATCCAAATTGAAAAAACGTGCTCAAAAATTTGCACGAATCAAAAAAAACATCTACCTTTGCAACGCAAAACAAAAACGGTGCCATAGCTCAGTTGGTAGAGCAAAGGACTGAAAATCCTTGTGTCACTGG
>UQVH01000037.1 GCA_900544535.1 uncultured Bacteroidales bacterium | reverse complement strand
TTTAGCCTGTTCAGACCATAAAAAGAGACTGCCCAAACTTGTTAGACAGTCTCTTTTTTATTACGGTACCTTGACTTCTGCCGGAGGTTCGGGATGCGAGAGCTGTTGTTCGACAGCGGCGTCGGTTTTCTCTTCGGCCGGAGTTGCAGGGGCGGAGACGCATACGGGAATGCGTTCCCAGATGCAGTCGGGGATCAGACTCCAGAGCCGAACGGCTATATCCCAGCGCCAGTCGACTATGCAGACTCTTTTGCGGTTGATGATGGCACGGACGATGCAGGCGACAGCGTGGTCGAGTGTCATGGTCATCGGATAGACACGAGTTGGATCGAGCAAGGGAGTGCGAATCCAGCCTGGACGGATGTCTGTGAAGGAAATGTCGAGTCCCTGCATCCGGGCAAGCTGGTCGAGTGCCGTAAGGTAGGTCTGCTGGTATTTCTTTGATGAGGAATAGGATGCGAGCTGACCGATGCCTTTGGTTCCGGCAACGGAAGTGACGGCTGCTATGCGGCCGCGCTTGCCGTGATCACGGAAATAACGGAAGGCAGTGTCGATCATACGTGTAAATCCGACAACATTTGTGCGGGCAGTGGCTGTATCTTGGTCTGTCACCAGCGCCTCGTTTTCATAGCCGATGCCTGCGACATGGAAATATATGTCCATGCCACCGAGACGGCTGATGAGGTCGCGCAGATGTTCCGGGGCGGAGTCACTGTCGACATCTATCCGTGCATAGCGGATGCGGTCCGGGAAATCGGCCTGAAGTTTGCGCATGACTTTTTCGTTGCGTCCTGCGGCTCCTACGAGCCATCCGGCTTTTGCAAAGATTTCAGCGACGCGGAGTCCGATGCCCGATGTGGCACCCATGATAACTATTTTCTTCATTGTTTTCTGATAAATAAGCAGGGATATCAAAAAGTTTTTTCAATTTAACATACGGATACGGCTGTTGGTTTAGAGGGGGCGATGATTAGTTAAGAAATGAATTTGGTTAATTAAAGTTAAAGTTGAAGGGCGGGTGTAACTTTAAGAGGGGACTGCCCGTCTAATAAACAGCACAACGAGAAATCGCGATGGTTTGAATCGCGAGAAGTAAAAGATAGTACGAATGCAATATTAGTTAAAGCTTCTATTTTGTAATTATTCCGTCATTAATAGCTTTGGACGGAGAAGGTATAAAGCAACGCAGGGTTGGTCGTGATGACCGGCCCTGCGTTGTGTTTTGTTCAGGCTCCTGTTTAGCTGAGGGAGCGGCGGCCGATGAAGTCGGCAAAGGCGTCTTTGTAGCTCTCGGAAACGGGGATCTGGGTGCGACCGAATATGATGCGGTTGCGTTCGATGACTCTGATCTTGGAAAGATTGACAATGTAGGAGCGGTGGACACGCATGAAGTTGTCGGATGGGAGGGTCTGTTCGAGCGCTTTCATGCTGAGAAGCGTCATGATGGATTTATCAGAGCCTTCGGTGTAGATCTTTACATAGTCCTTGAGTCCTTCGATGTAGAGGATGTCGGCAATGCGGACCTGCATGAGTTTGTATTCACTCTTGACAATGATATATTCACCGGCTTTTTCAGGAGCTTTTTCCAAGACCGGTTTTTCAGACGATGCCTGATGTTTCATTTCATACCAGGACAGAGCGCGGCGGGCGGCGGCAAGAAATTCCTCGTAGCTTATCGGTTTGAGGAGATAGTCGAGAGCATTGACGCGGAAGCCTTCTACGGCGTAGTCGGAATAGGCGGTCGTGAAAATGATGCGGGTGTCTTCGGGGATGATGCGGGCAAATTCGATGCCGTTGAGCTGAGGCATCTGTATGTCAAGAAAGACAATGTCGATTTTGTCGTTGAGCAGGGTAGAGATCGCGTCACGTGGCGAGGAGAATTCGCCTGCAAGCTCAAGGAAAGGGGTCTTTTCAATATATGAACGGATAAGACCTGAGGCAAGAGGTTCGTCGTCGATGACGCAGCAACGGAGGATGTGCATAAAAAATAGAGAGGGATGGTATTATTTTATGGTTGGCGGGATTGTCAGTCGTACCTGATAGAGCGTGTCCGTGACAGATACTTTCAGCTCGGCGGCAGATCCATAGATCAGCAGGAGTCTGCGGCGCAGATTGGCCATGCCTATGCCTCCGGATTCGGAGTTGACATTGACCGGGAGGCTTTTTTCATCAGGCAGGCGCCCGTTGGATGTGAAGCATTCGATACGGTCGTCAGTTGCGGTTATATGTATCTGCAAGGGGATTTCGGGTGTGTGGATGCCGTGTTTGAATACATTTTCAATCAAGGTGATGAACAGCAGTGGCGCGACACGGATTTCACGGGTGCTCTCGTTGGAGAGACTGACGTCAAGCCTGATGGAGGGATTGAGCCTCAGACGCATCAGGCTTATATAGTTCGTGATGAAGTCGAACTCCTGTTTCAGAGCTACGGAAGTAGGGCTGTCGTAAAGAATGAACCGCAACAGTCTGCTGAGTTCATGGACTGCTTCCTGTGCTTTTTCAGGAGAGATGGCTATAAGAGCGTAGATGGAGTTGAGAGTGTTGAAAAGAAAGTGCGGGTTAAGCTGGCTTTTGAGGCTTTTGAGTTCCTCCTCATGCTGGGCGCTGATGAGATCTTTCTGTTTGCGGTCGAGCATCAGCCATTTGTCGCCGAGACGCATGGCCGTGGCAAGTCCGATGACAAGAATGATCATCACAAGGTCGCGTGACATTATTCCTACCCATCGAGCTATGTAGAAGCCTTCGGTCGGATGCGGGTTGTTGATTTTAGGCGGCCGGCCTCCAAGATAGGCCTTGAAACGCCATATCAGGTAGATAAGGGTCATGGCGATTATGATGAGCAAAAAGTTGTAGGCGACGAATCTCAGAACCCTATGCGGTTTGTCGAGGGACTTTTCTATAATCCAGCAGTAATTGGCATAGAAAACATTAATGTAGATGACTGCCTTGGCGTAGACCCACACGCGAAGAGGATGTGTCGGCGAAGATAGGGTAGTTAACACTTCTGGAAGAATGAACAGGATTGTGATGCAGAGCAGATGTGTGAGGAATGTTGTCGTGCGCTGCCTGGTGAGAATTTCGCTCATAATTCGCAAATATAGTTTTTTTCGGGCGAACCGACAAAATAATTGGACATGCCTGAGGGTTTCATCGACAAAAGCAGCGCTCTAAAACGAAGCCGTAATGCCGGGAGGAAGCGTCGGGCACCGGAGAAGCCGGAGGAAAGCTGAACGGGTGCAGACACACAGCTGTGTCGGCACCCGTTCACGGAGTATTGCGTTGTTATGACTTTCTTAGCCGGGAAATTAGTCCTGGTTGAGGTTTACACGCTTGAATGCTACGGCTACAAGGCCTTTGCAGGTCTGGTCGAGGAACTGACCTACTGAAAGCTTGCTGTCCTGAACATATTCCTGTTCCATGAGGCAGCTTTCCTTGAAGAACTTGTTGAGACGGCCGTTGGCGATGTTCTGGATCATGGCTTCGGGGAGGTTTGCAGCCTTGGCTTCGGCAGTTTCTTTCATGATCTGACGGGCTTTGACAGCATCTTCTTCAGTGATCCAGCCTTTGGTGATGTTGGACTCGATGTGGTCTTCAGAATCAAAGTGGTTGGGGTTGAGGCCTGCTTTCTTGAGAGCGGCTTCAACGGCCTTCTTGATCTGTTCCTGCTTGGTCTTTTCAACAGCGACGGCGATTTCCTGGTCGATTGTTGCCTGGGGTACGTCTTCGCGGCTGCATGCCACAGGATTCATGGATGCGATCTGCATACAGATTTCGCGACCTACCTGAGCGTCGACGTCGGGAAGGTTGAAACCTACGATAGCAGCGAGCTTATTGTTGAAGTGGTTGTAAGCTGCGGTCGAGGGAGCTTCAACGACTTCGTAAGCACCGATTTCAGTCTTTTCGCCTGTTTTGCCTGATTCTTCTGTAACGAGGTCGGCAACAGTGAGGCCATCAACTGTGAGAGCCTTGAGCTCATCGACAGTCTTGCAACGGTTTTCAACAGCGAGGTCAAGAAGTTTTTTAGCGAGAGAAACGAAACCTTCGTTTTTGGCAACGAAGTCAGTCTCGCAGTTGAGAGCGAGAATAGCAGCGAAGTTGCCTTCGTTCTTGGAGAGAACGCAACCTTCAGCGGCGTTGCGGTCTTCACGCTTTGCTGCCACAGCCTGACCCTTTTTGCGAAGGATCTCGACGGCTGCCTCGATGTCGCCGTTGGTTTCGGCGAGGGCTTTTTTGCAGTCCATCAAACCGGCGCTTGTAAGGTGGCGCAGTTTGGTGATTTCTGCCATTGTAACTGCCATAATATAGTGGGAGTTTAGAATGTTTGTGAAATGGTTGAATTGATTATTCGGCTGCTTCCGTAACTTCAGTTTCTGCAACTTCGGTCTCGGCTTCGGCTTCGCCTTCAGCCTTACGGCTTACACGACGGCGTTCGCGGCGGGGAGCTGCGTCAGAGTTTTCGGCAGATGCCTTTTCGTCAGCCTTTTCTACTTTGCGTTCCTCAAGACCTTCGTTGATGGACTCGCATACGGTAGAGAGGATGAGGTCGATAGACTTCGATGCGTCGTCGTTTGCGGGGATAACGAAATCAACGTTAGAGGGATCGGAGTTGGTGTCGACGATAGCGAATACGGGGATGCCGAGACGGTTTGCTTCTGCTACTGCGATGTGCTCCTTGCAAACGTCAACCACGAACAGAGCGGAAGGAAGACGGTTGAGGTCGGCGATTGAACCAAGATTCTTTTCGAGTTTGGCGCGCTGACGGGTGATCTGGAGCTTTTCGCGCTTTGAAAGGTTGTCGAAAGTGCCGTCTTTGGTCATCTTGTCGATGGAGGTCATTTTCTTGACAGCCTTGCGGATGGTCGGGAAGTTGGTGAGCATACCGCCGGGCCAGCGTTCGATAACGTAGGGCATGTTGACGCTCTGAGCCTTGTCGGCGATGATTTCCTTAGCCTGCTTTTTGGTAGCAACGAAGAGGATCTTCTTGCCGCCTTTGGCGATGTTGCGGAGAGCGGCAGCAGCTTCTTCGAGCTTGGCCTGAGTCTTGTAGAGGTCTATGATGTGGATACCGTTGCGCTCCATGAAGATGTAGGGCGCCATAGCAGGGTTCCATTTTCTTTTCATGTGGCCGAAATGGCAACCTGCTTCGAGGAGTTGGTCAAAATTGGGAGTTGACATGATTTGTTTGTGGGTTGTTTACGTTCTTTTGATAAATTACAACCGGGGAGTAGGGAACGTGTCCATCTCGACGGTTTAGATACTAAACACTTGAGGAGAAAGCGAAAGGATATATTAACGCTTGGAGAACTGGAAGCGCTTGCGTGCTTTGGGACGACCGGGTTTCTTACGTTCAACAACACGCGGGTCGCGGGTCATGAAGCCTTCGACGCGGAGTGTGTGCTTGTCCTCAGGATTGATCTTGACGAGAGCACGGGCGATGGCGAGACGGAGAGCCTCGGCCTGACCTTTGTAACCGCCGCCGTTGAGGTTGACCTTGATGTCATATTTTTCAGCAACTTCAAGAGTTGTGAGGGGCTGCTTAACGATGTACTGAAGGATGGAAGAGGGGAAGTAAACATCGAGGGCGCGTTTGTTGATGGTGATTTGACCGTTTCCTTCTTTAACGATCACGCGAGCTACGGCTGCTTTACGGCGGCCAACTGCATTAACTGATTCCATTCTTCAATTATTTAATTTTGTTGATGTCGATAACTACGGGATTCTGTGCTTCGTGGGGGTGGTTGGGACCATTGTAAACGTGCATGTTTTCAATGATGGCACGGCCCATGCGGTTTTTGGGAAGCATACCTTTCACCACTTTTGTGAAGAGGGGGTGGTAGCCGGGTTTGATGTGCTTGTTGAGAGATTTCTTCATCATGATTTCGGGAGTAGCCGTGCGCTGTCCGCCGGGATAGCCGGTGTAAGAGAGGTATTCACGGTCAGTCCACTTTTTGCCTGTCAGACGAACTTTGTCGGCGTTGATGATGATGACGTTGTCGCCACACTCGATGTTGGGAGAGTAGCTGGGTTTGTTTTTGCCGCGAAGAATAAGGGCAACTTTTGCACAAAGACGACCGAGCACCTGGTCGGTAGCGTCAACAACGACCCAATTGCGTTCAACGTTTTCGGCGTTGGGGGTAAGGGTCTTATAACTTAAAGTATCCACGTTAAATGTTTAATTAATAGATAGTTACTTTTTGACTGCATCGAGGTTCAGCTCGGCCAAAAGCCTCCGCCCGAAGCCGTCGGGTTTATTAATTGGACATAATCGGTGTGCAAAGGTAGTGATTTTATGCGGATTGGCAATGTTGTTTTAGTAATCTTTAACAATTAGGCTTTCGGGATGCGCTGATATTTGATTTGTGCAGCGGGGCGGAAGCGGGAGTTATAAAGTAGCGCAAATCGGAATGTTTTTGTTTCATATTATTATAAGGTGGCGATGCGCCGGGAAGAACGGCGGGAGATTGTGGAGAAATTGGGTTTGGAGGGGATTATAATTTAAGTTAAATTTGCGCTGTTCTAAAATTTTTGACAATGACTTTTTCAAAAACTAAACTCTGGATGTCGAGCCGTGATTATATAATGATTACGCTTGCAGCTTTGATTTATGGGTTCGGCTTTTCGGCTTTTATCCTTCCGGAGAAGGTTGTGATCGGAGGTGTGACCGGTCTGGGTACGATTGTCTATTTCCTGACGGGCAATCCGTATATGATCGGTATAACCCAATATGTGATCAATATCATATTGCTTGCCATTGCCTGGAAGGTTGTGGGCCGCGCTTTCGTTTACAAGACTCTCTACGGAGCGACCGCTGTCTCGCTGGTGGTGACGTTCATGCCTCCCCTGTTTTCGGGACCATTGGTTCCTGGGCAGCCGTTCATGAGCGTCTGCATAGGCGCGGTGCTGTCGGGGATAGCTCTTGGCATTGTGTTTACGCATAACGGGAGCACGGGCGGAACGGATATTGTCGGCGCCATCATGGCGAAGAAGACCAATGTGACCGTCGGACGCACGATGCTCTATGTCGATTTCGCCATCATTTCGTCAAGCTATCTGTTTTTCCACGACATAACGCGTGTGGTCTACGGATTTATAGTGCTGTTTATCCTGTCATATATGGTGGACCTGATCATCAACTCAAACCGTCAGGCCGTTCAGTTCATCATAATTTCCAAACACTGGGAGCAGTTGGCTAACGCGATCAATAAGTATCCGAGGCGCGGGGTGACTGTCCTCGACGGGATGGGATGGTATTCGAAGCAGCCGGTGAAAGTGCTGCTGGTTGTATGCCGCAAACTGGAGGCCGTGACGGTTTTCCGCGTGGTGAAGGATATAGATCCGAACGCTTTCATCACTCAGGCGAATGTCAACGGTGCTTACGGGCAGGGTTTCGACCAGCTTAAGTTCAAGCCTGACCATGAACTGAGCCGACGTCTTGAGGAGGATAAATGTGAGTGCCGGACCGAGGCTTAGCCGCGGTAGGGCACGGGCGGAAAGATATTGCTTTATCTTGATCTGATGAATATTTGTTTATGGATATTTGGATTGTCTATGATTCACTTATTTTTAAGAATTACTTAACATTTATTGCTGCGACACCGGACATATAAAAGTCAGACGGCATGACCTTTCCGAAAGGTCATGCCGTCTGACTTTTATATGTACTGTCTCTATCCCCGATTTAGTGGAGAAGATCGTGTTTGCGGAATACCTTGGTGATGGTTTCAAGCGCGCGGTCGACCTGTTCCATCGTGTGTGTGGCCATCAGGGAGAAGCGGATCAGGGTGTCGGTCGGGGCAACAGCCGGCGAAACGACCGGATTGACAAAGATTCCATCTTCGAGAAGGTCGCGGGTGATCGCAAAGGTCTTGAAGTCGTCGCGGATGAAGAGGGGAATGATCGGCGTGGATGTGTGGCCGATCTCGAATCCTCTGCTGCGGAAGCCTTCGAGCGCATGGTTGGTGAGCTTCCAGAGGTTTTCCTGGCGTTCAGGTTCGGTTTTCATGATCTCCAGAGCCTTGAGGGCTGCTGCGGTTGATGCCGGAGTGATGCTGGCTGTGAAGATGTAGGAGCGTGAGTGGTGACGCAGGAAGTTGGTGACTTCTTTGCTTGTGGCGATGAAACCGCCGAGAGATGCGAATGATTTGGAGAAGGTTCCCATGATGAGATCAACGTCGTCGGCTACCCCGAAGTGGTGACAGACTCCGCGCCCCCCTTCGCCAAAGACGCCGATGCCATGGGCTTCGTCCATCATGACGCTGGCATTATATTGCTTGGCAAGTCTTACGATTTCGCGGACATTGGCGACATCGCCTTCCATGGAAAAGACGCTGTCGCTGACGATCAGCTTGACTTTGTCAGGATCGCATTTCTGGAGTTGCTTTTCGAGCGACTCCATGTCGTTGTGTTTGTATTTGAGTTGCTGGCTGAATGAAAGACGGCGCCCTTCGATGATTGAGGCATGGTCCTGTTCGTCCCAGAGAATATAGTCCTCACGGCCGGTAAGAGCGGAAACCACGCCAAGATTGACGCCGAATCCTGTCGAGTAAACCATCACGTCTTCTTTGCCTATGTAGTCGGCAAGTGCGGCTTCGAGTTGCTTGTGAAGGTCGAGAGTGCCGTTGAGAAACGGTGATCCGGCACAGCCGGTGCCGTATTTGCGGGTGGCTTCGATGGCGGCTTCCTTGATGCGTGGGTCGTTGACCAGTCCTGTGTAGCAGTTGGATCCAAACATCAGCACTTTTTTGCCGTTAATGACCACCTCAGGGTCCTGTTCGCTTGAAATAGCGCGGAAGTAGGGGTAGACGCCGGCGGCTTTTGCTTCCTGAGGGGCTGTGTATCTGGAAAGTTTTTGTTGGAGTAAGTTCATAAAATAGTAAGAAAACGCTTATGCCGCGATTGTGAATATTTTCTCAGTCTTTTTGCAGTGTGCAAAGGTAGGAAATTTTTTACATTTTTATACATTGTATGGGGCTTTTAGGTGTTAATTTTGCTAAACGGGGCTTGGGACCCAATGGTTTTTGTTGTATTTTTGACGGAATAGGTTACAATGTGTAGGGTTTTCCTATATTTTTCTTAATTTTGCACCTGCTCTAAACTTGATTATAATGGAACAGACTCAGAATACAGAGGTCAAGCGCACGGTGCTCGACTATGACGATATAGTTAAGATGGCTCCTTTCCTTAAGGGGAAACGGCGTCTGGTCGGCTGGCTGATGAAGCTGCTCGCCGTCGACAAGGTCAACTGGATTCACGATCATAATTTCGATACTCCAGGTCCGCAGTTCTGCCGCGGGCTGCTTGAGGATCTCAACATAAAATTGCGTATCGACAACGAGCAGGTCCTTGACAATCTGCCGGAAGGTGCCTTTATCACGATAAGCAATCATCCGTTCGGAGCTCTCGACGGAATCACTCTGATCGATATAATCGGACGCCGCCGTCCGAAGTTCAAAGTGATGGTCAATATGATCCTGAACTATATAGTGGCCATGCGCCCCAACTTTATCGCTGTCGACCAGACGGCGAGCGATGATCCCGCAAAGAAGGCTGTGTCGATGAAGGGGATCAAGGAAGCGATCATGCAGGTTCGCCGGGGCGAGCCGATCGGCTTTTTCCCTGCCGGGGCGGTCGGAAACTACAACAGGCATCTGAAATTTGAAGACCGGGAATGGCGCGAGTCGATCATCCGTCTGATTCAGCAACTGAAAGTGCCGGTGATACCGATTTTCTTCCACGGCTACAACAGCTGGTGGTTCCGTTTCCTGGGGATTGTCTCATGGCAGATACGCACTCTCAGATTGCCGGCCGAAGTTTTCCGCCGTAAAAACGACACTCTTCATATTTCAGTCGGTGATCCGATTTCGCCCGAAGAAATCGCCGCCCATTCGGGGTCAGTCAAAGAACTCGGCGATTTTTTGCGTGCAAAGACTTATAGTCTGCAATCTCTGAAATGATATTTGACTACCGGATAAATTATAGATTGATCTATGCAGCTTAATCTTCAGGAATTGCCTGCGGAAATAGTTCAGGCCAAACAGCGCTACGGTATTGTCGGGAATGCCCCCGGTCTTTTGGCGGCTGTTTCGCGCGCCATTCAGGTGGCGCCTATCGATCTGTCTGTGCTCGTGACGGGAGAGAGCGGTACGGGAAAGGAATTTTTTCCGAAGATCATACACGGATTTTCGCCGCGCAAACACGGTAAATATATAGCGGTAAACTGCGGAGCCATACCGGAAGGTACGATTGATTCGGAACTTTTCGGTCATGAGAAGGGCTCGTTTACGGGGGCGGTGTCTTCGCGAAAGGGATATTTCGAGGAGGCCGACGGCGGAACGATTTTTCTGGATGAAGTGGCCGAGCTGCCTCTCACTACTCAGGCAAGGCTTTTGCGAGTGCTGGAAAGCGGTGAGTTTCTGAAAGTCGGCTCGTCGACTGTCCAGAAGTCCAATGTCCGCATAGTGGCGGCCACAAATGTAGATATGGCTAAGGCTGTGTCGGAGGGACGCTTCCGTGAGGATCTATATTATCGTCTGTCGACTGTCTCCATTCAGATTCCTCCTTTACGTGACAGGGGTGGGGATATAGCTCTTCTGGCGCGGAAATTCGCTTCGGATTTTTCGGAACGTTATGCTATGCCTGCGGTGACACTTGACGACGGGGCGCGTGAAGTGCTGATGAGATACCGCTGGCCCGGAAATGTCAGACAATTAAAGAACGTCGTCGAGCAGATCGCTCTCTTTGAATCGGGGAAAGATATTGGAGCTGAAGAGGTGCTGTCGTTTCTTCCGGCCGGGAGCCTGAACTATGTGCCTGTGGCTTCGGCTGCGGAATCGCATCACGATTATGCTTCTGAACGCGAGGCGCTGTTCGGTATGATATTGCGTCTCCAGCAGCAGATCGAAACTCTCAATGCTCGTCTGGACTCATTTGGTGATGCGTCGGTGTCCAGACCTCATGGACCGGCATTCCAGCCGATAGAAGAAGTGGAACCGACTGAAAATACAACTCGCTCGATTGTGAAGTTTCAGCCGTTTGCCTCTCCGTTGCGGCGTGGTGTCATAGCCTCGGATGGCCCGGCGGATTTTGCACCGGCAATGCCGCCTGCTGTCCCGGCGACACTTGAGGAGACTGAGCGTGACACTATCCGTCTTGCTCTTGAACGTAATGGAGGAAAGCGGAAGGACGCGGCAAAAGAGCTGAAGATCTCGGAGCGGACGCTCTATCGCAAGATAAAAGAATACGGCATCGAGTGAGTCGATGCCGTTTTTTATGTTCGCTGTATGTCGCGTTTCGTTTACTGAGCTTGCAGGCGTAGCACGCGGATGCCTGTCAGCTGATGGTTCTTACGCATGTATTCGGCAAGAGGAAGTTTGTCAATCACAATTTTCCCTTCTTTGGATGATGCGTGAAGTAGGTGCGGTCCGTCTTTTTCAATGACAAGAATGCCCATGTGGCTTACGTCAAGACCGTTTGTTTTGGTTGTGAGTGCTACTATGTCACCGCCTTTGAGTGCATTGATGATTTGCTTGCTGCCGAGTCTTCCTGATTTGATGTATGGAAAACGGTGTGATCTGTATGCGACTTCCATGTCTTTGATGCCTGCGAATGTGGCGGAATCGCCCAGCGCAGGATAGCTTGACCGATTGCGCGACATGTAATCGAGTGTCTTTATATGCACATCTGATTGCGGTATGCGGTCTGTTACGTCTTTGATGTATCCGCGATGAGTGTTTGTGACAACCCAGTCGCTTATGTAGTGGAGCCGTGATGCGTAACCGTTGGCATAGCCATTGCGGTAGCGTACTGATTCAAGCATATCGAGATAGTCGATCCATGAGCATCTGTGATTTTCTACTGTCAGGGCCATGGCTACCACGGTTTCGATGAAGGTCGTGCAGTCCATTTCGTCAAGATTGACGGTCAGCATTTCCGGGGAGCCTTCCAGTGTGCCGCTCTTGTAGGGAGTATTGATAAATTCTCTGCCGATGAATTCGATGAGCTGATTTGGCGTGTTGGCGCAAAGATCGGTTGCTTTGATGAGAATTTTTGTGATCTTGGTGGTGTCTGTCGCTTCGTTGTGCCAACGGGTTGCATCTGGATTTGCTGCCGCTAAGCCGAGTGGGAGACAGAATGAAACGAGTATATATATAATATAGGTATAAATCTTGAGCATGGCGAAAGAGTGGAACTAAAAGATTTGAAGGTTGAATGCTTGAAAAATGTATAGGCCAAAATTACTGAAAAGTTCCCGGTCTGCCAAATCGGAATGGCCATTTTAGGCTAGAATTGTTAATTAGATGCAGCTATAATCGGCAAAACGGCCCTCAAGTGTTAAAATTCCGTTAAAATAGTCTTGAGGATTTGGAGGAAATGTGGGAAATGCCTACCTTTGCACTCGCTTTTGAGAAGCAAGCCTCACAGCGGTAAGGCTCAGAGAT
>UQVH01000036.1 GCA_900544535.1 uncultured Bacteroidales bacterium | reverse complement strand
AATCTTCTGATTTTATGTATAAAATAGAGACTGCCTAACTTTGGTTGTTAGACAGCCTCTTTCTTTTTATTTCAGACCTTTGGATCAGTCTACTTTGTAGACAGCTACTTCTTCGGGCTTGAAATTGGCGATGAAATCGGCATGCTTGCAGACTTCAGCTTCGGCAAGATTGGCGTATACTTCTGCCGAACGCCTGAAGCTGTCGTTGCGGTTGGCATCGAGAAGGAGCAGATAGCTCATTACGATGACACCGGCCATTTCAACGAGGCGACGGGCCATGAAATCGCCATAGGCCTGGTCGTTGACTGCGGTCACTGCTTCTACGGCCTTGGCATAGCGTTCGGTCATGGCAATCAGACGATCCTTGAGAGCCTGAAGTTCGGGCTTGACCTCTTCGGCGTTGTATTCGTTGATGAGGTTGAGGTAAGTTCCGGTGGTGACGTGGCGGATGGCTGCCACTACCTGAAGCTGGGTTGTGCCTTCGTAGATCGAGGTGATGCGGGCGTCGCGGTAGAGACGTTCGCAGGCATAATCCTTCATGAAGCCTGAGCCACCGTGGATCTGAATGCAGTCGTAGGCGTTCTGGTTGCAGTATTCGCTGCCCATGCCTTTTGCGAGCGGGGTGAGCGCATCGGCCAGACGGCTGTAATATTTCGACTCTTTGCGTTCTTCCGGAGTGAGGCTGCGCTCTTTTGCCAGATCGTCGTAGATCTTGTAGATGTCGACGTAACGAGCACAGGCGTAGAGCAGCGAACGAGAAGCGTCAAGTTTGGCTTTCATTACCGAAAGCATCTCATAGACAGCTGGGAACTCGATGATTGCTTTGCCGAACTGCTTGCGGTCGCGTGCATAGGCGAGGGCTTCGCGATAGGCGAGTTCACTTACACCGACGCTCTGGGCGGCGATGCCGAGGCGTGCGCCGTTCATAAGAGCCATCACATACTTGATGAGGCCCAGACGGCGTGAGCCGCAAAGGACCGCTTTGGCATTCTTATAAGTAAGTTCGCAGGTCGGAGAACCCTTGATGCCCATCTTGTTTTCGATGCGGCGGACATTGACACCGCCGTCGCGCTTGTCATAGATGAACATCGAGAGACCGCGTCCGTCTTTGGTGCCGGCTTCCGAGCGGGCGAGTACGAGGTGAATGTCGCTGTCACCGTTGGTGATGAAGCGCTTCACACCGTTGAGACGCCAGGTGCCGTCGGGCTGCTCGGTGGCTTTGAGCATCACGCTCTGCAAGTCGGAGCCTGCGTCGGGTTCGGTGAGGTCCATCGACATGGTCTCGCCCTGGCAGACACGGGTGATGAATTTCTCTTTCTGTGCTTCGTCGGCGAATTCATAAATGGTCTCTGCGCAGTCCTGAAGACCCCAAAGGTTTTCAAAACCGGTGTCAGCACGGCTGACGATGTCGGCAGCCATGATGTATGGGGTGATGGGGAAGTTGAGTCCGCCGAAACGACGCGGCATGGCCATGCCCATCAGACCTGCCTTGCGACATGCGTCGAGGTTTTCTTTGGTCTTGTCAGCATAGATCACACGGCCGTTTTCAACGCGTGGACCCTGATGGTCCACATCCTCGGCATTGGGGGCGATGATGTCGCCGCAGATTTCGCCTACGATCTCAAGGACTTTATCATAGCTGTCCTGAGCGTCGGCGTAGTCGAGAGGAGCATAGTCAAACTTCTCGGCATCTGTATAGTTGCGTTCTTTCAAAGCCACGATCTTTTCCATCAGCGGATGGGTCAGATGGTGCTTGAGATCGGGATTGTCTGTATAAAAGTTAGCCATTGCTATATAATTACCGTATTATTTGGAATTTTTCTTGTAATATTTGATCAGCTTGGGCACCACTTCTTCAAGATTGCCGGTAATGACATAGTCGGCGATAGTGTTGATTGGAGCTGCGGGATCGTTGTTGATTGAGATGATGATGGAGCTGTCCTGCATACCGGCGATGTGCTGGATCTGGCCGGAGATACCGCAGGCGATGTAGAGTTTCGGACGTACGGTCACACCGGTCTGGCCGATCTGACGGGCGTGTTCGGTGAAACCTGCGTCGACAGCCGCACGTGAGGCACCTACCTCTGCACCGAGAGTAGCTGCAAGTTCGTGGAGAAGCTGGAAGTTCTCCTTGGAACCTACACCATAGCCGCCGGCCACGATGATGGGAGAATTCTTGATGTTGATTTTCGACTTTTCAATATGGCGGTCGAGGATCTCGACTACGAAATCTTCGTCAGACACATATTTCTTGGCATCGAGTTCAACGACTTCGCCTTTGTGGTTCGGGTCGAAGATCTCTTTTTTCATCACACCTTCACGGACGGTTGCCATCTGCGGGCGACATTCCGGATTGACGATTGTAGCAACGATGTTGCCGCCGAATGCCGGACGGATCTGGAGAAGAAGGTCTTTGTATTCCTTGCCGGTCTTCGGATCGGTGTGGTCACCGATTTCCAAAGCTGTACAGTCGGCTGTCAGACCGCTGTGGAGACAGGAGCTGACGCGGGGACCGAGGTCACGGCCGATGCAGGTGGCTCCCATGAGGCAGGCTTGGGGCTTGATCTCACGGAAGAGATTGATGAGAACTGCGGAATGAGGATTTGATGTGTAGGGGTAAAGACGTTTGTCTGCTACCTTGTAGAGGCGGTCGACGCCATAGGGGAACACCTGTTCCTCTACGCCATCGAGATTGTCGCCGATGACAATAGCCTCAAGCTTTACGCCGAGTCGTGAAGCGAGCACCCGGCCTTTGGTCAGAAGTTCGAGGCTGACATCGGCCACGCGACCGTCCTCGAATTCGAGATATACGATTAAATTGTTCTGGTCCATAGTGCTGCTTATCCGATAGTGTGGTTAGTGATGAGTTCCTTTACGAGATCTTCGATTTCAGCGTCATTGTCGGTGAGCACACGGCAATCTTTGGCTGTGAAGACCACGTTTTCGATGGCTTTTACCTTTGTGGGGGAGCCGGGGAGGCCTATCTGTGCGGGATCAGCGTCGACATAGGCCGCACTCCATTCCTGAAGATTCAGGTAGGGACGTTTTTCAAGAAGTGCTTTCTGCTCGTCGCTGAGTTTGGCTGCCTCACTCGGAGAAGCGGCATATTTATATTTCTGTACTCTCATTGCATTGCGCGGCCGGCAAGCCGGGGCGGAGCCGTTGACTGTCACAACGCAAGGGAGGGGGGCTTTTACGGTTTCGACACCATTTTCAAGACGGCGCTTCACGGTCACATAACCGTCTTTGAGATCAAGGATCTCTTCAGCATATGTCACCTGGGGGATTCCGAGTTTCTCTGCAATTTGCGGACCTACCTGCGCGGTATCTCCGTCGATAGCCTGACGGCCACCGAGAATGATGTCATAGTTGCCGAATTTTTTCACGGCCTGAGCGAGAGAGTAGGATGTGGCGAGAGTGTCGGCACCGCCGAGCACACGGTCTGTAAGTACGATTCCACTGTCTGCGCCACGATAGATGGCTTCGCGGATAATTTCAGATGCGCGGGGTAAGCCCATTGTAAGCAATGTAATGGTCGAACCGGGATTGGCATCCTTGAGACGGAGCGCCTGTTCGAGGGCGTTCAAGTCTTCAGGATTGAAGATGGCCGGCAAAGCTGCGCGGTTGATTGTTCCATCTTCTTTCATGGCATCTTTGCCCACATTACGGGTGTCAGGCACCTGTTTGGCGAGCACGATGATGTTAAGACTCATAATTGGTTTGTTGAAGTATGGGGTTATTAGATTGGTAATTATTTCTTGGTTTTCTCTTCAACCCATTTGCGGGCGTTGATGAAGGCGTCGATCCACGGGGTGATCTCGTCGGAGCGGCGTGTTGCGGGGTAGAAACCGCACTGCCAGGGGAAGATCGCACGTTCGAGGTGCGGCATCATGGCAAGATGACGTCCGTCGGCCGAGCAGATACCAGCAACAGATGCGCGTGAGCCGTTAGGGTTGGCGGGATATGCGCTGTAATTGTATTTGGCAACCACATTGTAGTCGCTGAGTGCCATCGGCAGGTTGAATTTGCCTTCGCCGTGGGCTACCCAGATGCCTAATTTGCTTCCGGAGAGCGATCCGAACATCACGGAATTGTTGGCCGGAATCGTAATACCGAGGAACTGAGACTCAAACTTGTGGCTGTCGTTGTGGAGCATTCTGGCCTTTTTCGGATGTTCGGGGTTGATGAGACCGAGTTCGATCATGAGCTGACAGCCGTTGCAGATGCCTAACGAGAGTGTGTCCTCGCGGGCATAGAAGTTCTTGAGCGCCTGCTTGGCGTTTTCATTCCAGCGGAATCCTGAGGCCCAGCCTTTGGCAGAACCGAGAACGTCAGAGTTGGAGAAACCGCCGCAGAAGACAATCATATTGACATCTTCCAGGGTCTCGCGTCCGCTCATGAGGTCAGTCATGTGGACATCCTTGACGTCGAAACCTGCGAGATAAAGCGAATATGCCATTTCGCGATCGCCGTTGACGCCCTTTTCGCGGATAATCGCAGCCTTGACGCGGTCGCCGTGGCCATCGCGGCGGAGGGCGATGCCTCGCGACGCGAGCTTGCCGTCGAATCCGGCAGGCATACGGTAGCGGATGGGTTGTTTCTTGTAATTCTCGAAACGGCTGCGTGCACATTTCTCTCCGCTCTGGAGTGCATCCATCAGATAGCTGGTGTGGAACCATACATCACGGAGATAGTCGATGCCAAGCAGGCGCTGGGTGCCGTTGTGGTTGATGATAAGAGTGCGTTCTGAGGTCGGAGCGCCAATATGGCAGAAACGTACTCCGGCTTTGGTCAGAATTTCATCGACAGATGCGATCTTGGATGCTTCGACCTGAGCAACGAGTGCTGGATTTTCTGCAAAAAGGATCTTTACAAGGTCGGATTCTCCGAGTTGCCCGAAACCGGCAGTGTCGAGTTCAATACCGCCATCGGTATTGGCGAAAGTCATTTCCAAAAGTGTTGTCAGGAGACCTCCAGCCGATACGTCGTGGGCTGCCATGAGTTTGCCGCGTTTTACCAAAGTCTGTACGGTCTCGAAAGCCGTTACAAATTTAGCGGTATCGCATACGGTCGGGGTTTCCGATCCCAGTTTGCCCTGAGTCTGGGCCAGAGCCGAACCTCCGAGCTTAAGGGAATCGGATGAGAAGTCTATATAATATAGTACAGAGCCTTTCTTGCCGAGTACTGGACTGAGAGTTTTGCGGACATCGCTGACCTCACCGGCGGCAGAGATGATAACGGTGCCGGGAGCGTAAACTTTGTCGGCTCCGTACTTCTGTGTCATTGACAGAGAGTCTTTACCGGTGGGAATGTTCACACCGAGAGCGCAAGCGAATTCCGAGCAGGCTTCGACCGCACGGTAAAGAGCGGCGTCCTCGCCGGGATTCTTACAGGGCCACATCCAGTTGGCGCTTAAGGAAAGGCCTTTGATGCCGTCGCTGAGAGGTGTGGCTACAATATTTGTCAGGGCTTCGGCAACAGCCATGACAGAACCTTTTGCCGAGTCGATCAGGGCAACTTGGGGAGCATGGCCGATAGAGGTTGCGATACCCTTTGTCCCGGAGTAATCGAGGGCTACGACACCGCAGTCGCTGAGCGGCAGCTGGATTTCACCCTGGCACTGCTGGCGTGCGATCTTACCGGTAACCGAACGGTCCACCTTGTTGGTAAGCCAGTCCTTGCAGGCAACGGCTTCAAGAGAGAGCACCGAAGCGGCATAGCGTTCGATGTCATCTTCATGATATTCGCCGTCGGTATATTTTGTCTCGACAGTCGTGTCGGTCAGAGTCGTTTTGGGCGAAGAGCCGAACATGTCTGACATGGCGAGATCAATCGGTTTCACGCCGTCTTTCTGTTCGAAGACAAAGCGATGGTCGCCGGTGGTTTCGCCTACGACATACATCGGTGCGCGTTCGCGGTCGGCGATGGTGCGCACATAGTCGATGTCTTCCTTTTTCAGCACCATACCCATGCGTTCCTGGCTTTCATTGCCGATGATCTCTTTTGACGAGAGAGTCTTGTCACCGACCGGGAGTGCGTCGATGTCGATATGGCCGCCTGTCTCTTCAACAAGTTCCGAGAGAGCATTGAGGTGTCCGCCGGCACCATGGTCGTGGATGGAGACGATCGGATTGTTGTCGTTTTCAGCCAGTGCGCGGATCACGTTTGAAACACGTTTCTGCATTTCGGGGTTGGCGCGCTGCACGGCATTGAGTTCGATGCCGGATGCGTACTGTCCTGTCTCGACTGATGAAACAGCTCCACCGCCCATGCCGATGCGGTAGTTGTCACCACCCATGACGACAACGGCTTCGCCTGCTTCCGGAACACCCTTGATAGCATCTTTGGCGGCAGCATAGCCGACACCGCCTGCAAGCATGATCACTTTGTCGTAGGCATACATCTTGCCGTTTTCGTCATGCTCGAAAGTGAGGAGCGAGCCGCAGATCAGAGGCTGGCCGAATTTGTTGCCGAAGTCCGAAGCGCCGTTTGAAGCCTTGATGAGAATTTCGGCAGGAGTCTGATAGAGCCATGCGCGCGGATTCATCATCAGCTCCCAGGGATAGTTGCCCAGGCGGGGATAAGATGTCATGTAGACGGCTGTACCTGCCAGCGGGAGGCTGGCGCGTCCTCCGCCGAGACGGTCGCGGATTTCACCTCCGCTGCCGGTTGCCGCACCGTTGAATGGTTCGACTGTTGTGGGGAAGTTGTGAGTTTCGGCTTTCAGTGAAAGGACGGTCTTGAGATCGCGGACTTCGAAATAGTCCGGACGTTCGGGGTGAGTGGGGTAGAACTGGGCTACTGTCGGACCCTCTACGAACGCAACGTTGTCTTTGTAAGCCGAGACAAGTTTATTGGGATTGACCTGTGAGGTCTTTTTGATAAGCTTGAATAATGAAAGCGGTTTCTCCTCGCCGTCGATAACGAAAGAGCCGTTGAAGATTTTGTGGCGGCAGTGTTCGCTGTTGACCTGAGAGAAACCGAAAACTTCGCTGTCGGTAAGGGGGCGGCCCAATCGCTTGCTAAGGTCGCGCAGATAGTTTTCTTCTTCGACACTCAGAGCCAGTCCCTCACGCTTGTTATATTCGGTGATGTCGGCGATGTGCTCGATCGGGGCGGCTGTGTTGTCGGTTGTAAATACTCTGGAATTCAATCCGTCATACAGACGTGATAGCATTTTGTCAAAGGAGGGTTCACCTGATCCGACTTTGTGGAATTCCTCGATACGTGTGATTCCCTCTATTCCCATGTTCTGGGTGATTTCAACCGCATTCGTACTCCAAGGGGTTATCATTTCCTTGCGTGGACCGATGAAACGGCCTTTTACTGAGGTTGAAGAGAGGGGAGAGGCACCGTCGAAGAGCCACGCGAGTTTCTCTTTTTCTGAGTCGAAGAATTTGTTGGTAGTCTCTACGGCATAAATAAGGTTGGCACCTTTTTTGAAAAATACGACCATAATGTGATATGCAATGATTGGTGTAAAATCTGGTGTTGTCCGAGGCTGTCCGACAACGGATAGCCCACGGCAAAGTTACAATAAATCTCTCATTTGGCCAAGTATTAAATTGGGGAATTTTGCGTAACTTTGCAGCCTCGCATCCGGCCCTGTGCCGTGTGCGGTTGTGATGAAATAATCCGGATTTACGAAATATCCAAATTTTCAGTTTATGGAAAGAAAAACAGGTGTACTGTTCGACCTTGACGGTGTCCTTGTCGACAGTGAAGGCGAATACACTAAATTCTGGGGCGGCATGGGCCGTCGGTATAATGTTGGCGGAGAATCTTTTGCCAGTGATATAAAGGGTACGACTTTGACCGAAATCCTCAAGGCTTTTCCCGAAAGCGAACGAGAGGGAATTGTCAGCGAGCTGCATGAATTCGAGAAAAATATGGCATATCCCTGGATCGCCGGTGCGGAAACTTTTGTGAAATCACTCGCAGACGCCGGCATTCCATTTGCAATCGTGACAAGCAGCGACGAAGTCAAGATGAGCTATCTGTTTAACGCGCATCCGGACCTGAAAGAGATGGCCACTGCACTTATTACGGCAGGATTGGTCACCAAAAGCAAACCTGATCCGGAAGGTTATCTGAAAGGTGCATCCATGATCGGTGTGCCTATTGAAGATTGCTTTGTGTTTGAAGATTCCATGCAGGGCCTTGAGGCCGGCCGACGTTCCGGCGCTACGGTCATCGGACTCGCCACAACCAATTCCCGCGAGCGCATAAACGGCAAAGCCCACGAGATCATTGATGATCTTGCAGGCTTTACAATAGATGATATGTTGTCAGTGCGGAAATAGGCGATCTGGAAAATCGCTTATTTCATTGCCTTGAAACTCATGTCGAGGCCCTTGACAGAGTGGGTGAGCGCACCGACTGATATGAAATCGACGCCACATTCACCGTAGTCGCGGAGCGTGTCGAGAGTGATGCCGCCGGATGATTCGATTTCAATGCGGCCGTTGATGAGCTTTACAGCCTCGCGGGTGCGTTCAGGCGTGAAATTGTCAAGCATGATGCGGTCGACACCGGCTTCGAGAGCCTGGCGGATTTCGTCTTCATTGCGCACTTCAAGCTCGATTTTCAGATCCTTGCCTTTTTCAGCGAGATATTTGCGCGCCGCGCTTACTGCCTGAGGAATGCCTCCGGCAAAATCGACATGATTGTCTTTGATCAGGATCATGTCGAAGAGTCCGATGCGGTGGTTGCATCCGCCGCCAATCCTGACAGCTTCTTTTTCAAGCATACGCATGCCGGGAGTTGTCTTGCGGGTGTCAAGCACTTTGGTCTTGAGGCCATCGAGTCTCTGCTGGTATTTTGCGGTCTGAGTGGCAATGCCGCTCATGCGCTGCATGATGTTGAGCATGACACGTTCTGTCTGAAGAAGAGAGCGGACGCTACCTTCAACCTCAAAAGCAATGTCGCCGGGCTTGACATGGGCGCCGTCCTCGATAAAAACTGTCATTTTTAACTGAGGATCGAATTTCTCGAACACCTTGCGTGCGATTTCCACACCGGCCAGGATTCCCTCTTCCTTGACAATGAGGTGCTGCTTGCCCTGTTCTTCGGCAGGAATGGTACTGAGGGTGGTATGGTCTCCGTCACCGACATCTTCCGCGAAAGCAAGATTAAGGAGATCGTCGATAAGTTCGTCTTTAGTTTTCATATTTCGTCGAATATAATAAATGATTGATTCATGAAATTAACACTAATAGCTGTCGGAAAGACTTCGACAGATTACATAGAAAGAGCGATTGCCGAGTATGTCAGACGAGTCAACCGCTACATCCAGATGGAACTCTGCGTAATTCCCGACATCAAGGCTTCCAAAGGTCTTTCGGAAGAGAGTCAGAAGCAGCGTGAGGGCCAGGCCATTCTCTCGGCTTTGCAAGGAGGCGATGTGGTTGTCCTTCTTGATGAGCGCGGTAAGGAACTGACATCGCGGGAGTTCTCGGCAATGATCGAGCGGCGCATGGTCCAGGGCTTGAAACGACTGGTGTTTATCATTGGCGGCCCTTACGGATTCTCACAGGATGTCTATGCACGGGCAGATGAAAAACTGTCGCTTTCACGCATGACTTTCACTCATGAAATGGTCCGGCTGTTCTTTACGGAACAACTGTACCGTGCAATGACAATCATGCGGGGCGAGCCCTATCACCACGATTAGGCAACCTTATAAAGTAGCCATACGAATGCCAACGCAAACACCGTGTATATGAGGGTGGCTCTCAGAAAGAGTGCCCAACGACGTTTTTTACGCCCTGACATATAGGTATAGAGTCCCCCTCCGAGGACTCCGAATCCGATGCAATATGCAATCCAAAAGCCAACGCTTCCCATAGTCAGTATCAATGTTTAGATGATTTTGCTCCTTTTACGCCGCCTTTCACGCCGCCTGACATCGAAAAGATATTCTGGTCATAGCTGACGGTCTTCAGGCCTTGTTCGCGCTTGCGTTTCAGCGCGAGCTGCACGAGGCGGTCCATCAGTTTGTCAAACGACAGGCCGGTTGCTTCCCAGAGATAAAATGAAAGGGAGCCGGGAATGGTGTTGATTTCGTTGACGAATATCTCGTTAGTGTCATCGTCGACAATGAAGTCGATGCGGCTTACGCCATGACAGCTCAGCACACGGAAAGTCTCTCCGGCAAGGTAGCGGATCTTCTCCGTCATGTCGGCAGGAAGTTCGGCAGGTATGCGTTTCTGTGAGGCCTGCATACCTTTGGCGCCCTTGGTACCTCCCATATATTTGTCCTCGTATGAAAGGATTTCGGCGCTCTTGATCGGCTCTTCAAGTACTGATGACTCATATTCGTCGCAGTCGCCGAGCACCGAACAGTTGATCTCTTTAAGATTGTCAACCATGTGTTCGACAATGAGACGCGAGCTGTATTTCTGAGCTACGTCCACCTTTTCAATAAGCTGCTCTCTGTTGCCGGCGCGGCCTATGCCGACGCTTGATCCGAGGTTGGCGGGTTTTACAATGACAGGATAGCCGATTTTTTCTTCGATCTTTTTGATGAGTTCATCGCGCTGGCTGAACCACTGTTTGTCAGTGAACCATATATAGTTGATCACCGGTACGCCTGACTCGCGTAGAATCATTTTCATCGTGATTTTGTCCATGCCGTTGGCACTCGCGAGAGTATCGCAGCCGGCATAGGGGATGCCGATGGTTTCAAGCACTCCTTCAAAGATGCCGTCCTCGACATTGGTTCCGTGAAGGACGGGAATGGCTACGTCAAGCGTGCTGACCGGACCTTTATTACCGAAAAGGCCCCCTTTTTGTGCGCGATACAGATTGTAGTCGCCATAGACCGGTTTGAGATACACTTCGGTACATTTTGCCAACAGCGAGGGGATGTCACGGTAGTTGGCTATTTCAAAGAGAGCGTCGCCGGTATAGAATCTGCCTTGTTTTGTAATATATATAGGTGTGACATCATATTTGTCGCGGTTTATAGCGTGCATGGCCTGTGATGCCGAGATGACAGAGATCTCATGCTCGGTAGAGCGGCCGCCAAAGAAGACTCCGATGTTTGTTTTCATTGTGTTTATTTATCAGAAATATTTTTTTATTTGAATGTGTCGGGGAGATCGTTTTCATACAGAATCGTGTCTCCCGATTTCAGAATGGTGGCTAAAAGTTGCTGGGCTTCGTTGAATGAGTCTACGGTATGAACCTTCACTAATGCCGAACCGGTTGACTCTATTCCGGTGGTAATGGCCTCGCGGTTGTAGTTGCCGACGATGATGGCTATATCGGTCGAGGAGGCGATATATTCGCCGAACTTGGCATTGAGTTCCTCCTGGCGGTCGCCAAGTTCGATCATGCCGGGTGTGACGATTATACGGCGTCCTCCAGTCATCATTTTCAGAACGTCAAGTGCCATTTTAGACCCGGTTGGATTTGAATTGAAGGCATCGTCGATTATGGTGACACCACCGGGAGTATGTTTCATGTTCAGACGGTGTTCCACCTGTTCGATGTTGCCGACCGCATAACGGATTTTGTCGACCGGTACATTCAGCTTCAATGCGACAATGATGGCCGCCAAAAGGTTCGAAACGTTGCATTCGCCGACAAGATGAGTCGAGAACTCAAATTTTTCTCCGTCAGGAGCAACCACCGTGAAAGAAGTTCCCTGAGGAGTGTAGGTGATATTTTCAGCAATGTATTCGGCTGCGCCGCATTCGCTGACGGCATAACGGATGCACTTGACGTTGTCGACTTTCCGGTTTGCAACAAACGGGAAGTCATTGTTGATAACGGCGAGGCCGTCGGCAGGAAGTGAATCGACAAGCTCGAATTTTGTGCGCTGTACATTCTCGATAGTCTTGAAGGATTCGAGATGCTGCTCGCCGACGGCTGTCACGATGCCGATAGATGGATGGACCAGATCACAGATCTCTTTGATGTCGCCGGGCTGCTTTGCTCCCATTTCGACAATGAATACTTCGTTGTAGGGTTTCAGATATTCGCGGATGGTGCGGATGACCCCTAAGGTCGTATTGAAGCTGCCGGGTGTCATCATCACATCGTATTTCTCCGATAATATGCGGTTGAGATAGTGTTTGGTGCTTGTTTTACCGTAGCTTCCGGTGACGCCGATGATTTTCAGGTCAGGCATTCCGCGGAGTATCCGTTCGGCGTCCTGATAATATTTGCGGTTAATGTTAGCCTCAACCGGTTTCAAGAGCCAGTTTGCGGCCATCGTGAAGCATTGAGAGAAGCAGAAAGTCGCCAATATGATGTCGGCACAGAAATCAAGCGGATAACCCTCGTGCAGACATACGCCGATACCCACAGCAAAAGGTATGGCAGTCAGAATGAGCATGACGGTCAGAATTCGTGTGGCGCGCTTGGTCATCACAAGCGGTTTCTTGTATTTCTTACCTCCGAGTATGCAGATGTTGATGATAGAAACAAGACTTATAAGTCCGAGCGAGACCAGTCTGGTAGAAAGAGTCGAGAGTGAGGCAAGCAACACGGCTCCGGTGATCAGGCGCATGGTCGAAGTGCTGTCCTGCGATGTCGACAGCCAGCGTGCGTAGCGTTCGTTGCGATAGGAATTCTGCTGGAGCATCATCAGCTGGCGACGGAATTCAAACACTAAGGCTATGGCAGCTATGATTATGGTGATGTATGCAAACATGGACATGGTAGCTTTCAAATTTTTATTTGGCGTTCAGGAAGCTTCGCAGCACGGCCGCGAACTGAACGGGATTATCAAGGAAACTATAATGGCCGCATGAGGGGAAAGAAACCAATCCCGATTCCGGAATGAGTTTTTCCATCTTCTGTGCGTCTTTAAGAGGGGTGGCGGTGTCGTTTTCACCCCAGATCAGCAATGTAGAGGCTTTGATCAGCGGCAGGCGGTCGCTGAGATCCTCATTGACCACTTTCGACAATATTCTGCGCATCATCGGTGAGGCTCCGGCATAGTCGCTCGATCCGGCTTTGGCTCTGCGGCTGTCGAGTCTGCGTTCTGCCTCGTCGCGTCCGTAGACCATATACATCATGTGTTTGACGGCCTTGAATGTATAGATTTTCCAATAATATTTCAGCGACCGTTTGGGCTTGATACCGGCCGCATCGACGAGAATAAGCTTGCTGACGGGATTGCGCGAGGAGTACAATATGCCTACACGGCCTCCGAAAGAATGGCCGAGCAATACGGGTGCGGATTTGAGATCAAGCTCCTTTATAAGATGCTCGATAAGGTTTGTATAACGTTCGACACCCCAGACATCCGCCGGTTCTTCCGACTGGCCAAATCCGGGGAAGTCCACATTTATCACACGGTAACCGCAGTCGAGGGCTATACGTTCGACGGAAGCAAGAGTCGAATGGTTGCAGCCCCAGCCGTGCATCAGTAGGATTGTCTCCGGACCGTTACCGTTGTCGGTGAAGTGGAAGCGTCGTTTGTCAAAAATGATTTTCTTATCCATCTGTATTGCTAATTGACTTGCAAAATTATGAAAAAGCGATGAATAAACACGCTTATCAAGCCAAAAAGTTTTAGTCCAAAATATGCGCATATTCGGCGCAGGTTCAACTGGCAAGTGCAAAATTAGCGATTTGTTTGAAGAATTCAGTTTT
>UQVH01000035.1 GCA_900544535.1 uncultured Bacteroidales bacterium | reverse complement strand
AGAAGGATAATGCAGTAGATAACTAACTAAATCGTAACCTATTACTATCAAGAGCGATTAACCTACGCTCATTTCCAATAAATTACACTCTTTTCGTAACTTCACACGGCAAAGTTACAAATTCGTCACGTTTTTATTAGTATCTTTGTGCGTTTTACAGCCCCAATCTCATCATCCATGTATAGAAAAGTAATTTGCGCGGCATGCGTTGCCGCTTTATCTCTTAATGCCTCCGCAGAGACTGTTGACATCAAGTCGCTGAACTATGCGGGACCGTTTGAACTGAGGGTCCCGTTCATGCTTGACAGCGTCAATGTCATGTCGGCCAAGTTCGATACTTTAGCCATGCTGAAAACCCCTGTCTCATTGAAAGCGGCAGAAAACGGGCACAAATTTTCCGATGCGGTGCTTCCCGCAGGCAAGTCTGCCGCCCTTCATCTGCTGAACTTCACCATCGACAACGAGCGGTATTTCAACGGATCGCTCAAGGTCGAGGGCATGAAAAACAAAGAGATCTATCTCGACGGCAAACTGCTCAACGACAGCAAGCTCGCTTTAGCTCCGGCCACACACAGTATCACTGTCAAATGTCTGACCCTGCCTGACGGGCAGACGGATTCAGTTAAAATCTCCCTTGAGTCAGACGGCAAGATTCCCGTGAGCATAAATAAGGAAGGCGGACGCCGCTATACGCTTCAGGACGTAATGACCGGAAGACGTTTCAGCTCGGCCAAACTCTCGCCGAGCGGAAAATATCTTCTTACCACTTATTATTTCACTCACGACGGCGGTGACAACACTTTCACTACCGAGGTAAGCGAAGCGGCAAGCGGACGAAAACTTTTCTCCCGAACCGACGCACTCAGCTGGATGCCCGGAAGCGATCTGATCTACTACTCCCGTTATGTCGACAAGAAACTCCGGCTTTTCACAATCAACCCGCTCACACAGGAAGAAAAAGTGCTTGCCGAGGAGATTCCGAGCTACAAATTCGTGATGTCTCCGACAGAAGATTTCTTTGTCTATCTGAAAGAGCAGGAAGGACCGAAAGAGAAAAACGAAGATCTCTACGAAATCGTCAATCCGGAAGACCGTCAGCCCGGATGGCGCAACCGCGGCACTCTGATGAAATTCGATTTAGCCACCGGACTCAGCGCTCCTCTGACATTCGGTTACCGCAACGTCGCGCCTGCCGGAATTTCGGACGACGGCACGAAACTCCTCTTCATGGCCTATGACACCAAAGTGGAACAGCGTCCGAGTTCCGTAGCTTCGCTCTATCTGCTGGATCTAAGGACCGGCGAATGTTCGGCACTTCTTGAAAACGAAGGTTTCATCGGCGGAGCCATGCTTTCACCCGACGCTAAATCGATAGCGATTGTCGGCTCACCCGAAGCCCTCAAGGGAGTCGGTAAGAATCTACCGGAAGGGATGATCCCCAACATGTATGACAACCAGCTCTACGTGATGGACATCGCTACCGGCAAGATCACCCCCCTCACCCGCGACTTTAACCCTTCGGTCGAAAGCTTTGAATGGAACCGGACCGACGGAAACATATATTTCACCGCCGAAAACCGTGACTGTAAATCACTTTATCGCGTCAATCCCTCAAACGGGCGCATCGACGATCTGAAAGCTCCGGAAGAATATGTCATGTCGTTCGACCTCGCTGCCAATGCTCCGGCACTCGTCTATACCGGACAAAGTGCCGGCAACTCTGACCGCCTTTACTCCATCAACCTGAAAAACGGCCGCCATAACCTCATCGAAGATCTCAGCGCCGAACGTCTGAAAGGCATACGCATCGGCGAATGCAAACCATACCCGTTCATGACCTCACGCGGCGACAGCATCAGTGTGCGCTATATCCTCCCGCCGGATTTCGACCCGTCGAAAAAATACCCGATGATCGTTAACTACTACGGCGGCTGTAGCCCTACAAGCCGGACTTTCGAGAGCCGCTATCCCCACCATGTCTATGCGGCCCACGGCTATGTGGTGCTCGTTGTCATACCGCGAGGCAGTGCCGGATTCGGCCAGGAATATGCGGCCCATCACGTCAATACAGCCGGTGAAGGTGTGGCCGACGACATCATCGAAGCTGTCAAAAGCTTTGTGAGTGACCATTCATGGATCGACGGAGAGAAAATCGGCTGCATCGGAGCTTCGTACGGCGGTTTCATGACCCAGTATCTCCAGACCAAGACCGACCTTTTCGCCGCAGCGATCTCGCATGCCGGAATCAGTGACCACACCAGCTACTGGGGCGAAGGTTACTGGGGCTATTCTTACAGCGAAGTCTGCATGGCCAACAGCTATCCATGGACACGCAAGGATCTCTTCGTAGACCGCAGTCCGCTTTTCAATGCCGACAAGATCCACACACCCCTGCTCTTCCTTCACGGAGACGCTGACACCAATGTGCCTTTCGGAGAAAGCATCCAGATGTATACCGCCCTGAAACGTCTCGGCCGCCCCACTGCATTCGTTGCCGTCAGAGGCGCAAACCATCAGGTTACGGAATTCAACAAACGCAAACAGTGGCAGGAAACCATTTTTGCCTGGTTTGCAAAATATCTCCAGAACGATCCGTCATGGTGGGAAGCACTCTACCCACAGAAATCGCTCTGAGACACTGACTGCATCGGACGAATCACAGCCATGCGTTGACACGCTCGCGTATGGCTGCTGATTCGCTCAGCATCCTCAGAAACTCACACATCGATCGCTTGTGATAGCTGTCGCGCAGAGTGTGGACACATCCGGTCATTTCATTTGCGGGAATGTCGAGAGGCACCGCCCTGACACCCCGGACATTATGAGTTGTAGCTTCTGCCAGTACCGTGGCCAGATTGCTGCAACTTATTAATTTAAGGAGGATATTGACTTCATTCAGCTCTATGCGGACACGCATGTCGATGCCCCGCGGAGCGACCACGGTTTCAAAATAGTTTCTTGCCTGAAGTCCGCGTGTAGGCAATGCAAGATCATATTCAGCCAATTCCGCCAAAGTCACTTTCGTTTTAGTGGCCAACGGATGGGAGCTGTTGACAACCACAGTCAGATAATTCTGAAAAAGGCTGTGTGACTCCACACAGGCAAGCGTATCTTTTGGCTTGAAAGCAAGGACAAAGTCCACCTCTCTGTCAGTCAGCATATCCATCAGCTCGGCCATCGGCTTATAAAATATGTTGAGTTTCACTCCGGGATAGAGCTTCATGAAATCAATCAGAGTCTCGGTGAGTATCGGGCTGAACGAATAAGTGACACCTATGTTGAGTGTTCCGGCAAGCAATTCGCGCAGATCGTTCATCCGCTCCAGACACAGCTGTGAATCACGAATGGTGCGCATGGCATAAGGCAGCAGCTCGCTTCCGGCCTCGGTCAGACAGACCCGATGGCTGTCGCGCTGAAACAACGGCGTCCCAAGTTCCTGCTCAAGCTGTTTGATCTGTTGCGACAGAGTGCTTTGGGTGATAAACAATGCTTTTGATGCTTCTGAAAAATTAAGGGTTTCAGCAGCCTTTACAAAATATTTTAGCTGGCGCAATTCCATGTGTCAGTCGATTAATTGAAAACGTGAAGTGTATTATTTATAAACGTTGGTAAGCTGTCTCATCGTGTTGCCTGAAACGATATATTTTTCAGTAGAAAAATCGGTATCGTGGCTCCGATGACCATTCCGAGAAGAATGAACAGACAGGTCAGGCCATTGCTGGCAAACAGATAGAAATAATGGCTGAAGCCACCTTCCTGTCCCTGATAAAGACACATCACAAGTCCTCCGAATGTCCGGTAAGCATAAATACCTGGGATCATCGGCAACAACGATGGAAAGAGACAGGTCTCGGCCGGAGTCCGCACAAGAGGTGAAAACAGTACGGCGAGCACACCGACCAAAAACGATGCAAGAGTCGTGGCAAGTACGATGTGCATTCCAAGCACGGTATCGTTCATCAGAATAAATCTGGTCGAGTGTCCGGCAGCGGCAATGAGCGCACAATATAAATAAGCCCTGCGCGGAGGATTGCTGATAGCGGCAAAACCGATAGCTGCTATCGCAGCAAACAACGCATCCTGAAAAAATTCGAGTATCATAGACTTCTGTTATAGCGAATGTGAAGACATCAGAACATCCCGATCCCCATCATCATCATGCCTCCGCAGAGGCCGAGTGAAAGACAGCAGGTCAGAATAATCGCGTGCATGAAGCGGCTGAACGAACAGATGTAATGGCCGGCCAGCATGTCGCTGAACGAATTAAGAAACGGAATGCCCGGTACAAGATAGAGCACACTGGTGCCGATGGCTATCTCCGGTGTCTGTCCGAGATGAAACAAGGCATCAGAGGCTCCGAGGACCGATGAGACAAAGGCACAGAGGATGAAGACGATACGCATGTCGGTTTTCTGCTCGCACAGCACCTGTTTGAGATAGTAACCTGCGAGAGTTGCAATGAACACAACCGCCATCGCAGGCCAGTCTCCGCCGAAAAGACGGCAAAACGAGGCATTTGCACACGAAGCCAGCAGAAGCACCAGACGTTTATCGGCGGGAGGTGTCAGAATGATGCGGCTGAACTCGGTCTCGGCCTGCCGAAAATCAAGACGGCCGTCGGCGACAGCCCAGCTCAATTTGCTCAGACGGGTATTGATGTCGAAGCTTATCATGGACGTGCGCAAGGCCGTGATATATGTGTAGCTGTCAGTGCGGTCCGGCGAGCACACCGTCATGTGGATGTGCCGTGGCATTATGGTCATGACCACTTCCACTCCAAAGGCCTGGGCCATTCGCTTTACATTGCGTTCCAGTCTTATACACGTGGCGCCGGCGCCTAAAAGCCATGCGGCATATTCAGAAAGAAAGAGGCAATAGTTTTTTACCGGCTCTCCCTCTCTGGCTGTTTGGTTACAGGCTGTCACCGGTGCCATAGGCTGTTCAATCTTCATCATCATAAACTTCCTGACCTGCGAGTCTGTCACCCGGAATGAAAATTTCCTCACTCTCCTTGCCTATCTCAAACAGATGTCTCTGACGGGTATGAGAATAATTTTTATAACAGACTCTGACGATAATAAGTGCTGCCATTGCGAATACAATCACAAACCAGGTCATAAGCGGAATATTAAGCGCGATCATAATTATTTGGTGTTTTACAATTGTTTTGCAAAGTAAACAATCGGATCGCATTGCTGACGGCCCACGGCTAATGAAAGATTCGATAGCAATTATAGAACGGACCTATTGTTAAAAATGTTCAACATTTCGTACCTTTGCGCCATTATGATACAACAAATAGAATTCTCACTCCGAGCATTTCCGCGTGGCATCCACCTTGTCACCGGCGAAATCATGCGACAGCTTCCCGCTCTGCCTGAAAAAGGCATTCTGAATCTGTTTATCAAACACACATCCGCTGCACTGGCCGTCAATGAAAATGCCGATCCGGACGTGCGTCACGACCTGAACGCCATTTTCGACCGTCTTGTACCGGAAAACGCTCCGTTCTATCTGCACACCGACGAGGGATCTGACGATATGCCCTCGCATGCCAAATCCGTACTGGTCGGTCCGTCGCTCACTCTTCCTGTCACCCGCGGGCATCTGAATCTCGGCGCCTGGCAGGGCATCTATCTCTGCGAGTTCCGCACCTATGGCGGTCCGCGCAAAATAACAGCTACGATAATCGGCGAATAATCTGACAATGCATAAAAAACACCGGACCCGTCCATCCTGTTGCGGATAGCCGGGTCCGTGATTTTATACCGAAGATTGATCTTAACCGATCTTATTATTCTTCGCCGCGGATAGCTGCGATACCGGGGAGAATCTTTCCTTCGATAGCTTCGAGAAGCGCACCGCCACCGGTTGAAACGTAGCTGACCTTGTCGGCGAGACCGAACTTGTTGACACAAGCGACAGAGTCGCCGCCGCCAACGAGCGAGAATGCGCCGTTTTCAGTAGCTTCAACGATAGCATCGGCGATAGCACGCGAGCCACCGGTGAAGTTGTCGAATTCGAATACACCGGCAGGACCGTTCCAGAGGATGGTCTTGGCACCCTTGATAGCGTCGGCGAAAGCCTTGCGGGTTTCGGGACCTGCGTCGAGACCTTCCCATTCAGCGGGGATTTCCATGCAGGAAACAACCATTGTGTTGGCGTCGTTGCTGAAATCATCGGCTGCCACACAATCAGTGCCGAGTACGAGGTTCACACCTTTCTGCTTGGCCTTTTCGATGATCTGGAGTGCAAGATCAAGTTTGTCGTTCTCGCAGATTGACTTGCCGACGTTGCCTCCGAGAGCCTTTGCGAAAGTATAGGTCATACCGCCGCAGAGGATCAGGTTGTCAACCTTGTCCATGAGGTTTTCGATGATGCCGATCTTGGTCGATACCTTCGAACCGCCCATGATTGCGGTGAACGGACGTTTGATATCTTTGAGGATATTGTCAACAGCTGTAACTTCCTTCTCCATGAGATAACCGAGCATCTTCGAGTCCTTGTCGAAGTAGTCGGCGATCACGGCGGTAGAAGCGTGGCGACGGTGAGCTGTGCCGAACGCATCGTTTACATATACATCAGCATATGAAGCGAGAGTCTTTGCGAACTCTTTCTGACGTTCTTTCATCTCTTTCTTAGCTGCATCGTAAGCGGGATCTTCCTTGTCAATACCTACGGGCTTGCCCTCTTCTTCAGGATGGAAACGAAGGTTTTCGAGCAGCAGGACCTGACCGGGCTTCAGAGCGGCGGCCTTTTCAGCTGCTTTTGCGCAATCTTCGGCAAATTCAACTTCTGTGCCGAGATATTTGGCTACTGTATCTTTGATCTGGCTGAGTGACATTTTGGGGTTCACTTTGCCTTTGGGCTTGCCCATGTGGCTCATGATAATGAGACTGCCACCGTCAGCAAGAATTTTTTTCAGTGTGGGAAGAGCGCCGCGGATACGGGTATCGTCAGTGATTTTACCGTTTTCGTCCAGGGGGACATTGAAATCCACGCGGACAATGGCCTTTTTGCCGTTGAAATTGTACTGGTCGATAGTCATTGGATATGTGTATTTTAAAGGGTTTTTTCCTTAGTCTCAGAAACGCTGCAAAATTACAGAAATATTTCATTAATAGCAATAGATTTCCAAAAATACTTCTACGAGAATATTTTTCATTTATTCTGACAGAAAAATATCCGGGCCGGTCACTTTTCATCATTATTTTCTGCCGGATGGCGGGGAAGGAAACGGGCCAGAAGCTGATAACCGATCAGCCCGGAGAGCAGCGAGCCGATGACGATGCCGACTTTCGAATCGGTCAGCAACATGGCTCCGGCCTCTCCCATGTCGCCGAAAGAAAGATTGGCAATGAAGAGAGATACTGTGAATCCTATTCCACCGAGCATTGCGATCCCTGCCACCATCTTCCAGTCGGCCCCTTCCGGCAGAGGTGCAAGTTTAAGCTTGACTGTCAGCAACGAAAACAGGAATATACCCGCAAATTTGCCTATGACAAGTCCGACGATAATCGCAAGACTTATGCCGCTGACAACAGTCATAGGATTCATGTCGAGAAGATAAATTCCGGCGTTGGCAAAGGCAAAGAGGGGAATGATCAGATAGTTGATCACAGGATGCAGAGAGTCTTCCAGATCCTGAAGAGGCGAGATGACCTTGTCAGAAGCACTTTCGATCTGCTTGAGCCAGTCCATCTGCTCATGATTCAGAATCGTACGCCGAGAAAGCACCTCGTCATCCTCTTCGTGAAAATTGCGGATCGAACTGCGGATCATCTTGACATATTTCTCAGGAGCATAAACAGGAATCGATGGTACGCAGAACGCAACTAACACGCCTGCGATCGTAGGATGAATGCCTGAATTAAGAAAAAGAAACCATACGATACCGCCGATCAGTACATAGAACAGTTTACTCTGAATCTTAAAGAAACCGCCTCCGACAAGCAGAACTGCAAGCCCGACCGCAGCATACCCCAAAAACGAGACCTCTATATGCGAGGAATAGAACGCGGCAATGACGATTATGCCTCCTATATCGTCGACAACGGCGAGTGTGGTAAGAAATATTTTCAGCGATACCGGGACACGCGAGCCCAAAAGCGCAAGCACACCGAGCGAAAAGGCGATATCGGTGGCCATAGGTATGGCGGCGCCGTCGACATAGTCGCTGCCGGCGGCAAGAGCGATGTAGAGTCCGACAGGGAGAAGCATTCCTCCGATAGCACCCATTATCGGCAGCAAAGCCTGACGGAAAGATGACAACTCTCCAACAAGGACCTCTCGCTTGATCTCCAGACCGATCGAGAAGAAAAAAACGGCCATAAGCGCATCATTGATGAACTGGAGCACAGTCATCGGATGACCCGCGTGGGACAAGACATTGAAATCACCGATCTGGAGGCGCATCGGCTGATTCCAGAAATCGTTGTAAAAAGTATTCAGACCGGGAATATTGGCGACAACCAATGCGAGCACAGTCGCAAATATCAGTACGTTGCCCCCGGAAGCATGGTGGCGCAGTGCCTGTCGGGCAGCATAGAAGACGTGAGACATAATGAATCAGGATTGTTAACTTACATCATTGTTAACAATCCTGATTCGCGAATGGTTGTTATCTGTCAGTTCCCCGGAGCCGTATCTTCACCGGGATTATCGGCAGATGCTTCTTTTGCCGCCTTTCTGCGCCGGCGTCTGAGAAGCCATGCCACGAGACGGCCGCTGCGGTCAAGAATCATTACCGCCACTATTACCGCCACAAATGTCAGTGTGAGCCACTGAAGAATCTTCCCGGAACTTGGATCGAGTTCGGAATCAATCTCGCCTGGAGGTGTTTCGGTGACAATAGTGTAATTGATCGATGAAAGCGTCCGTTTCCACACCACCACACCTTCATGAAGAAATACGATTGCAGCATGTCCTCTCGCGAGTTCCTTTATCAGAGTCGGTTCGGCGGTATAGATTTCGTAGGAAGCCATCGAGACATCGCGCCAGCGTTCGATCCCATCTTCATCGGCATTGACAAGAGCGACCATCGAACCGCCGCGCTCAGTGATGTAGTCATTAAGCTCATTCAGCAGATAGGTGTACGAAAGATCCACCTTAGTAATATCCGGAATGGTGACTATGAACTGGTCGGTCTCAGGATCTATTATATCTTCCGCTATATTCTCGCCGTCGGAAATCACGGCAAAACCGTCGGTCACGGACTCAGAACCTCGGACGAGACGGCGGTCAACGAATGTCCAGGTCGAATCCGGAAGATTGTCGATCGTAAAACTTTCCTCACGGCCGTCCTTTTCATAAATAAAATCATAGACCGCCTCATCCCCCTCCTCTCCGCTTCCTGCGGCAAGCAGATCGGTGCCAGAATCAAAACGACGGAAGTCGATCATCGGCTGGATATTGTAGCCGAAGAGAGCGACAATCAGAATGTAGAGCGACAGCAACCCTCCGATAACCCACTGGACATAAGGCACGAAAAGTCCGTCGACCTTCCTGTTGAATTTGAGAAGATAGACAAGGAAAAGAGTCAGGAAAATATTTTTGATGAACGTGGCACTGTTGGAAATGATCAGAAAGTCACCGAAACATCCGCAGTCTGCCACCGGGTCGGCAATGACAATGTAGAGAGTCAGCGGCAGCATGAAAGCCATCATCAGGGTCAGAACCCAGACGGCTACACGCTTGTAGCATCCCAGCAACAGGAGACAGCCGCAGACGAACTCCACCCCGCCGAGCAGAAACGACGCAAGAACCACAAGCGACGACGGGATGTCCCATCCCCACACCTGGAGATACTCCTCTATCTTATAGTAGCTGCCCCAGACGTCGATACTCTTGGTAAATCCGGAGAGCACGAAAGTGGCGCCGACTATGAGACGGAAAATCCATACCAAAGCCGGATGATAGAGGCGGTCAATCCCTTTCCTGGGTGAGCTTGATGATTGCGAAGACGGCATAGTTGATTATATCCATATAATTTGAATCAATTCCTTCGGAGACACTTGTACGCCCTCCGTTTCCTTCGATTTCCTTGACGCGCTGGAGCTTGGTGAGAATGAAGTCGGTATATGAATTGACTCTCATTCCGCGCCAGGCATCGCCGTAGTCGTGGGTTTTCGCGGCAAGGAGATCACGGATTATGCGGATTTTCTCATCATACAGTTCGACTGCCCTCTGCGGAGTGATGTCTGCCTCGTCGGCGAAACCGAGTTCAAGCTGAATGAGTCCCATGACTCCGTAGTTGACAATGGCATAAAATTCGCCGAGAATCCCCTCGTTGACCAGCGCCTCCCCCTCTTCGAGCGTACGGATGCGCTTGGCCTTGATGTATATCTGATCCGTAATGGAGCGCGGACGCATGATGCGCCACGATGCACCGTAGTCCTTCAGCTTGTCGGCATAGATCCTGCGGCAGTCGCCGACCACGATGTCAAACTGTTCCAGTGTTGATTGTGCCATAGATGTGATGGTTAAGAGAAAAGTCATGAAACCGGCCGCTGAAAACTTTCCGGCTTCGGTTTCATGACTTTTAAAGTTTTTTGCTGTCAGATTTCAGCGCGGTTACTGACCCAGGAGGAGGCCTTCGACACGCTTGAGATTGTCACCGTCATTCAGGACATAGTAGATGTTCTTGAGATAACGGAGAGCGTCGGTCTGCTCGTTGTCGAGCTGATAAGCTTTTTCAAGATATTTGACTGCGTCGAGAAGGATCGGACGCATGGTCTCGTAGTTGTACTTGTTGTACTCGTTCTGCGACATATTTGCGGCAGCCTGGTCGAGCGCGTCATATTCCTGCACGAGCATACGACCATAGTAGAGGTTGTTGATGGCGTTTTCACCGTCAAGTTCCACAGCCTTCTTATAGGCATTCTTTGCAGCAATTGTATCGTTCTGCTGTTCTCTGAGCACACCGAGCGACAGGTAATAGGTGCTGTTGTTGGGTTCGGCGGCAATAGCGTTGTCAAGCATGGTGATGGCCTTGTCATATTCCTTGCGCTCGATGTAGCTGTTGACGAGACGCTGGAGGAAGGCGGGGTTCGAGGTGCCGAACTTATCGAACGCAATCTGAGAATAACGGAACTTGCGGTCCTCGTCGTTCATCTGATAAGCTACGCTGAAGGCATAGTCATAAGCAGCGGGTTCGTCATATCCTCTTGCGAGCAGACGGTCGAAAGCGGCAGCCGATTCAGGGAGCTTCTCGGCCTGCCATGCGGCGAGCGCGAGGTTGTATTCGATCTGAGATACGGTAGAGTCAGGCAGAGCCGCGGGAGCGCTCTTGCCGAAACGGGCATTTCCCGGTATGGCTAGATAGTCAGCGAAAGCCTCGTAAGCCTTGCCGAATTCGCGTGATTCCCAGAAAGCGGCGCCGGCGTTGAGAAAATCATTGGCATGGCCGGTGATCTGGCTGGCGATATCTTTCGAGAGTTTTGTCTTCACCTTGCCTTTGGCATCGACAACGGTGTCGCAGTCGAGAGCCTTGAGTCCGAAATTATATCCGTCAAGAAGAGCGTTGCCCATGTCGACAAGATTCACATCCTGTCCGATGGTCTTCTTGGCAAAGAGGTCATCATAGAGTTTGAAGCCGTTTTTTCCGGGAATCCAGTAAGTATTGGCTTCTTTCTCTGTTTCAGGATTAGAAAAGGCGGGAGTGATTGTCTGCAATGCCTTCTGATAGGCCGCATAGGTAGAGGCATTCTTGAACTCCTTTTCAGCTTCCTTCACTACGGCTACCTGAGCTGTCATTGAGGAGGCTGCGAGCAACCCGACGGTTAAGACGCAGATTTTTTTCATAATAGAATGTTAATATTAGTAGATTAATGATTATTCTTCGCTGTCATCGGCGATTTCCTCGTCGAGTTCGTCGTCAACGATCTCTTCGTCGGCGGCTTCGGCTTCAAAAAGTTCAGCCTCGGTCATTTCGGGAGCCACGTCCTGAGCTTCAACTTCTTCAACCTCTTCTTCCGGGTCGGAATCGACGCAGCAGACGGAAGCGATCGTGTCGTTACGCTTGTCGAGGTTGATGATGCGGACACCCTGAGTTGCACGGCCCTGCTGACGGATGTCGGACACGTGGATGCGCAGAGTGATGCCGCTCTTGTTGATGATCACGAGGTCATTCTCGTCGTTGACGCTTTCGATGGCCACAAGAGCACCGGTCTTCTCGGTGATGTTCATCGTACGGACACCCTTGCCTCCACGGTTGGTGACACGGTAGACGGGCACTTTCTCGGTCTCGCCGACTTCGTTGGTGATGATGGTGTCGAGCGGAGTACGCTTGCCATAGCCGCGTTCGCTGAGCACCATGACATCATTGGTGGTGTCGGCAGGCATGCAGATCATTCCTACAACTTCGTCGTCATCTCCGTCGAGAGTCATGCCGCGGACACCTGCCGACATACGGCCCATCTCACGCACTTTGTTTTCAGGGAATCGGATCGCGCGGCCGTTGCGGTTGGCCAGCAGGATCTCGCTGTTGCCGTCGGTCATCTCCACAGCGAGCAGTTCGTCGCCCTCGCGGATGATGATCGCGTTGACACCCTTTGTACGCGGACGCGAGTAGGCTTCAAGGCGTGTTTTCTTGATGACGCCCTTCTTGGTAGCGAACACGAGGTTGTGAGTGTTGACAAATTCGGAATCGCCGAGCGATTTGGTGCAGATGAAAGCCTTGACGCAGTCGTCGGGCTCGATGTTGAGCATGTTCTGGATAGCGCGGCCCTTGGAATTCTTCGCGCCTTCGGGGATCTCGTAGACCTTGAGCCAGTAGCAGCGTCCCTTCTGGGTGAAGAAGAGCATCGAGTTGTGCATCGAAGCCGGATAGATGTGCTCGATGAAATCCTCGTTGCGGGTGTCGGAGCCTTTGGCGCCGACGCCTCCGCGGTTCTGCGCGCGGAATTCGCTCAGCTGAGTGCGCTTTATGTAACCGAGATGCGAGATGGTGATGATCATGTCGTCATCGGCATAGAAATCCTCGGCGTTGAAATCGCCTGCGGTATAGTCGATGTCTGTGCGGCGCGGGTCGCTGTAACGGTCGCGGATTTCGATCAGCTCGCTCTTGATGAGTTCGCGGCAGGTGGCGTCGTCAGAGAGGATGAGCTCCAGACGGGCGATCTCGGCCTCCAAGGCCTCATATTCGTTGCGGAGTTTGTCCTGTTCCAGGCCGGTGAGCTGACGCAGACGCATCTCGACGATGGCGGCAGTCTGCGGATCGGTCAGACCGAAGCGGTCGCGCAGGGCGTCGCGGGCGGCCTGTGTGTCGGCGGCGGCGCGGATAATGCGGATCACCTCGTCAATGTTCTGCGAGGCAATGATCAGGCCTTCGAGTATGTGGGCACGTTCCTGAGCCTTATTGAGCTCGAATTTCGTGCGGCGGATCACGACTTCATGTCTGTGGGCCACGAACTCCGAGATCAGTTCCTTAAGGTTCAGTGTCTTGGGACGTCCGTTGACCAAAGCCACGTTGTTGACGCTGAACGAGGCCTGCATCTGGGTCATCTTATAGAGCTTGTTGAGCACCACATTAGCGTTGGCGTCGCTCTTGAGCTTGATGACGATGCGCATACCTTTATAATTGCTCTCGTCGTTGATGTCAGCGATGCCGTCAAGTTTCTTGTCGGTTACGAGAGTGGCGATATAGGCGATAAGTTCCGCCTTGTTGACACCGTAGGGGATTTCGGTGACGATGATGTTTTCGTGGTTGTCCTCGACTTCGATCTCGGCCTTCGAGCGGATGACGATGCGGCCGCGGCCTGTCTCATAGGCCTCCTTGACACCATTATAACCGTAGATGGTGCCGCCGGTGGGGAAATCCGGAGCGGGGATATAGCGCATCAGGCCTTCGATGTCGATGTCAGGATTGTCGATATAGGCCACGCAGGCGTTGATCGACTCTCCGAGGTTGTGGGTAGGCATATTGGTGGCCATACCGACGGCGATGCCTGAGGCTCCGTTGACAAGAAGATTCGGAAAACGGGTCGGAAGCACGACAGGTTCCTTGCGGGAGTTGTCGTAGTTGGGCTGGAAGTCCACAGTGTCGCTCTCGATGTCGGCAAGCATTTCCTCGCCGAGTTTTTCAAGGCGTACCTCGGTGTAACGCATGGCAGCCGCGCCGTCGCCGTCAACGGAACCGAAGTTTCCGTGACCGTCGACAAGAGTGTAACGCATGGCCCAGGGCTGGGCGAGACGCACCACAGTGCCGTAGATGGAAGAGTCGCCGTGGGGATGGTACTTACCCATGACCTCGCCGACGCAGTTGGCCGACTTCTTGTGGGGGCGGTCCGAGGTATTGCCCATCTCGTTCATACCGAAAAGCACACGGCGGTGCACGGGTTTGAGACCGTCGCGCACGTCAGGGAGCGCACGTGACACGATCACCGACATCGAATAGTCGATGTAGGCGCTCTTCATCTCGTTTTCTATATTAATTTTAATAATTCGATCTTCTTCAATCATAATTTATTCCTGATATGATCTTCTTCTAATCTTAGGGGTATTTAAAACAAGTATTTTCCCCACAAAGGTAAGAATTATTTTGCAAAAATCGTATCTTTGCCGATCAAGAATTGATTTTTAATTGTTATTAGGATATCACCGGCCGACATTAGCGAAGTTTGGCACAATTTTTGTAGTGTCAATCCTTGTCAGTGATATTTCTCCGCCCTATGCAATTACCGGATGGCTGACACACCACCCTATTTTCTTTCATCACTTAACCAGAAAGGCAATTTCAGATGGACACTGTTTATTCACAAAAATTCAAGGAGATGATCAACGATTCTCCGAAGCAGGCCGCCCGACACAACTCCAAATATGTCATGCCGGAACATCTGCTTCTGTCGCTTCTCTCCGATATGGAAGGCGAGCCGGCCCGACTCATCGACCGTGCCGCCAAAGGGGCTTCGGCCTACGAACTGCGCGAGAATCTTGACAAGGCTCTTTTCAATGCCGCCACCGAGGCAGGCTATCAGGGCACTGTCGGCATCTCCGATGTCAGTCTCAGCGATCTGACAGGCCGCATCATCAAACTGAGCGTACTCGAAGCCCGTATGCTCAAAAGCAACGAAGTTGACGCCACCCACCTCCTGCTCGCGATTTTCCACAATTCCGACGCACAGAATTCCGAATTCATGACCGCATTCCACCGCGCAGGCATCACCTACGAGGCCATCTACCGCCTCCTGGCCGCCGAATCGGATCTTGCCACGCCGATGAACGCCGATTTCACCGAGGATGATGACGAGGACGACGAAATGCCCCCGCGCTCATCCGCTCCGCAGGGCGGACAGGGACCCGCCTCCGCAGGCAAGCGTCAGGGCGCCCAGACTGCACAGCGCCGCGGCAACGACACTCCTGTGCTTGACAAATACGGCAACGACATGACTCTCGCCGCCGAGGAAAACCGTCTCGACCCGGTCGTGGGACGTGACGTGGAGATCGAGCGTCTCGCCCAGATCCTCAGCCGCCGCAAGAAGAACAACCCCGTGCTCATCGGCGAACCCGGCGTGGGCAAGTCGGCCATCGTCGAAGGTCTGGCACTCCGCATCGTCCAGCGCAAGGTCTCGCGCATCCTTTTCGGCAAGCGTGTGGTCTCGCTCGACATGGCTTCCATCGTCGCCGGCACCAAATACCGCGGCCAATTCGAGGAACGCATCAAGGCAATACTTGACGAACTTTCCAAAAACAAAGATATAATCCTCTTCATCGACGAGCTGCACACCATCGTCGGCGCAGGCAACGCCGCAGGGTCGATGGACGCCGCAAACCTGCTCAAACCGGCCCTCGCCCGCGGCGAGATCCAGTGCATCGGCGCGACGACCCTCGACGAATACCGCAAGAACATCGAAAACGACGGTGCCCTCGAACGCCGCTTCCAGAAGGTGATGGTCGAACCTACCACCGCCGAAGAGACCCGCATCATCCTTGACAACATCAAGGACAAGTATGAGGAGCACCACAATGTCAACTATACTCCGGAGGCTCTCGACGCCTGCGTGCAGCTGACCGAACGCTACATCTCTGACCGCAATTTCCCCGACAAAGCAATCGACGCCATGGACGAGGCCGGCAGCCGCGTGCATGTCACCAATATCGCCGTACCTAAGGAAATCGAACAACTCGAACAGCGCATCGAGGAGGTGGCCGCACAGAAACTCCGCGCCGCACAATCGCAGAATTTCGAGAAAGCGGCTTCCTACCGCGATCAGGAGCAGCAGCTGAAGGCTACTCTCGAAGAATCGAAGGCCCGCTGGGAAGAGCAGCTCAACGCGATGCGCGAGACCGTCGACGCCGAGAAAGTGGCCGAAGTGGTGGCAATGATGACCGGCGTACCCGTCCAGCGCATAGCTCAGGCCGAGGGGAAGCGTCTCAAGGAGATGGCTCCGGTGCTCAAGAGCTATATCATCGGTCAGGACCCGGCGATCGAAAAGGTCGTCAAGGCCATACAGCGCAACCGCATCGGTCTGAAAGACCCCAACAAGCCGATCGGCACCTTCCTCTTCCTCGGCCCGACAGGCGTAGGCAAGACCCACCTCGCCAAGAAGCTGGCCGAATATATGTTTGACTCGGCTGACACTCTGATCCGCATCGACATGAGCGAGTATATGGAGAAGTTCACCGTCTCGCGCCTCGTCGGAGCGCCTCCGGGATACGTGGGCTACGAGGAAGGCGGTCAGCTCACCGAAAAGGTGCGCCGTCACCCCTACTCTATCGTGCTTCTCGACGAGATCGAGAAAGCGCACCCCGACGTGTTCAATCTGCTCCTCCAGGTGATGGACGAGGGACGTCTGACCGATTCACTCGGCCGCAGGATCGACTTCAAGAACACGATCATCATCATGACCTCCAACATCGGTTCGCGCCAGCTCAAGGATTTCGGCAGCGGCATAGGTTTTGCCTCTCCGGCAGCCAACGACAAGGAATACAGTCAGGGAGTGCTCCGCAAGGCTCTCAACAAAGCTTTTGCTCCTGAGTTTCTCAACCGTATCGACGATGTGATCATGTTCGATCCGCTGTCGAAGGAGGCAATCTTCCGCATCATCGACATCGAGCTCGCAGGCTTCAACAAGCGTGTCAAGGAGCTTGGCTATACGCTCACCATCACCGACGAGGCCAAGAATTTCATCGCCGAGAAGGGCTACGACGCCAATTACGGCGCCCGTCCGCTGAAACGCTCGATTCAGAAATATCTCGAAGACAAGCTCGCGGAGCTGATTATCGACGCGTCAGTTTCAGCAGGTGACGAGATATACGTATCTTACCGTCCCGGTGCCGAGGAGCTTGACACCGAGATCCGGAAGGTGACACCGGCCCCCGCCGGCAGCGAGGCGACGTCCGAAAACGAAGTGAAAGCGTAAGAAACAGACGGATAAACCACAATCATAAAGCGCCGTAGGTGAACAGTTTCGCACCTACGGCGCTCTTGTCGATCTTAGACATTGCTATACCACAGCTGCG
>UQVH01000034.1 GCA_900544535.1 uncultured Bacteroidales bacterium | reverse complement strand
CTTCTGCCTTTCAAGATGTTGGACTCACTGATTTATGGTTTAGCGGACAGTAATATTCCAAAATATTATATCCGGCATTGTCGAAGGAGGGTGATTAATGCTCCTGCATACAGACTAAAACTTTTGGAGTGCTCTATTATCAACGTAAAAATAACAATAGGCTCCAAAACCTGAAGCCTATTGTTAAAAACGCTAAAATAAATCGGAATGAGAACCGGAAATAGATCAATAGTCAGTAGACAGGGTTGCGTTTACTATACTGAGGTATTCTTCCATACTCTCACATACGATTGTGTCGCCTTCTTCTGCCTCACGGAAGGCGGTAAGTGTGATTACATTCGGTTCTTCGTAATCCATAAAAGATTGATTTATAGGTGATTCGTTTTAGCTGCGGGTGACGGTGAGGCCGGAGCGGGAGAGGGCCATGTCGACGAAGCGGGCATTGGGGCGCAAGGGGTCGGAGTCGAGTGTATGGCGGATGCGCGCGGCGGCTTCGGGATCTTTGGCGATCATGTAGAGATAGCCTCCGCCTCCGGCGCCGGGGAGTTTGTAGCCGAGACAGAGGTCGTCGATGCGGCGCGTGATGGCTTCGACGGCGGCGGGATTGGTGCCGCGGTCGAGGGTGCAGTTCTGCGACCAGGTAGCGCGGACAAGACGGCCCATGCGGTCGAAGTTACAGCGCTGTATGGCGTCGAACATTTCAAGGGTGTGAGCCTTCATGCGGCGCAGCAGACGCAGCTGGGCGCCTTCGTTGAGGAACATGTTGCGGACGATCTCGGCGAGAATGTCTTTGGCCGTGCGCGTGATGCCGGTGTAGTAGAGCAGGTGACAGGCGGCATACTGCGGGTCGGTGAAGATGGTGTCAGGGAGCCAGTTGACTGCCGGATTCTGGTCGAAGCCCTTGTCGCTCCGGAGGAGTTTGACTCCGCCGAGCACTCCGCCGTACTGATCCTGCCAGCCTCCGCCGGTGGTGAGCAGCTGTTCGAGCACAAGGGTGCGCTTGCAGATCTCGTTCTTGTCCCAGGCAAGTGCGCAGAAGTCGCTGATGGCTCCGAGTACGGTGGCGGCAAGGATGCTGCTTGTGCCGAGGCCGCTTCCGGCGGGAATGGCCGAGAAGAGCGTGATCTCAAGGCCTGATCCGAAGTCGAGAAGCTGGTCGCGGAGTGTCGGGTAGCTTACGCCGCAGAAACGCGGGTGGAAACCGGCGAGTGCGAGTGCAGCTTTGGGTATGGAGAAGGGGCTGCCGACGCGGTGGAAGTCGAGGATGCTGTCGAAGGTCTCGATGATTTCTTCGGCTCCGAGGTCGATACTGCGGCAGATGATGTGAGGTTCGGGGCAGGGGCGCACATAGGCCTGGAGCGGTTGCTGTCCGTTCAGCTCGATGGCGAAGTTGATGACATTGCCCCCTTCCATCAGGCAGAATGGCGGGGTGTCGGTCCAGCCTCCGGCGATGTCGATGCGGACGGGCGAGCGGCTCCACACGATCTGATCGGAGCACACGTCGCGCCGGGGCACTTCTTTGTGTTCGAGCACTGTCCGGGTGAGCCCTTCGCGCAGGAGCGAGAAAGCGCGCTCTTCATCGGCCTTGGGGTCGGCGCCGGTGAGACGCTTGACCTCGGCGCGGAACATCGAGTCGCTGATACGTGTGATCAGGGGCTCTTCGTCGGGCAGGGGCGCGGGCAGCGGCAGCGAGTCGTGGGCAAAGGCCGTGGCGGCTTCGCGCAGGTCGCTCTGATAGAAAACGCTGTGGCGGTAGTTGGCGGCGAGGGCTTCGCGGTTGGCCCGGCGGAAGCGGCGGCGCTGGTCGACAAGGCGGTCAAGACGGGCGATGTCAGAGATCCGTTCGGCGCTGATGAGTTCGCAGCCTGTAAGGTCGGCTTCACCTGCGAGCATGGCTTTGACCAGACGGCCCATTTCGGCGATGTCGCTGACTATCGGGAAGCGCGGACGGGTCTGCTCTTCGCCGGCGAATTTGTCGTCGATGCCGTAGACGCGCACCGCATATCCCGCGTCGCCCACGGGAACGATGTCAACGCACTGTCCGAGTGCCATACTGATCTCCCAGTCGTTTTCGGGAATGCCGGTGAGGATGTGGTCGGACGTGAGCTTCCATCCCTCGCCGATGTGGCTGTTCTCTATCCAGATGTTGGTGTTGTCGGCTGTGAAGCGCACTGCGGCCTTAGAGTTCTGTACGAAGATCGAGGGGTGGGGCTTGCGGTCGCGGTGCATGATCTCGCGCTGGTCGTTGACGAGGTTCTGCACAGCGAGGGTCGAGCTGATCATCTCGCGTCCGGTGCCGTAGTGGTAGAACTCGCCGCCGGGCAGCGGGACAATGGCCACTTTCAGCTCACGCAATTCAGGATCTTCGACGCCGGGATTGGTACCGAGGGCGCAGCCGAAATCGGAATAGAGATCGTATTCACGCAGCGATCCGTCGGCGTTGCGGCTGCGGCGGCGCAGGAGCTCCACAGCGCGGTCGCTCAGGAGCCATACACCGATGTCGGTCAGGTAGTAGCCGGTCTGGAGCAGAGAGTTGAGAGTGTCGACAGTCGGTTTCTGCAACATGCGGTCGAGGATCGAGGGTGCGGCGTGGGTGCTGTAAAAGACGCCGTGATCCTTGGCAATGGATGAGTCGAGCCAGAGGCCGTAACAGATGACGTCGGCTTCGGGCACAGGCGGCAGCTGTGCGGCGGCACGGATGTAGACGTCGCCGCTGACGATCATGGTGTGGACATCGGCGGGAGCTGACTCCATGATGCGCTCGTAGAGCGGAAGCTGGAGGTCGAGCAGGGTCTGGGTGATGGATTGTCCGCGCTCCCAGCGGAAGACGGGGACGGGGGTCAGTATCTTGCCCGACGGAGCGTAGGAGGGGAGACGGCGGCTCTGGCCTCCGGCGTGGAGAATGATGCGCTTTTCTCCGGCGAGCCACTGGTCGAATGGCCTTTCGGCGGCTTCGGATGACCGGTGGCATTCTTCAAGAATCCAAGTTGTGCCACCGCCGCTGCCGAGGCGGTGGCCTACGGGATCGGAGGTGCAGAAATAGTCCGTGGCGGGGAGTCCGGTGATTTTATGGAAACAACCGACGAGGTTGGGTGGGAGGGATAGCAGTTTCTTTGTCATGGCAGGGTGGGTTTGTTGACGTGACGGAGGGATGTCCTTATCAGTTCTCTTTCGCTTTTTCAGCCGCACCGGAATGTGCGCGGCGATAGGCCCTGACACCGTATGCGGTGATCACGAGGAAACAGATCAGGGGAATGATGAACGAGAGGTTGGTCGAGGGGAGATCTCCGGCTGTGACTCCTGAGTCGATGATGAGGGCCTGGAGCGGGGGGAATACCGATCCGCCGAGGATCGACATGATGAGTCCGGCGCTGCCGAACTTGACATTGTCGCCGAGGCCGCGCAGGGCAATGCCGTAGATTGTCGGGAACATGAGCGACATGCAGGCGCTGATGCCGACAAGGCAGTAGACACCCGAACGGTCGGTCATCACGATGGCGCCGACAGAGAAGATGGCGGCGAGGATGCCGAGAATCGAGAGAAGGCGTCCCGGAGCGATGTATTTCAGGAACCATGTGCATACGAAACGGCTGCATGTGAAGCAGACCATCGCTGCGATGTTGAACTTCTGTGAGAGTATTTCGGCGCTGCGCTCGTCCATGCCTTCCGACATGAACACGTGTGTGCCGTACTGGATGATGAATGTCCAGCACATCACCTGCGCGCCTACGTAGAAAAACTGTGCGATGACTCCTTCGCGGTAGTTTTTGATGGCTATGATCTCGCGCAGGGCGGTGGAAAGTTTTTTGCTCGAACGAGTGTCGCCCGCCTTAGGCATTTTCAGCAGCCGCACCAAGAGGATGATGACCAAGAGTACGGCGGCAATGTAGATGTAGGGCTGGATAAGCACCCAGAGGTCGTCGCTCTTGACCTGTTCGAACTCTTCGGGAGTGAGGAGGGCGCGCTGTGCGGTGTCGAGCGGATGGAGACGTTCCTGAACGAAGTGCATGGCCACATACATTCCGGCCAGTGCGCCGATCGGGTTGAACGCCTGAGCGAGGTTCAGACGGCGTGTGGCGCTTTCCTCAGGTCCCATGCAGTAGATATAGGGGTTACAGCTTGTCTCTAAGAACGACAGGCCGCAGGTCATGATGAAATAAGCAATCAGGAACGGGTAGTAGATTCCGGCCATCTGCGCGGGAATGAAGAGAATGGCTCCCGCGGCATAGAGCGACAGGCCGAGCAGCACTCCTGCCTTGTAGGAATAGCGCTGGATGAACAGCGCTGCCGGAAACGCCATGCAGAAATAGCCTAAATAGAAAGCCACCTGAACTAAAGCGCCTTCCGTCACGCTCATGCGGAAAATCTTTGAAAAAGCCTTAACCAACGGCCCTGTTATGTCATTGGCAAAGCCCCATAGAGCGAAGCAGGAAGTGATTATGATAAAAGGAAGCAACAGACTGACGCCATCGCGCGACAGCAGCGGGGCTTGTTTTTGTGAACTCATGATGATATGGTACAAAGATGATATTTCAGAACCGAAATTCGATGATATTAAATTTAACGCAATCGCCCTGCAAAATTACAACAAATCATTGACATTTCAGCAACGTGGAGGGTAGGAGGTGAGAAAAAGAGGCGGAGTCAGTGTTTTGTTCCGGCTGTTTTTGAAATAGAAAAGCCTGACTTCAAAATAAGCTTCAAAGTCTCCTGCGATGTCGCGCGGTCATATTCCTTCTCGCTGTCAGGCAATTTCTCGTAAGCCACGAGGCATGGATGCTGCTTCTTGGCGTCGTCGCGCACAGGCCCGTAGGTCCAGCCTTCGTTCATTCGGTTCTGCGCCCATACTTCATGGACATTCTTTGCCATCTCCTCAACGAGCGGCAACAGTTCCTCCGGCAGCTTTACCCCGGAAGTATCGGCCGGATTCGGGATATATTTCTTGTTCATAATCTGAATGTTTTAAGGAGTTGTTTAGAGTAAAGAGTCAGGATCGCACACGTGTCGATCACCTCACTCAGAACAAATGTCGCGATACAGCCGTTCCAATTGCTCCGACTCGAAAAAATCGACTTTGGAATTTATGCCGTTTTTGAAATTTCTGTAATACGTCAGAATTTCTCCTGGCGCAAGCAACCGTTTCAGTATGGCGTTTACGATTTTGTCAGGCAAATCTTCCGTCCGGTTTTTGAACTGTATGCAGTTCAAATCAGTGCATATATAAGGAATATGGCTGTCGATGACCACGGGTATGACGCTTCCTCCCTTTATGCCGTGTTCTCTGTCATACTTCCGCGCAAGCGCGACTTCTTTGTCAACAAGCTGTAAATCGTGACCGACTTCCGAAAATAGCGCTATGATGTAGCCGTTTTCCACAGCGCCCTCGATTTCTGTCATGATTCTTCGCGCGTACAATTCGCCAGGCAACAGTCTGTCGAAGTCGATAAAGACGTCATAGTCATATTTTGACAGACGGGTATAGACATACGACGCCAGTTTCCGTTCTCGCGACGAATAGGCTATGAACAGCTTCGACTTGCGACGGACTTCTTTGAGCTGCGCGAATATTTCCGCGTCTGATTTTGAAAGATCGATTCTTTCGTAAGGCTTCTGCTGGCGCTCGATATATTCGATTTCCCTCTGCACCCATCTGGAATTTCTGGCGTTTTCGCTGTCGCAGAGTATGAACCGTGTCCTGCAATCAATTTCGCGTTTTATCAGGCTGTCGATTTCGTCGTCATCGTTGAGACATTTCAAAAAGAACATTATCGGACGCAGATTCTGCTCCTCCAGCATATTGCGTACACGTCTCACTTTCTCGTAATCCTCATTGGAATGCGAGAGAAAGACCCATATTTCCTTGTCTTGCGGATTCTTTTCAGATTTCATGGCTTATAGAGGCGGTTTGAGACTTTCTAATTTAATCCGGGCCGGTTCATTGTCAAATTCAGCTGCTTTTTGCAGCCACTGAATTGCCGCGATGGTGTCAACATCAGCCCCCAGACCGGTCAGATGACTGACGGCCACATTATACATTGCATCGGCAAAATCCATATTTGCTGCTTTAAGGAATTGAATATAGGCTTCGTTGTAACGGCTTTTCCGAACATGTTCCACACCCTCTTCCATGAGTTTTATATATTCAGGCTCTTCCAGCTCCGGGTAGTCGATGTCCTGTGGATTTTCCATATCAGCGGCAATAGTATCATATGCGATGGCATACAAACAATCAGCCACATCGAGAAGGAAACCGTCTTTTGAAAAGGAGTATGGTGATTCTGCCAATAAATCTTCCTGAGTTGAATACGACGGCATTTGAGGTTCGCTTAACAATTTATGTGAAATAAATAGAAACGGGACAATGATTATCCCGATCAGACATATTGTCAGCGAAATCAAACATCCATCATATTGGAAAAGAAATTTCAGGCTGGCTTTCGGTTTTTCTTTATTCTCATTTTGGATGTCTGCATTGGCCGTCTTCTCAGCCTGAGCCGTCGGTAATTGACGATTCTTAAGCGATCTGATCAATTTCTGAATACCTTCGTCAACAAGCGACGGGTCAGACATATCGATATAATCCAGGTTGATTAAATCAAACTTGATTTCAGAATTGTATTTGGAGTCATCGAGCTTTATGGGGATTATGTTCTTTCCATCGTAGATGGCGACAGAGATTTCTTTGGTAGTCCAATATGATTCATTTGACGAATGCGAGGAGAAAAATACAACCGTGTTGCAGCTCTCGATTGCTTTGACGATGACGCTTTTAAAAGCGTCGCCACTTTCTATTCCATTCTTGTCAATCCATACGGAGAACCCGGCCGACATCAGTCCTTCCGACACCTTTTTTACAATGTCGGCATCCTGACGGCTATAACTGATGAATATATCGTATTTTGCCATGTTTTTTAATCTGTTAGGGTGGCGTTGACAATCTCGAAGCCGATGCGGAGGGTGTTAGCTCCCGGTCAGTTATCATAGCGGGTGATTTTGCCGAGTTCGTCACGGGTCAGGGCGACGGAGGTGTTGACCACGCTGAAATCATATGATTTGTAATCGCATTTCCAGTCCGGCGACGATGCTTTATGAGATTCGCCGTCAAGTTCGTCCCAGTCTTTCAGACAGTTGTGCAGAAGCGTTTTCTCGTCGCATTTTGCAGTCGTGTCGTTACGATTGTAGCCGAGCAGTTCGTGGGCCGCGTTCCAGCGGGCGTGTTCGAGCATGGCCAGATAGAGCATGACCCGGTTTTCCGCCGTGGTAAGATGCGGGTAAGTGATGGCCGCCATTTCGCCGCTGATTGTGGGGGAGCCTGAAATGTCGAAGATGCGGTTGATGAAGTCATTCCAGTCGTAGGCCGCGCCGAACGCTTGCTGCAAAAGCCATATTTTGGTAGCCGTGTGCAGAGCGTTTGCAAGATCCTGACTCTCCTGGCGGCGGAGTTTCCGCAGATTGTCGATATTCGGATAGATGATCTCTCCCGCATTTCTGACGCTTATTCCCGTGAGCCTTTCCCTGCGTTTTGCCCAGGTGTCATTTTCGCAGCGGATATGCTGGTAATTCTCCATAAACGCGATTCCTTTCCGCGTGAGCGAATCTCGGATAATCGTGTCGTACGAATAGATTTCTTTCGGATTGCCGAACAGACGTATCACATGAATATCGCCGTCGCCGCAACCTTTGTTGTAGTGGTCGGCTATCTTTTCCATCATCTCGCGCTTTTCATCCTTGACACATCTGACCATAATTATGAGGTCCGACATGCTTTCGCGGTAACGCCTGATGCGGTTGAAGATATTTGTGGCCAGCGCGATGTTCTGGTCGTCGTCGCCGAGAGCAAGCACAATGTAGTTGATTGTCTGGCAAAGTTCTTTGGTAAGCACCGAGTCATAGAAGCGAACCGAATGGCAGTCGATCTGTTTAAGCGCGATTTCGCCGCCATAACTGATTGCAGGAGTATTTGCCTCGAAAGCGCCGTCAAGAGTGTCCATTTTTGAATCGATGGCGGTGATGCGGGGCTTTGCCGTTTTCGCCTCTCCGTCACAGACTTGTATGAAAGTTCCGAACTCGTAGATGAAGCGGAAAGCGTCACGCCCCACTTCTCCGAATCCTACGATAAGAGCCTCTATCGGACGCGTCACCGTTGTGGGATATTCCTCTGACAGGCTGGCCACTCTCACCGGCTGGTCGGCGGCCTTGGACTTCAACAGTTCCACCGCAAGGTGCGATGAATCGACAATTTCGACATCAAGTCCTTTTCTCACAGCCAGGTCCTCCACGACTCTGTTGGGGCCGTTGTAGCGGGCATGACAATATATCTTTTCCGGCACACCCTTGTCGTCGGCGACCGAAAGTATGGTCTTGTCCTTGGCAAGATTTATCAGGCTGCGGATATTGTTGTCTTCGTTGTCGGACAGAAAGAAGATATGTAGCTGTGATTCACCCGGATATTGTTGCAGCGACCGGATGATTGCCTTTACCCTGTCGAGCTCGATGATGGACAGTACGTCGCAATCCGTCGCCTGCAATCGGTCCTCGTCGATGTCGCAAAGCTGTTTTGACGCTATCGCCACCAGAGCGCTGGATTCGTCTGCGAAATCAAACGTCTTCTGCTTGTGTGTGAACAGATTGACAATATTATCCCAGCTGTCGTTTTCGTCATCGTTGATGTTGGCGTCGTCTACGAAAATTATTATCGAGCCGGCATCGTTGGCGTGGATGTCCCTGGCCAGTAATTTGGAATTTTCGTTGACTCCGAAAAACACATATAAGTGGCATTTCTCCGCTGTTATTTTTGTCTTCCGATGAAGGGTGTAGTAGGCTTTGGCTCGTGAGAATATGAGGCTGACCAGTAGCGTGATGGTGCACAGAAATGAGATTCCGGCCTGCACGACGAGAGCGCCTTTCAGCAGCGGTTCCTTGTCAAGCCGGTCAAGGATATTGCTGTCCACATCGAGCATGAACATGTCAAGCGAGCATATGAGCGAGCGCATGATGAGTTCGGCGTTGTTGTATGTGACGTCGTGATGTTTTTCAATAGCCGGGAATGTGAACGCATAGAGCAGCGTACCGGTGACAAAGAACAGGCCCATGAGGCGCGCTGTCATTTTCACCACATACTCGCGTCTTGATGCATCCTTGTTGTGGATGTGGCGGAGATAGGATTTTATGATGGAAATTACGAGCCGCACCGCGAAATATGCGAATATGACGATGAACAGCCAGTAGCCCGCAGTCCCGCCGTTGAATATAAAGGTCAGGACAATCAGACAGACTGCGATATTGACAATAGTTCGTCTGTTGTCGCCGACTGAAAGCAGCAGGGCGTTTAGAATTGTCATTTGAATAATGATAAAGTTGGTTCAGGGATATGCAAAGATAATTGTTCCTCCTGATATTATCGTAATGATAATCAAAATTTTTCGCACTCTCCGCATTATCGCACCAAATCGGGCTGCGGGGGCATTATCTTTGCGGTAGAAAAAACTCTTTAAAATTTTTACAGCTATGAAAAAACATGCGTCTGTTTCTCCGAGTCCCGTTTCCAAAAAGTTTTATGCCTCTGTTACCGCCCGCGTCCGCGAGTCGCTGACCCTCATAGGTCGCAGTGATGCCGTTGACGAAACCATGGCCGTTATAGACCGTTACATGACCGCCGGCACTGTGCCGCCGACAGATTGCGACTCGGCCGTTGTGCTCACATTTTCTCTCCTGCGGCCCGAAGTCGACAAGGCAATTCGGCGCTCAGCCAATGCGCGTCTCCGCGTCGCAAACAAGGCTCTGAAATCCGCCAAAACAACGCCCGCAACCGCAGCGAGACAAAGCGCGCCCCTTGTCTTGGCAACTTCCACTCCCTCCGCAGTCGTTTCTGTGCCTCTTGATTTGGTCGTGTCGCAGGCTTCCGCTGCTCCGTCGGTTGTCCGTTCCGGTTTCAGTGCGCAGCCCGGCGCAGATGCTGATGACGCCGACGGCGAGCCGAAGAAATACGTGCCCCGCAACCGCCGCGAGCGGCGCCTTTATGAACAGGAAGTCCGCCGCGCCACCCGCCGTCTCGTCCGCCGCCTTGCAAGCGCATAAGCCACGGTGTAAAAGCAGCGGAGGCTGCATCGCGACATTCAGTCACTCCACAGCCTCCGTTTGATTTATGTCTTGCTTCTCTTGCTTCAGAGCAGCGAGTGGTAGATCTTCTCTACCTCCTCGGCTGTTACCTGACGGGGATTTCCGGGAGTGCAGACATCGTTGATGGCCTGTTCGGTCAGCGCCGGAATGTTTTCGGCCTTGATTCCGAGCGCGGTAAGTGTTGCGGGTATGCCGACCTTTTGCGACAGCTGTTTCACCGCGTCACATGCTGCCTGTGCGGCTTCGTTGTCGTTCATCGAGGATGTATCTACGCCCATAGCCTCGGCAATCTTGCGGTATTTGGCGATGCAGTAGGGCATGTTGAACTCCATCACGGTAGGCAGAAGTACTGCGTTGGCTACACCGTGGGGAATGTCGAACAAGGCACCCAACGGATGAGCCATTCCGTGAACCAGGCCGAGACCTACGTTGGAGAACGCCATGCCGGCCACATACTGGGCCACGGCCATTCCGTTGCGGCCTTCGGGATTCTGCGGATCTTCAACGGCCACGGGCAGATAGCGGCTGATCATTCTTATGGCCTCGATCTCGAACATGTCCGAAAGTTCCCAGGCGCCCTGTGTGATATAGCCTTCGATGGCGTGGGTGAGAGCGTCCATACCGGTTGCGGCGGTAAGGCTCTTCGGAAGTGAATACATCAGTTCGGCGTCGATGATGGCCACGGCTGGTATGTCGTTGGGGTCGACGCATACCATCTTCTTCTGCTTCTCCTCGTCGATGATCACATAGTTGATGGTGGTTTCGGCAGCGGTTCCGGCAGTAGTGGGAAGCGCGATGATAGGCACACTCTTGTTTTTGGTTGGCGCGCAGCCTTCGAGCGAGACGATGTCGCCGAACTCAGGATTGGCTATGACAATGCCTATCGCTTTAGCCGTGTCGATCGACGATCCTCCGCCGATGGCCACGAGGATGTCAGCCTCCGCGCTCTTGAAAGCGTCGATACCGGCCTTTACATTGCTGACGGTCGGATTCGGCTTTACGTCGCTGAAAATTTCATATTGGATTCCCGTCTCGTCAAGCACATCGGTAACCATTTTGGCCACTCCGAACTGGAGCAGACCCTTGTCGGTCACAACCAAGACTTTTGACTTGCCAAGCCTTCTGATGGCTTCGGGCAGTTCTTTGCGGGCACCCGGCCCGAAGAAAGATGTTTCGTTAAGGATAAAACGATGAACCATAAAAATAGAGATTATTTAGGGCGATTGAAACGTGTCGTCCATGATGTTCTCATGGCCGGAATTTAAGGAATTGATTTGTTTCTGACACCCATGCGGGTATCAATTATGAATGCAAAATTAATTATTTTATCCTGTCCCCGCAACCCCGTGAATCCGATTCCGCCCTGATTCTCTCGATTGTTTATTCATCACATCGGAATAATTCACTAAATTTGCATTATTCATAAGAAACACATTATCTATTACATCTGAAGCTATGTCTAAAAAAATAATTGTAGCAGCATGTCTGACGGTGCTGTCGGTCTTCGGAGCGGCGGCGCAGTCGGGAAGCTGGAAAGGGGAACTTAAGGTAGGTGGCACATCGCTGCCGATTGTGTTCAATTTTTCAGACGAGGGGTGTACACTGGATTCTCCGGCACAGGGTGCAAAAGGCATCCCGGCTCAGTGGACGCCTGACACTACCGGTAAGGTGGCGATAAGGATACCATTGATAAACGGCTCGTTCGAAGGTTTGCTGCGGGGAGATTCCATCCCCGGACAGTTCACCCAACATGGATATACTGTCGCTTTGACGCTGCATCCGGGCGAAGTAAGGCTCGAAAGGCCTCAGACTCCTAAACCACCCTTCCCTTATACCATTGAGGAAGTTTCGTTTACCAACGGCGACGCGACTCTGCGCGGCACTCTGACCCTCCCGGAAAACAGTAACGAAGATACATCTGTCTTAATCATGATCACCGGAAGCGGTCTGCAGAACCGTGACGAGGAGGCTTTCGGACATAAACCGTTCGCTGTCATTGCCGACGCACTGGCCCGACAGGGAATAGCCTCTCTTCGGTATGATGACCGCGGATTTGGCGAATCGACAGGCGACATCATAAATTGCACTGTCGATGATCTTAAAAACGATGCGGCGGCAGGCATTGCTCTTCTGCGCAAGCGTTTTAACCATGTAGGGGCACTCGGTCACAGCGAGGGCGGCACGATAGCCATGATTTTGGGCGGCGACAACAGTGTCGATTTCGCAGTATCGCTCGCAGGGATGACCGTAAGCGGTAAAGATCTGTTGCTGAAACAAAACCGGGATGCGCTCGCGGAACTCGGCATGAGCGCGACGGTGATTGATAATTATTGCCGCCATCTTGCCGCCGGAATGGATTCAGCCATGGCGGGGAATGAGATAGCACCCGTGACTGATACCACTTTGCCGACGGCTCTGACTGAAAATCTCAACAAGGCTTTTGAACAGTTCCGGACTCCTTACATGAGATCTTTCCTCAACCTGTCCGCTCATGAAAGCCTTGCGGCATCGACCGTCCCGCTCCTGGTCCTGAACGGGACCAAAGACCGTCAGGTGGAATGTGAGGAAAATCTTGCGGAAGTCACAGCCGCCTCTGACGGCAAGCCATATACAGTAAAAGCCTACGAGGGCCTGAATCATTTCTTCCAACATGCCGTTACAGGCAAATTCGATGAATACGGCAAGATCGACGAAACCATTTCCCCCGAAGTCCTTACCGACATAATCAGCTGGATAAAATCTTTATAGAAATAAATTTTAGCATGAAATACAGTATAAACCATCTCCTCTCTCGCTCTTTGTCACTTCCGGTGGGATTGCTGTCAGTGTTTTGCTTTCTTCCATCAGTAACAGCCGTGGCTAAGGAGAAAGTGCAAGACACATCGGGTGTAGAGATTTCCCAAAACTACAATCAAAGCCGACAGCCCGTCATTAAAAATGGCCTTTAATGGCATAATGAGTAAAGGCAACTGGGACATAGACCCTACCGCAAATCCGGATGTTCTGACTACGACGTCAGGTTCTGTTACCTTTATGTCAGGTATTGACACACTCACTGTAACCCTTGACGAGTGGTCACACAGAGATATCACTGTATTGACGACAGAGGGTGATTCCGCTCATGTGCGCGTAAGTCGCCGGGCCGCCAATCCCTACGAGAATCCCGACCCCGAATTACTCAGACGTGCGCCATCGGGGCTGCTGAGTCCTGAGCAAGCGAAATTTGACCTTGATGCACTCTTCTACACCATAAGTGAGGTCCACCCTGATATGTATTCGGAAGTCGGCCAGTCAGAACTTCATTCGGCAATTAAGAGTGCTTCAGACAACATGACGGACTCAATTTCAGTTGAAGAACTTTATAAAATTGCCGCTCCTATTGTTGCCAAGATCGGTGACGGTCATACCAACCTGTTCTTTCCGACATATGCAGTTTTCAAAAAGGACACAAAAAGAATTCCGGTGTGGATGCAGGTAGAATCTGACCGCACGATAACTGTTGACCGTTCTCTTGACTCAATTATACCCAAAGGAGCGAAAGTCCTGAAAATAAACGGAAAAACTGCTGACCGGATAGTAGACGAACTTTTGCCCTATGTCAGTGGGGAGACCGAACATTTCCGTTTGTCGCGCCTTGATGACTTACGTCCGTTCATCCACATGTCAATGCCTGCTGACTTCTATAAAATTGAATATGTCGCGCCCGGTACAACAGAGGTGCGCTCTTACACATTCCCCGCTCTCACTCCTCCGGAATATATGTCAAGAGTCCCTGCGCAGAGAAAAAGCGATAGTTCGGGTGAGCCATACACTTTTCGAATCGACGAAACCGAGAAAGTCGGAATCATGGATTTCAGAAGTTTTGATGATCAAGGCAAGATGAGAGTGTTTGCCGATTCGATGTTTGCAACACTTAGAAAGCAGGGAATCCGTGACCTTATCATTGACATCCGTCAGAATGGAGGCGGTGCAAGTGCCGTGGGCGATATATTGTTGCGCTATTTCACTCCCCGGTCTTTCATTCAGATGGAGAAGGCTTTAATCCGAATAACACCTACCACGCAACGTCTGATGCGATACGGTGGTGATGTGCAACCGGGAATATATTACAATGTAATCACTGAAGACAAATTCCATAAGCCTCTCTCGCGCGAAAAAGGTTTTTACGATGGAAAAGTATGGTTGCTGACATCGAATAAAACATTTTCGTCAGCAGCTTCTTTCGCTTGGGCTTCTCAAGTTTTCGGAGGTGCTGTTCTTATCGGAGAGGAAGCCGGCGGTATAAATATTTCATTCGGTGATGTATTGTGGTACCGCCTGCCGGCCTCCGGAATCACCTGCGGTATATCCTATAAAAGATTTTGGATGTATAACGCTGATGAAAAAGACATCCACGGAGCCATCCCCGAATACCAGGTCCCCCAGGACCAGGCCATGAACAAAGCGTTCCAGCTGATCAAAAAGACCCGTCAACGAAAATAAAAGATTACTCTTCATGAATTGGTCAACGAGCTGTTTGAGCCGTGGAAGCAGGTTGATGAATCCCAACACAGCCTCCTCGCCATAGCACTCCAGACCGCAGCCGGAGGAATCCCGACACCGCATGTCGGCACCGGCGCAGGCGGTTCCTCTTCCGATTTGCCTTGGAACGATAACGACAAGAACAAATTCCAAAAAACGAAGTTCAAAGGACGGCGATAAGGAAGTTTGGAGTCGGATGAATACTACTGAAAAATATTCAGTTAATTATATAGGATTACAGGAGAATATTAAACAGATACCCTGAGATTACAGCCGTCAGGAATATTACAGCGACAATCATGGCGACAAGTTTCTTTTTGAAGATACTTGCAAGCATCGACATTTCCGGAATTGCCATGCCTGCGCCACCGATAACAAGTGCTATCACAGCCCCGATACTCATGCCTTTGCCCATTAATGCTACGCCGATAGGTATTGCGGTCTCTGCACGGATATAAAGTGGCACTCCGATGATGGCTGCGACAGGCACAGCGAATGGATTGTCCGGTCCGGCGATTTTCAACACCCAGTCGCTTGGCATATATCCGTATATCACAGCTCCTAATGCAACACCGATTATAAGATACCAGAAAATCGGGCGTAGCGTGTCCCATCCGGCACGAAGTGCTATAGCTATTTTCTGACTCCACGGGAGCTTCTTGGCCTCAATGGGCTTTTCACCCGCCGAACAGCAGGATTGCTTTTTCAACCTTACGTTTTTGACATATTTCTGAGCATCTACTTTTTGCAATCCCCAGCCGAAGAACACAGCGCAGAGGAAGGCAATCGCCACATATATGAGCATAGCTTTGATGCCTACCAATGCTCCCAACATTGCTATAATAATCGGGTTAAGCAACGGAGATGCAATAAGGAATGACATCGTGGCTCCGAAAGGTACGCCGGCATTGAGGAAACCTACAGTCATGGGGAGAGTAGAACATGCACAGAAAGGCGTGAGTGCTCCGAATCCTGCGGCTATAACATTCCCGAAGAATCCGGCCTTTTCAATTTTCTTGCTGATCTTCTCCTGAGGAATATACATCAGGATAATCTCAACAATCGCCGTTATCACGATGAACAATACGACAAGCTCAACCGTGATATAGCAGAAATACCAAAGGGTATCGAGTAATGTATTCATATCATCAGTTTTTAAAATATTTTCTTGTGTTGTTTGCAATCTTAACCAATGTGAGCATCACCGGCACTTCTACCAATACTCCCACAACTGTAGCAAGCGCTGCGCCTGACTGTACTCCGAATAGAGAGATGGCTACGGCAACCGACAGTTCAAAGAAATTACTTGCTCCTATCATTCCTGCCGGAGCTGCAACATTATGTGGGAGTTTCCATGCTTTAGCCCATCCATAAGTAATGAAGAATATTAAGAAGGTCTGTAATATCAATGGGACAGCAATCAAAACGATATGAAAAGGATTTGAAAGGATCGTTTTCCCTTGAAAAGAGAAAAGTATTATAAGCGTAAGCAACAAACCAATAATGGTCCACTTGTTGAATTTGTTGACAAATACAGTATTAAAGTAATCAATTCCATAGCGGCGGACTACTAATATCCTTGTGATTATTCCAGCGACAAGCGGAATTACCACAAACAATACGACTGATAGTATTAGTGTCGCCCAAGGAATAGCGATACCTCCGATACCGAGAAGGAATCCTACTATCGGAACATAAGCCACCAGAATTATAAGGTCATTTACCGCGACTTGAACAAGTGTATAGGCCGCATCTCCCTTTGTAAGATAACTCCATACAAACACCATCGCGGTGCATGGAGCAGCACCAAGAAGAACAGCACCAGCAAGATATTGGTCGGCAAGTGCTGTTGGAATAAATGTCTTAAATACTACGAAGAAGAACCAGGCAATGCCAAACATGGTAAACGGCTTTATAAGCCAGTTGGTGACACAGGTTATCAGTATTCCTTTCGGACGCTTACCGACGTTCCTGACACTCTGGAAATCCACCTTGAGCATCATGGGATAAATCATCAGCCATATCAGGACAGCGATAGGGATGGATACATTGGCATACTCCCATTTACCCAATGTCTCAGGTACAGCGGGGATCCATTGACCGATGGCAATACCGGCAATGATGCAAAGCGTAACCCATATTGTAAGGTATCGCTCAAAAAATCCTATCCCTTTGTTTTCCTTACTCATTTCAAATTCTTCTTATAAAATTCTTCGAATCGGTCCTTTATTTCGTCACGCACACGACGAAATTCGCTCATGATGTAGTCTTCAGAGCCGACAGCATCGGAGGGATCATCGAAACCGATATGAATACGATGCTTTACATTGCCGACGAATGACGGGCAACTTTCGTTGGCGCCTCCGCATACAGTTATGACATAGTCCCAGGACTCCTTAAGGTATTCATCAACATTGTGCGGCGTATGGCCGCTGATGTCGATGCCTCTTTCCTTCATTACCTCTACGGCACGAGGATTGACTCTTTCAGCCGGTCTCGTTCCTGCTGAAAATACCTTTATATTCGGGTCAAACGACTGGAGGAAGCCGTGAGCCATCTGACTGCGGCAACTGTTGCCGGTGCATAGAATCAATACTTTCATTTTTCATTCGATTTAGAAGAAATAACCGTAAACCCATCCGGAAATGGTTGCCATGACAATTACAAGAGCGACATATATCACAGTCTTTTTCGTACCCATCACACTTCTTATGACAAGCATATTCGGAAGCGACAGCGACGGGCCGGCGAGCAGCAGGGCAAGAGCGGGGCCTTTACCCATGCCGGAAGCAAGCAGTCCCTGAATAATCGGCACTTCGGTAAGAGTGGCGAAATACATAAACGCACCTGTG
>UQVH01000033.1 GCA_900544535.1 uncultured Bacteroidales bacterium | reverse complement strand
ACAAGGGCCGTCAGTAGTAGAAACAGCTTTTTCATACCTAATAGTTAAGTAATACAAACCTAATAGGTAGATGTGAGAGTACTCTGTGGGTATCAGGCGCCTCGTGATTCGGGGATATGCCGTGGAAAAGCGGGGAAATTTTCGTGGAAACGCCAATGTTTTCCTTACTTTACCACTTAGTTCTCATTTATTTAGATTTACGATTGATTATGAGGTTTCAGATTTATGTGGGCAGCAGGCCCAACAGCCGCGGAAAGGTCGGGCTGTCATTGCGTTTCCGCTGCGGTAAAGTCGACCAGCAGGCTTCGACAAATGTGTGGATGGACCCTCACTATGTTGATGCGGGAAGTGATGATATGTCGGACCGCTCCGGGAACAGTCGAAATTTTATTACCGTCAGCCGCATTGACGGAACAGGTGACGGATGGCTTGAAAAAGCGCCGGTTGAAAGATCACGCCTCAGAAGAATGATGGATTATGTGGAGGAATGCTATTTCATGGTTCGCGGGAAAGGAATCGGCCGCAAATGGCTGGCGGAGACAATCGACATGTTCAATGAGAGTGAACGTCCGCGACAGGAGGCACAACGGACGGAGGTCGTCGGACTGATCGACGATTTCATGGAGGCGACAGCATCGATCGGCTCTTCCGAGAGCCGGACCACGGGCTATGCGCTGATGCGCAGATCCGTGGCTCGCTTCGAAGAATTCAGACGTCTGCATGTGGTTCGTTTCAGGCTGACTGTGGAGCTTCTTGACGAAAGCAGTCTGCGGGCTTTTGAAAATTTCATGTTGAAAGAGGATATGTGGGTCCGCCGTTATCCGCGCATAGCTTCCGGTGACGGGCGTGAGGGACGTACACGACCAAAGAGTCAGAACACAGTCAACGACCGGATGAAACTTCTGAAATCGGTAATGAAATGGGGTGTGAAGACGCGGCGTCTTCACGAGAATCCGTTTGATTCATACACCGGGAGTCAGAATGTCTACGGGACTCCGGTCTACCTCACTCTTGAGGAGCGCCACCGGGTTCAGGATGCCGATCTGTCGGACTGTCCGGCGCTTGCATTGCAGAGGGATATTTTTGTGTTCCAGTGTTGCGTAGGTTGCCGTGTGTCAGATCTTATGAGGTTTACACGCGACAATATAGTGAATGGCGAACTGATATATGTGGCCCGCAAAACACGCGAGGGTCATCCGAAAACTATCAGAGTGCCTTTGAATCAGACTGCCGAAAGACTGTTGCGCCGATATGACGGAACCGGCGGAGCCGGTCTGTTCCCCAAAATGTTCACTAAAGTCAGCTATAATGCAGCGATCAAAGAAATACTAAGGCTTGCAGGAATCGACCGGAAGGTTCTGGTGATCAATCCACTGACGCGCGAGGCTGAATGCCGCCGACTTTATGAGGTGGGGAGCTCACACATGGCACGGCGTACCTTTATCGGAAATATCTACAAGAAATTCAAAGATCAGAATTTGGTAAGCGAACTCAGCGGACACTCTCCCGGCAGCCATGCCTTCGCGCGCTACCGCGAGATCGACTCAGACCTCAAACGCGAGATGGTGGATGCCATAGAATAGAAAAGCCGCACCCAATCAGGCGCGGCTTGAAGTGACTCATACAGGATTCAAACCTGTAACCTTCTGATCCGTAGTCAGATGCTCTATTCAGTTGAGCTAATGAGCCGTTTTGTTGTCGTTTTTGACACTGCAAAATTAGGCATTATTATTCAATTGTGCAAAAAAAATGTCATTTTTTGTCGATTTTTATACTTGCGGTTGTTTATGAAGGCTTTTTGATGTAATTTTGATCAGTCAGAAATAAACCACACAAAAAGTCACACACATTTTGATTATCTTATGAGAAAACTTATCGCTGCAATTTCAGCCGTCGTCGCATTGCTTCTTCCTGCCGGGGCACAGTCTCAGCTGATCTCTTATGGCAAACCGGATAAATTTCTTGAGATGCAGGCTCATCTGCTTATGGGCGGAAGCTATGTCACGGAAAATTATAAAAGTTGCTTCAAAGAAATTTCCGATGTCAACAATTCGATGGGTTTTGCCTGGGGACTCGGTTTCAGGGCCAAGTTCAATATCACTTCCTTTGTCGGCATCGGCACCGAACTGAACTATCTGCGCAACACCGGAAAACTGGATATGGCCGTCACCAAGGAGGGAGATCCGAACGTATCGAACGTATTCATAAAGAACAACTTCCGCACATTCAACGTGCCTATATTCGCCTCCTTCACCTTCAATCTGGCTCCAAGCGTGAAGTGGACAGCCGACGGCGGTCTTTTCATGAGTTTCGGTATCGGCGGAAAGCAGAAAAGGACGGAATACAACGCCAAAGTCAATGAAGTCGGACAGTTAGTGACCAACATATCACACTACAAGACGGACTATTATAAGAGCGACCGCGGTTTTCTGAACTCATATCGCGATTTCGACATGGGATTGCATCTCGGCACAGGACTTACGTTCATGAATAAAGTCGCACTTGGCGTGAGATGTCAGTTCGGGTTCCGCAACGTCGCTATGGGCACGAGTACCGCCAAAGTCACACCGAATTCACACAACGTCAATATTTTCGCAACCGCAGGCTATATTTTCTGATCACCGCCGCGCATAGAATATAAGCGTCGCAGACGCGACTCCCGCCATCGGGGCCATCGCGGATCTGCGGCGCTTTTTTACATTGTGGAAATATCAGAGCAGATCGCGGAAAATGTCAAGTGCCGTGAGAATCTCCGCCTCAGGAGCCGTGCGGTCGATGAGCGGAACTCCCGGCGAGGAAAGCAGGGTGAAATTGATCCGTGAGGGAGTATCGTTTTTCTTGTCGTGGTGCATATATTCCACAAGTGCCTCATAGTCCTTGCATGAAATGTCGGGCGATCCATAGCCCTGCTCTTTAAGGTAGGAGGCGTAGAGGTACAGCTCCTCCGAAGGGAACCCTTCGAGAGTGTGGGAGAGGATCATTTCGACAAGTATTCCGAAAGCAACGGCATAGCCGTGGGGAATCGGACGGCCTTTGTGCATGGCAAGAGCCTCGAATGCGTGGCCGGCGGTATGACCGAGATTCAGCGCTCGGCGGATTCCTTTTTCACTGGGATCTTCGGTGACAATGCGTTCTTTCACGCGGACACTTTCTTCAAGCAGCGGAAGCAGGCGTGTCAGGTCGGCATTGAGTATATCGAATTTCAGAAGCGAGGCATAGGAATCGGCCGAAGACAACAGACCATGTTTGAGCATTTCGGCATAGCCCGAAAGAAGTTCGGTTTTTGGAAGGGAGGAGAAGAGAATGGTGGAGATCACTACGGCATCTGCCTGCGCAAAGGCTCCGATCTCGTTTTTCAGTCCTTCGAAATTTATGCCAGTCTTTCCGCCCACGGCGGCATCGACAGCCGAAAGCAGAGTTGTCGGGACGTTGATGAACCGCAATCCACGCTTGAATGTGGCGGCGGCGAATCCACCCATGTCTGTGACGACTCCGCCGCCTATATTTATTATAAGAGATTTCCGGGTGGCTCCCTGACTGATGAGGCCGCTCCATATCCGGCTGAGCGAATCAAGATTCTTATTGTCGTCGCCGGGCTCGACAGTTATGAACGGAAAGTCAAGACCGAGTCGGGGCAATACGGCGTTTTTTACGTTCGTATCGGTTATGATATGGACGCTCGCGGGTGCCATTTCACTGACAAAAGCGGTGATGGCGCCTGAAACATCGTTGGTATAGACTATTTTTTGCATTACTTCAGAGTGTGTTTAATAAAGAGTTATTTATGTGTAATGGATCGTCGCTCAGTTCAGGGCTGCCTGCTGACAATCAGGAGCGAGAGCAGCAGCGATGGCAAGAGACGGGCAAATTCCGGCATGGAGCCGAACACAACGGCGGCTCCGGCTTCCTCCAGGGCTTCGCGGGGTATGGGGCCAGTGGTCACTCCTACCGTAAAAGCTCCCGCACGGTCTCCGGCCTCTACACCGAGGGGCGCGTTCTCTACGACAATTGCCTGCGACGGGCTGACGCGCACAAGCTGCATGGCCCTTATGAAAGGTTCGGGATGAGGCTTTCCGTGAGTGACATTAGCTGCCGTGATGCGCTTGTCGTCATCGAACATTCCCGGAAAATCACGCGAGATCTTATCGAGCACCGACTGCTGGCCCGATCCGGTCACAAGCACACGCTGTATGCCTGTCTCGCGGAAAGTGGACAGCATATCAAGGGCGCCGGGCATCGGAAGCACCGGGGGCAACTCGCGGAAATATTCGGTCTTGCGTTGATAGAGAGTCGTTTTCTCCTCGTCGGTCGCATCGCGGCCGAACTGGCGCTGAAACAGGGTGTTGATCGTCGATGCTCCTGTGCGTCCCTCATAGAGATAGAACTCCTCGCGGGTGCAGTCCACACCAAGCTCGGTCATGAGTCTGTGCCAAGCTTTGGTGTGGTTTTTCATCGAGTCGTAGAGAGTGCCGTCCATGTCGATAAGCGCCGCGCGCGGAGTCACGCGCTCGTAGTGACGGCGTTCGAGAAAACGGAGTATTTCAGGAGCAAAAGGAACCGGAGGCTGTGTCATTTGCGTTTCTTTTTCTTTTCGGCCGGCTTGATGACGGCGGCGGGAACTGTGTCGGGCGCCGGGATCAGGCCTTCCTTGATGAAGTATAGGGAATCTGCGTGAGAGATGGTGTCGGCGGCAAGGTCAGAGTCGATTGCATGCATGGTTGCCGCATTGGCCAGGTCAAGGCTGCGCAGTTTCGAATTCCTGACACCGCGGTGGAAGATGTTGCCGATCTCGCGTACGAGGTTGACGCGGGTCGTGTCGGCTATGGCCACCGTTCGCGGCAGGTTCTTCTCGTTGAACTTGGCGCGTCCCAGCCGGATCTTCATATTGTCGACATCTCCTTTTATGTTGATGCCGAATTTGAATGGCAACGGCGACTTGAGCACGGCGATATGGTAGTTGAGATTCATCGCCATATCGTTGGAACCCATGACTCCGAGTTTGTAGCGGTCGAGATTGAAGATGAAGGGGAAAAGTTCAAGCTGGGAGTTGTTGACAATCATCTCAACGTTCATGCTGTCGATCACATTGTTTTCCTTGTGCTTGAAAAGCAGCCATTTGCCGATTTTGCGGAAAGTCTGCTCGTCGATCAGCACAAGGCTGTCACCCGACAGTTTGACAGCGGCCTTGAGTGTAGGTATGTCGAGGTTCATTTCGGAATCGAGACCTGTTGTCGCGGCTATATCGGCGTTGATTATGCCGCTTATGTCGGAAAGAAGAGGCATGAGCGAATCAAGCGACGGTACGAGCTTGAGGAACTGTGCGATTCTGAAATCACTGACTTTCAGGCCGAATGCAAATGTAGCATCCTGTTTCGTCGGTGCGCTGTAAAGAGCGTTAAGATCAATCGAGCCGACATCGGTGCGGGCCGTCATCTGTTCAAGATTTATGGCACCGTTATATACATTGAGCTTCCCGCGGAAGTCATGGAAAGTCATGTTGGAGTAAAGGATGTCGGCCGCCCGGACGTTGAGAGTGCCTTCGACATTCGAGGGTATGACAAGGAGTGCAGTGGAGTCTGCACCGACCTGAACCGATGCGGCCATTTCAGCCTCGTTTTCGGTATCGGGAGCCGTGAATGTTGCCGAAGAGTCTCTTTCGGCAAAAGCGGCACCCGCAAAAACGGCAGCGGCAAGCTGGTTGACATCAAGAGTATCACCCTCCAGAGTAAAATCAAGTCTCAGCGGCTGCGAATGGGTGCGGGAGGTCAGCGCTTTGGTTATGTTGCTGATGCTTCCGTTGACTGTCAGTTCACTGTTGCCCGAACGCAGCCGTGTGTCAGTAATTGTCAGTGAGTCGGACGTAAAGCGCATGTTGAGATCAGACATGCTGTTGCGCAGGGGGAAATATGGCGAAAACACAGCCATCCGTTCGGCACGTAATATCCCTTTGGCATCCCAGGAGCGCAAGAGACGGCGCATGGAGTTGTCAACCGTTATGTCGAGGACTTCACCGTTGGCCACTGAAGCACTGTCGGCTTTCATGAAGTTGCCGCGACGGGGTTTGCGGATTGAGGCCGCAAGTACGCGCAAAGAATCCTGCGAGAGTTCCGGATGGATGCGGGAGAGCGAGTCCATAAGCGCTGAACGGCGGCGGGTTGCCGGCAGAGAATCCGGATAAACAGTCACATATAGGAGAGCCTTACGCAGCATGGCGCGGTTGACACGGTCGCCGTAGAGGGCTCCTTCGGTAGCTACATCAAGATGCAATTGAGGTTTTCTGGCATCGCCCTTGTATCGGCGGAGTGTTGCGCCGACAGTGGCCTTGCGCAGACGCACGCGCAGGGAGTCTTCCTGCGACTTGAAGAAGAGTCTGTCGGCCACAATCCGTGCACCAAGCGGATTGATGAGAGTAGTATCGGCTGACGAGGCCGTGTTCCGGCTTCCGACTCCCATTTTCAATCCGCTGCCTATAAGTGACATGCCGGTGACATCGGCGGAAATGGTGTCGATCTTCAGCGAAGCTGTCAGCATTGAGTCGACAGCCACATCGCCGCGGGTGAATGAAGAGTTGGTGCCGAGTTTCAGTTCGACCGTGCGTGTGTAAAGATCGGCAGGAAGTTCCGGCATTGAAGCCCTGAAATCGCGGAGAGTAGCATCGCCCGTAAGGCGTATGAGGTGGAATTTTTCTTTGGAAAGATAGCTTTTCCGCAGCGAGAAACGACTGTCGGCACGCAGGTTGCCCGAAACCGTACACGGAAGTTTTTTGAGCAGAACCGAGGGAAGACGGTCTATGTCGATACCTCCGCGAAATGTTCCCTCGGCTGACGGATCGGACAGAAGGGTGGCAAACTTTGCGATCAGCTCGAAACCTACACCGTCGCCAATGGCCGACAGACGTTTCAGATCGACTGTCGAACGGTCGAGATCCCGTCCGTCAATCTCAGCTTCGGCCGAGAGGGCGAAACTTTTGAGCCGTAAACGTTCATAGGAAGCACGGCAGTCGGGGATGTCGAGAGTAAGATGTAGCGACGGAATCGAATCGAGTGCCGGTGCATAAGGTGCGGTCAGTTTCAATCCAAAACACAGACTGAGATCGCTGTCTATTTTTGAAAGCTCGCCGGAGTATTCCGTCGGGACGAGTGGGAGGAAGTCGGCGTAAGGAGTCGGAGGCAGTTTAAACTCAAAGGCATCGACCCGCAGTGTGTCACCGAAATCGACGTCGGCCGAAAGTTCACCCCTGACCTCACCAGCGCGCAGAACGAAATCGCTGAGAGCTATGCGATAAGGATTGTGGCGTGACCAACTGATGTCGCCACCAATACCGAAGGCAAGGTCCCTGAACACGACAGCCGGAAGTTTCACATCGGTGTTGCCCTGTATGTCAAGCTTATAGACAGGAGCTTTTTCCCCATTAAGTCCGGCTGTTGTCAGGCAGACAGCTACGTCAGTAGAGTCAGACGCGGAAAAATAGCGCACCGGCATCGTGTCGCGTATTTCGAAAGTTCCGATCGAGATGTCGGGGATCATCAACGGTCCGGAGGATTTTTCGGATTCTTCCGACGGAGGGAAGATGTCAAGATTGGAACAGTCGGGCGAAAGCTGCACTATGTTTATGCGCGGGTTTTCAAATATGATGTCGTAAAACGCAAACGAGCCTACCGTGAGTTTCGGAATGTTGATCGCGGCGTTGAAACGGCGCAGCGACAGGAGCGAGTCGGCATAGACCGGCAGGCGGTCACGCTCGTCAGCCTTCAGACTGTCGAAAGCCTTGCTTCTGATGTCGAGATCGCTCACATCGAGTTCAAGACGCGGGAATGTGCTCCAGAACGACAGCTCCATGCGCCCTATCGAGACGTCGGCCAGCAGATATTCATTGGCATATTTCTCCACTAAGGGTGTGAGCCTTTCGGGCTTGAGATACGAGACGGCGACAGTGATCACAGCGATCACCACCACCAGTATTCCAAGGATGGTGAAAAGCAAGATGCGGAGCACTCTGGCCCACAACGGCCTTTTTGGTTTCTTTTCTTTGCTCTCCGGCTTGCGGGGCTCTTGCTGTTGATCGCTCATAGGATTAAACGGTTTAAATTGTCAGGTTTAGCTATTCTTCCGGTTTGCGCGCGGTGATGTGGAAACAGGGCTGTCCGACCTCATATTTGACCCAGATCTTGCCCTCTTCGCGCATTGCGCGCAGCACTTCCGAAAGGACTCCTTTCAGATCGTCGACGCTGCGGGCATGACCTGCGGAATTGGCGATGAAGGAGGCATATGAAATATCGAATGTAGTGCCCAACTGATGGACGGACGAGTCGATGGCATTGCGGTTGCGTCGCCGCAGACGTTTGATTGTCTGTGGTGTACGCAGAAGACTGGTTACCTTGATGCGGTAATCGCCTCCGCCTCTCACCGAAAGGCTGTCGCGAAAACGGCGCCCGATTTCGTGGAGACGGCCTGCGGCTAACGGCACAAGGTAGGGACGCGAGAAAATCAGTGTGTCTATATAATAGTCGGGGCAGGTGGTCACTTTTACGATCGGCGAGCGCAAGCGCCAGTGCGATCGGGTGTCGGTCAGCGGTTCGATGCCGTATTGTTCCGCTTCGGCCCAATGGACATAGTTGCTGTCGTTGAAACTCTGTTTGAGGCTTCCGAAATAGTTGACTTTCAGTCTGCCGTTCGGATCGGGCATATCAGGCAAATGGCCGAGATAAGGACTGACAGTGTCGACCTCAAGATCATAGACCGACGTGAAACGCGATACCTTGACTTCAGGCACCACGATAGAGCCGTCAGTCTCGCTGTGGCGTGTCGGCGTACACATCACCACACACAGGCTGACGAACAACAGCAGCGGCAACACTAATCTCAGTGTCTTGACGAGGCTGAAACGGCGTCTCGTTTTGCGTCGGCGGGGAGCTTGATCCATATCTTTCTGTTTCTTGCCGCCGGTTAATCGTTGTCGAGAACTATTCCGGCAAATTCGAGCGCTTCGCGGCGTTCGACACAGGTGCCGCATTTGCCACAATGATGCTCGCCGCCTTTATAGCAGGAATAAGTATGCGAATAGTCCACTCCGATCTCTTTCCCTCTCAGAGCGATTTCGCCTTTGGTCATATCTGTATAAGGCGCAAGCAGCTCAACATGTTCATAGGTACCGTCAGAAATCGCGGCTTTCATCGAGCCGATAAATTCCGGACGGCAGTCAGGATAAATTGCATGGTCGCCTGAATGGTTGGCGATCATCACTTTTTTCAGCCCGAAGCTCTCGGCGAGTCCTGCGGCGACAGATAGCATGATGCCGTTGCGGAAAGGCACGACCGTAGAACGCATGTTCTCATCGGCATAGTGGCCTTCGGGTATATCGTCGGCCCCGGAAAGGAGCGAGCTTTTAAAATAACGCCCCATGAAAGCGAGGTCAATCTCGATCCAGCGGATGCCGAGTTGCTCGCAGTTCCAGCGGGCACATTCAGCTTCGCGACGGTTGTGGTTGGAGCCATACTGAAATGTGACGGCTGCCGCTATCGAGTCGGCGTAGTCCCAGAGCATGGTTGTCGAGTCCATGCCTCCCGAAAGTACCAATAATGTATCTTTTGCCATGAAAAAGTGTCTTGTATGGGTTAAAAATCAGCGGGGAACGAAGCCATGAGGCGTTGACGTGCCATATCCTGATGCTCGCTGTCACCGTGGTTGGCGAAAGGATGGATGGCGATGCCTCCGCGCGGGGTGAAGATGCCCTTTACCTCGATGTAGCGCGGGTCCATCAGGGCGATCAGATCTTTCATTATGATGTTGACACAGTCTTCATGAAAGTCGCCATGGTTGCGGAAACTGAATAGATATAGTTTCAGGCTTTTGCTCTCGACCATCTTCACACGCGGGATGTAGGAAATGATTATTTTAGCAAAATCCGGCTGTCCCGTCTTCGGGCAAAGCGAGGTGAATTCGGGGCAGGTGAAAGTGACGAGATATTCGTTGTCGGGATGTTTGTTGACGAAAGTCTCCAGGACCTCCGGAGCATATTGAGTAGGATAATTGACTTTGGTGTTGCCGAGCAGCGACACACCTTCAAGTTCTTGTTCTGATCGCATTGGCTGTAGTTGTTTCTTTTCTGCAAATGTAACACTTTTTCGCAAGAAGAGCAAACCTACAATGTGCCCGTGACATCATTGTAGTACGACAGTGCCACGGGCAAAAATTGATTACCGTTAAATTATAGGTGAGATTGGCCCGGCAGTTTAGCGGTCGCAGGTCTTCCCGATCGTATTTAGTAGTCTGTCGACTGCGGCGGCGGGGGTCGGTTCGGAGGCGAGACATTTGATAAAGAGCGAGCCGATGATGGCGCCCGAAGAATATTCGGAAGCCTGGTTCAGTGTCGTCGGATTTGAAATTCCGAAGCCGATGAGGCGCGGATGGCTGAGGCCGAGAGCAGCAATGCGTCTGAAATAGTCGAGCTGTGAGGGGCCGAAACTGTCGCGTGTACCGGTAGTGGCCGCAGCCGACACCATGTAGATGAAACCGTCACAGTTGGTGTCGATCAGGCGGATGCGCTCGTCGCTCGTCTCCGGAGTGATCAGCATGATCATCTGCAGGTCATATTTGCGGCAAAGGTCGCGGAAATCGCGCATATATTCGCCGAACGGCAGATCAGGGATGATCAGCGCGTCGATCCCCACTTCCTTACAGCGGGCAAAAAGACGTTCGATGCCGTATTGCATCATCGGGTTAAGATAGCCCATAAGCACCAACGGTATGTCAGGCACGTCACGCCGCGCCTCTGCGACCTGGTCGAGCAGACGGGCGAGGGTCATACCGTTGCGCAGGGCCACGGTTGAACTTTCCTGTATCACAGGCCCGTCGGCCATAGGATCGGAAAACGGGACTCCGACCTCGATCATGTCCACTCCACGCGAGGCCAGCGCCCGGATGATTTCGGCTGTTGAATCGACCTGCGGATAGCCGCCGGTGAAGTAAACTGAAAGTATATCTTTGTTTTTCGCTGCGAAAAGTCTGTCTATGCGGTTCATTTTGTTCTGATTTTTTGAATGAATGACTCAAGTAATTTTGAATTTTTCACGCCGGGGATGACTTCAAAACAGCTGTTGAGATCAATTCCGGCAAGGTTCGGATGGTCTATGGCGAGAATATCGTCGGCATCATCGGGCCCGATTCCTCCGCCGAGCATGAAATCCACCCCGGTAGTGTAATGGCGCAGCATCCGCCAGTCGAATTTCAGCCCCGAACCTCCACACAAAGGGCTTTTGCGGTCGAAGACAAAGCGGTCCACGCAACCAGCATATCTTTCCGTCTCGCTGAAATCCTGAGGAGTATCTATCCCTATCGCCTTCCATATCCGGAAACCACGTTCTTTCAGGCGCCGGCAAAGTTCGGGACTCTCGTCGCCGTGCAGCTGGGCGGCGGAAAGACGGTAACGGCGGATATAATCGACGATCTCGTCCTCATCTTTGTTGACAAACACTCCTACGAAACCTCTGCGCGGACGGCAGGTGATGACGGACTCAGGTGCGAGACAGATAGCGTTGCGCGGCGAAGGTGAGTGAAAGATCAGGCCAAAATAGTCGGGCTTACAGGCCGCTGTTTCTCGGATATTTATCTCCGAAGCCATTCCGCAGATTTTGATTTCCATGACTCACAAATGCTTAGAGGTTAAGGATTGGAGTGTAGAAATTCGCGCAGCGCCTTTCCGGGATCGGCCTCACGCATGAACCGCTCGCCGATAAGGAAACCGCTGAATCCGACATCGCGCAAACGGCGTACTTCCGAGAGCGATGTGATGCCGCTTTCGGCGACTTTGACAACATTTTCAGGCAATTCGCGGGCTACTGTGGCCGACAGTCGTGGATCGGTGGCAAAAGTACGCAGATCGCGGTTGTTGACCCCGACCATATCCACCTCCGGGCAATATTTCTCCAATTCAGCCGCATTGTGGATCTCGAAAAGCACCTCCAGATCAAGGCCGTGGGCATAGCGGGTGTAATCATCAATCTCCCGGCGTGTGAGTGCGGCTGCGATCAGTAATATCGCGTCCGCGCCATAGATCCGCGCCTCTGCTATCTGCCGGCGGGAAACGATGAAATCCTTCCTCAACAGCGGCAACCCGACGCATCCGCGGGCCACGGCAAGATCAGTCAGCGCTCCACCGAAATATACTGTGTCAGTCAGCATTGAACATGCGGCGGCTCCTGCGGCTTCGTAGCCCGGAACTATCTCATTGACAAGCGCCAGAGGATGGATCTCGCCTTTCGACGGAGAACGCCGTTTGAATTCGGCGATGATCCCTGTCGGACTGTCGGTCAGAGCCTTTTTCATCGAAACTGTCGGACGGACCGGGGCTGCGGACGGCATGTCGCCGCCCAAAGCGGCCATCGCCTCTGTTTCGCGCCGCTTGTTTGCAGTGATAAGGTCTAAAATATCTGCCATGATTGTTCCTTTCAGCTGTTTATCTCAACGAATTTTCGGAAAGTCCGGGCAGCCTTGCCCGAACGGATGCTTTCGCAGGCCTCTGCCATTGCCGTCGGCAGATCAGTCGCAGGCTCCAATGTCCGGATGGCGAAGGCTGCGTTTGCGACCACACAGTTTTCCTGCGCTTCCGTTGCCGTCCCCGCAAGTACGGCATCGAAAATCTTTGCCGCGTCATCGACCGTCTCGCCGCCCCAGAGATCTTTTTCAGCAGCGCGTCTGAAACCGAGCGATTCAGGAGTGATCACCTTCTCGCCCTCCGCCGACACTACTTTGAACGGCGATGTCAGCGAAATCTCGTCATAGCCGTCGAGCGAGTGGACTATGGTGCAGTTCACACCGGCATTCTGGGCTATGTAGTTGTAGAGACGCATCAGTTTCAGGTTGTAGACGCCGAGCAGCTGATATTCCGGCAGCGTGGGGTTGACAAGCGGACCGAGCATGTTGAAGAAGTTGCGCACGGCAAGTGCCTTTCTGACCGGCGCCACACTTTTTAGCGCCGGACTGAAAAACGGTGCGTGCAGATAACTTACGCCACACTCGTCAAGCGAACGGCGCAGACGGTCCTGATCGTCAGTGAAGCGGACGCCGTGACGTTCAAGCACATTGCTGGCACCCGACACGGAGCTGGCGCCGTAGTTGCCGTGTTTGACCACCTTGCGTCCGGTTCCGGCCACGACAAAGCACGTCGCGGTCGAGATATTGAAAGTGTTCTTTCCGTCGCCCCCTGTACCGACAATGTCGATCGCCTTCACCCCTCCGAGGTCCACCGGACGGCGGCGTTCGAGCAGAGCGTCGCGGAAGCCGGTCAGTTCGTCAAGGGTGATGCTTCTCATCAGGAAGACAGTCATGAAAGCAGCTAACTGCGCGTCGTTGTAACGTCCGTCGGCTATATTGAGCAACACCTCGCGGGCCTCTTCGTGACTGAGGTTTTTGTGCTCGAACATTTTATATAGAAGATTTTTCATATTCCTTTTCTGTTTTTGGAGGGTCAGTGGGTCAGCCAGTTTTCAAGAATAGTAATCCCGTAGGGTGTCAGTATCGACTCAGGGTGAAACTGCACCCCGCGTATGTCATAAACCTTGTGGCGCATCGCCATGATTTCGCCGTCGTCGCTCACGGCGGTTATTTCAAGCTCCTGCGGCAGGCTTTCGCGGTCGACCACCCACGAGTGATAGCGGCCGGCATCGAATTCGGCCGGAACGCCGGCAAAAATATAGTCGTCACAAACGAGCCGCGCGGGAGTCTGGACTCCGTGATATACGGTCGAGAGGTTACGCAGCCGGGCGCCGAATCGTTCGCCGATGGCCTGATGCCCCAGACAGACGCCGAGGATCGGCTTTCCCGTGGCATATCGTTCAAGCATTGCAGTGAGCAGCCCCGCTTCCGAGGGGATGCCCGGACCGGGAGAGATGATGATCTTGTCATAGGCGGCGATTTCATCAAGCGTGATGCGGTCGTTGCGTCTCACGTCAGGCTCCACACCAAGTCCACGCATGACATGAGCAATATTATAGGTAAAGGAGTCGTAGTTGTCAAAGAGTAATAGTTTCATATCCGTCGGATGTTTTTCGGGTTGATCATTTGCCGAATTCTTCGGCATAGGTTATGGCTTTGCTCAGCGCACCGAGCTTGTTGCGGGTCTCCTGGAGTTCGCTTTCAGCTTTGGAGCGGGCCACGATCCCGGCGCCGGCCTGCGAATACAGGCGCCCTCCGTGACTGAGGAAACTGCGGATGGTGATGGCCTGGTTTATGTCACCGTTGAAGCCGAGATAACCGATGCATCCGCCGTAGAGCAGTCGGCTGTGCGGCTCGACGGCGTCGATGATCTGCATGGCGCGGACTTTGGGCGCGCCGCTGAGCGTTCCGGCCGGAAATGTGTCGGCAAAGAGGCGGTAGTGGTCGGCTCCTTCCGGCAACTCGGCTTTGACACGCGAGACCATATGGATAACGTGTGAATAATATTGTATCTGTTTCAGAAATTCTATCGACACCCGGCCTCCGCTGCGGCTGAGATCGTTGCGGGCAAGATCCACGAGCATGATGTGCTCGGCATTTTCCTTCTCGTCCGCTAAAAGTTCGTCGGCGAGACGGCGGTCTTTCTCCTCGTCGCCGGTGCGGCGGAATGTCCCGGCGATCGGGTCTATGTACGCCGTCCGCCCACTGATGCGCAGATGCGTTTCGGGCGACGAGCCGAACACCTTGAAGTTGCCGAAGTCGAAATAAAACAGATAGGGCGACGGATTGATGCACCTCAACGCACGGTAGACGTTGAACTCGTCGCCACTGAAACCTCTCGAAAAGCGCCGTGACGGCACGATCTGAAACACGTCGCCCCGCAGTGAGTGGCCTGTGCATTTCCTTACCGCCTCGATGAAATCGCCGTCGCTCATGCTCGACTCCAGATCGTCAGCCGCCTTGAAGGGATATTGAGCCATATTGTTGTTGTGGAGTACGGCGATCAGCTCGTCTGTTCCGGCGGCTGATCCTTCCGGCCGGTTTTCAACGATAGTCATCTCGTTTTTGTAATGATCGACCTGGATCAGATAGCGGTAGAGGACGTAATACATGTCGGGTACGTCGGCAAACCGCTGTTGACGGCCACTGATCCCGACAGACTCGAAATAGCGCACGGCGTCATATGCAGTGTATCCCAAAAGTCCGTTGGGAAGTTGCTTTCCATCTTCGCGCTCTATTTCAAAACTCTCGATATAGCCCCGCAGCTCGTCGATCACATCGGCATTGCCTCCGGCTATATTCTTCCTGATCGTTTCGCCGTCGGGATAGTTCATGACCACCTGCTCGTTTTCGACTTTGAAACTGCCGATCGGCTCTACCCCGATAAACGAGACGGCATTCTGGGAGGCATGATAGTCGGAACTTTCCAAAAGTGCCGACTGCGGATAGAGGTCACGGATTTTCAGATAGATTCCGACCGGAGTTTCAAGATCGGCTGGAATTGTACGTGTATATTGTCTTATTTTTCTCATCGTTCGATATTATAATATTATTTCTAAGGTGTAACTTCTATTCTCTTTCATTTGTCGCCGAGTGCGGACAGATAAGTGTGCATGTCTTTGTCGCCGCGACCCGAAACATTGACCACTATCGTTTCATCGCGTCCGAACTTCATGCGCTCAAGCACCGCAAGCGCATGAGCGCTTTCCAACGCAGGGATGATCCCTTCCAGTCTTGTTGTTGTCATGGCTGCATCCAACGCCTCGCGGTCAGTGATCGCAAGCACTTCCGCTCTTCCTGACCGGGCGAGAAATGCGTGGAGCGGACCGATGCCCGGATAGTCCAGACCGGCCGAAATACTGTATGGCTCCTCTATCTGACCGTCGGCCGACTGCATCACGAGTGTGCGTGCGCCGTGGATGATCCCTTCAGTTCCGGCATGTATTGTGGCGGCCGTCTTCCCGCTGTCCACTCCGAGTCCGGCGGCTTCTGCGGCGATCAGCCTTACGGACTCGTCTTCTATGAAATGGTAGAAAGCTCCGGCGGCATTGCTACCTCCGCCGACGCAGGCGATCACGCAGTCCGGTGTCTCGCGTCCGATATGGCTTTTGAGCTGCGACCGGATCTCCTTGCTGATGACCGACTGGAAATGTGCGACCATCTCAGGATAAGGATGTGGCCCGACGGTGCTCCCGATTATGTAGAAGCTTTCAGGATTACAACACCAGTCGCGTATGGCTTCGTTGGTAGCATCTTTCAGCGTACGGTTGCCCGACATGACCGGCACCACCGTGGCACCCAGCATCTTCATGCGCTCGACATTCGGCTGCTGACGGGCTACGTCGGTCGCGCCCATATAGACCACACATTCGAGTCCCATCAGCGCACAGACCGTTGCCGTGGCCACTCCATGCTGCCCCGCTCCGGTCTCGGCTATGATCCGCCGCTTTCCCATCCTCCTGGCCAAAAGAGCAGATCCGATGGCATTGTTGATTTTGTGGGCGCCGGTATGGTTCAGATCCTCACGTTTGAGATAGATGTTAGAGCCGTAGCGTTCGCTCAGGCGGTCCGCGCGATAGAGCGGTGAGGGACGGCCTACGTAGTCGCGCATCAGTGTGTCGAACTCTTTCTGAAAATCATCGTCGCCGGCGTAACGGTAAAATGCCTTGCGCAGGTTTTCAACATTCCTGTGGAGAATTTCCGGGACGTATGCGCCGCCGAAACGGCCGTAATAACCTTCCTCGTCAACGGGAAGAAGAGACTTGTAAGTGCTCATTGTAATATCTGATAATTGGAATTGCTGATTCAGCGAGTGGAAATATATAAAAACACAAACGGCTGCCGATTCTCTATCGACAGCCGTTTGTGTACCTCCTTTTTCGAGTCCGCAATCACGCGGACAGACGCAAATCATCGCCATCGACAGAACCCGCCGATGCGCCACCAATAAAAGTTGCTGTTGTTTGATAAACCAATCATAGTTCTCTTTTTTGAATTGTGGCTGATGATGCTTGATTGCGTCAACGCGACAAATTTACGGCACTTATTTGAAACCGCCAAATAAAATGCAAGAAAATTTTCAGAAAAATCAATAAAATATTATCAAATACCTCCTTTAGATTATAAATTCACCAAAATTACATTTGAAATAAGACAATCCGTCACTTTTACACCTTATTATATATAATGGGAACTGACCATTCACTGCAATCATGCAATCAAATGTTAAAAATGATTTTACCTCATGCAATATCTGCCGGAACCTATTTAAGAATTATATGTAAAAAATCCGCTTCAATCGCCCCTATACCCTTTCAGTTTTTTATTTTTGCATACCGTTTCATTACAGATTCGATTTGGGAATATTTGCGTATTAACAAATTTTCACATAGGAATCATTAACATTTTCGCAAGAAAAGATTATTTTTGCAAGCGAAATGAAACATTTAAGCAAAAATTTGTTTAATATATAAGCTGTTTCATTAAACGGCCGGCTTGGTAGCCTCACCGACATTCATCTATACTATTCTTTATGCTAAATAAACTCATGTTTCCAATAATGGTGCTTCGACATCATAATTAAAACATATTTTTACGAACATTCCGTTGTGCTCCCCGCTCAATGCTCTCTTCCTCTGAGCGACTTCATTGCCTGAAAATTCACTTTTCGGCAACACATTTACATTAAAATATCATCATTTTATACTTTAACTAATTTCGTATTACTTAACTATTAGGTATGAAAAAGCTGTTTCTACTACTGACGGCCCTTGT
>UQVH01000032.1 GCA_900544535.1 uncultured Bacteroidales bacterium | reverse complement strand
GAGGAGAATTGATGATTCTTACTTCAAAGTTTTGCACTTCGATTTGGAATCTTCATTTGTGAGATGACGGGGAATGGCTTGTAAGGGTTCGGCAGGAGGAAAAGTGCGCAGCCATGCGCGGAATTTCCCGTTTTAGCCCAACTCGGAGGAAGAGCCGACATTATCCGGCAGGTTCCTGATCTTCTTTTATGATGAGAAGGGTGTCGCCCGGCTGAAGGTGACGTGTTCCGTTGGGAACTATGTAGCGGTTGCCGCGACGGATCATCATGACGAGGGAGCCTGCCGGCAGCTGCATGTCGCGCAGGGTGGCGGCTTTTGCAAGGTGTTCGTGGGTGAGGGTGAGAGTCTGGAGCGAGGTGGGGAGTTCGTCGGCGAGTTCTACACCGAAGTCTTCGTCATCTGTGCTGTCACGGGCGATGAGACCGAGGCGTCGCGCTGCGGTGATGACCGTAGTGCCCTGAATGAGGAGCGAGAGTATGGTGATGAAGAAGACAATATTGAAGATCTGCCCGGCTCCTTCGATTCCCGAAACTACGGGGTAGGTGGCGAAGATGATGGGCACGGCTCCGCGCAGTCCGACCCAGGATATAAATGCCTTTGACCGCAGACTGATTCTGCGCATCGGTGCAAGGGAGATAAAAACGCTCAGCGGACGGCCGATGAGGATCATGAAGATGCCGATAAGGAGTGAGACGGGGGCAACGTCGATCATCTCGTGGGGATTGACGAGGAGACCGAGCATGAGGAAGACCACAATTTGGGCCAGCCAGGTCATTCCGTCGAGGAATTTGGCGATGCCGCGGTGGTTGGGGAGAGGAGCGTTTCCAAGAACGATGCCGCAGATGTAGACAGCGAGATAGCCGTTGCCGGCGAGGGCGGTGGGGGCGGCAAAGGTGAAAAACACGGCTCCGACTTGGCGTCGATACGGCGATAGGCTCTGATGAGCCACAAAGTCACTTTACCCATCAGAAATCCGCCGAGAGCACCTACGCCGAACTGAAGCAGGAGTTCAAGCAGTATGGAGCCGGCGGAGAGAGTGCCTCCGATGGTGATGGCCTCAATGAGGATTATGGTGAGCATGTAGGCCATAGGGTCATTGGAACCACTCTCAAGTTCGAGCATCGGCCTGAGGTGGTTGCGCAGGCCAACTTTCTGACTGCCGAGGATGCCGAAGACAGATGCGGAGTCGGTCGATGACATTGTGGCTGCCAGCAGCAGGGAGGGTATGAAGGCGAAATGAATGTTGGTCCAGCTCATGCCTGATAGCCACCAGATAAACAGTCCGGTCAGCACTGCGGTCAGCAGCACCCCGACCGTCGAGAGTACCAGGCCAGGAAGGATGACCGGCCGAATGGCTGAGATTTTTGTGCCCATGCCGCCGGAGAAGAGGATGATACAGAGTGCGATCATGCCGATGAACTGGGCCGAGTGCATGTTGCTGAACTGAATGCCTACGCCATCGGTCCCGAAGGCCATGCCGACAAGGAGAAAGATCAGCAGGAGGGGGGGGCCGAAACGATAGCTTGACTTGCCGATGAGCACACCGGCGATCAGAAGAACCGAGCCTATCAAAAGGATGTTTTCAGAAGTGATGAGTTCCATTGTGAAGCTGTTGGGTTTACAAAGTTATGCCTTTTGGCGCAAGTGTGCAAACTCATGTCGGGGTATGAGCAAAATAGACGGATATACTCTAATTATGAACAATCAGTGAGTTTTATTTGTTGTAACAAAACATTGCATTATTCTATATTTAACTTTAATTCCCCTTAAATTATATTTGCAATTTTTCCGGACTATGAAAGATGTGAAAGATACTCTTTTGGAGCGCAGATCGGTGCGGCGTTATGAGCGTGAGGCAATTTCAGACGAGCAGATGAATTTGATATATGAAGCTATACGCAATACGCCTACAAGCTATAACGGCCAGCAGTTTTCCGTGGTCGACGTAACAGACCAGAAGATCAAGGAGCAACTCTATGAACTGACCAATCAGAAGCAGATCAAGACTTGCAGTCATTTCCTCCTATTTCTGATCGACTATCATAAGATCAGACTTATTAGCGAGGCCAAGAACATCGACATGCCTGACTTTGCCTCTACGGCTGACGGGCTGATTGTCGGGGTGGTTGACGCGACTCTGGCGATGATGGGCGCACTGGCTATGGCCGAATCGCTCGGATTGGGGACATGTCCTATCGGATATGCCCGCACGGCGGCTCCTGAGGCTGTGGCTTCACTGATGAAGTTGCCGGAAAAGACGTTTGTTGTCTGCGGCCTGGCTATCGGGGTACCGCGTGAACGTCCCGATCTGAAACCGAAGCAGCCGGTTGAGTTAGTCGTCTACAAGGATTGTTACCGCCAGGATAACGATGCCATGACGGAGGAACTCCGGGCCTACGACGAGAAAATCAGTGAGTACAACCGCACCCGCGAAGGAACAAAGAGTGACAACGACTGGGCCGGTCATATCGTCGGCTATTACAATGAAGCGATGAACTACCGCATGCTGCGCGCGTTGCAGCGCCGCGGGTTCGACATAACACGTTAGTAGTTAAAGCCGGCATTTGCCTCCGGATACCAGCTTTCTTCAAAATGCCCTCACCACACGCGCCGGAATATCCGCTATTTTCCTAACAGCGATATTTTGGCGTGGGTGTTTTTTATTTTATGGTTGTTGAGTTCGGCTATAAGTCTGCCAGCCTCCTTGCGCGGCACCGCTACGAGTGCCGCATGGTCGCGCAAGGCGATGTGGCCGATGTCATTAGCTTCGAGGGCGCCTTTGGCCACAATGAAGCCGACGATGTCGCCGCGAGAGATCTTCTCTTTTTTGCCGACATTGAAATAGAGTGTCGCTGTGTCTGATTTGATCGGGTCGGTACTTTTGCCTTGCGGCACGAGTTCGCGGTCCCATTCGAGATAGTCAGGAAGGTTCTCTTCGTCAGACGTGATGACATATATTTCACCGGAGGCCTGCTGGCGGGCAGTGCGGCCGTTGCGGTGTGTCCATGCTTCCGGAGAAGGGGGGAGATGGTAATGTACGACAGCCGAAAGATCGGCGATGTCAAGGCCACGGGCACCAAGATCAGTCGAAACCAGTATCGGGGTAGAGCCGTTGTTGAGCATTTCGACGGCATTTTCACGGTCGTTCTGTTCAAGACCGCCGTGATAGATGCCGACGGGGAGTCCGGCTTTGCGTAATGCATTATAAATGCGCTCCACACTTTCACGGTGATTAGCGAAGACGATGACGCGGCCGTTGTCGAGCGAACGCAGCAGGTCGATGAGGGTGTCGAGCTTGTCGCGGGTCGGAGAGGGTACATTGACAATCTGCATTCTGCGTCGTGGCGATGATTCGGAGCTGAAATCGATCAGTTCCGCGGCAGGAGTAGCGGGGAGGAATGCCGGGAGTTCGTCGAGACGCGTCGCCGAGGTCAGAATTATGAGGCTCAGCGAAGTCAGCCGCCTGCACACACGTTTCATTTCGTCGGCAAATCCCAGTTCAAGAGCCTTGTCATATTCGTCAAGTACAAGAGCGCGTACTCCCGACAGCTCCACCAGCCCGCGTGTTATGTGGTCGAGCAAGCGGCCTGGAGTCGCTATGATGATGTCGGGGGTGACCGAAAGGGAATTCTTTTCCTCCTGCATGGAGTGGCCGCCGTAGAAGGCTACGGTCTTGAGGCCAGTTGCGAGCGGGCGGATGACGTCGAATATCTGGAGGACGAGTTCGCGTGAGGGGGCCATGACCACGGCGCGTACTTTTCTATCAGCGGGCCCAAGTGTCTTTAGCAGAGGGATGGCGAAAGCCAGAGTCTTTCCGGAGCCGGTCGGGGCCAGAAGGGTAATGGTGTTGCCGCCTGTCTTGACGGAAGCCATGCGTTTCTGCATGGCATTGAGTTCGGTGATGGCGAGCCTTGAGGCTATATTTGAGATAATTTCTTTTTCTTTCATGACTGTAAAAAACTTGCAGACAAGGGCAGAGCTGTATGGCTTAGTTGAAGAGATCGTCGTCGGTTACGGTGGCTGATGTGCTTTCTACGTCGTGGACATAGTCAAGATCTCCGTAATCAATTCCGTCATCGTCAAGAAGATGGTCAGGGATATCGACTTCGATGAACTGGATCTTGCGCCCGGATGACGCTTTGGATGCCAGGCCGGAATATATACGCAGAATGTTGGACCCGTAACGCGGATTCATGGCCCAGCGGCCGGCGAGCTTTTCCCATGTAGGAGCCGATCCCCGGCTGACATAGTCAAAGCGCGGGTCGATTTTCCGTTCTCCCGATGGAAGACTACCACGGCAGGCGTAGGCATAGAGATGCTGTATCATAGCCGTGACACCTTCTTCGACGGTACGGAACGAACATCCTTTATCGCCTCTCTTCTTGACGCCGAGTCCGCAATAATTATGGGCTTCGGGACGCACGGCTGTGCCGTTGTCGAAACGGAACCAGCCTGTCTCGATGATTGCCTGACACATGGCAATGTCGCCACGGATGCCATAGCGCCGTCCGACGTTGTAGAACGCTGCGGCCACCTCGCGTTTGAAATCAGGGTTATGACGCTTCACATAAGCATACATGTGGTCGATCTCGACTTCCGGATTTCCGAAAATCGGAGTCTTCCCGAATGAAATAAGCGGAATCAGCCAAAGTAGGGCACCAAGAAAGTATCGCTGCATTACGTATAGTTGACGTTGTGAAAAACAGACTGCGGTCTGAGCCGGTCTACCCTTAAATAACGCGCAAGTTAGCGAAAATCCTTCAGAAAATGAAAAAAATCCTATATCTTTGCGTTTATGAAGTACTTCTTTTCGGCCGGAGAGGCCTCAGGCGACGTCCATGCGTCGCAAGTAATCAAAGAGTTGCTGAAGCGTGATGCTTCGGCTGAAATCATCTTTCTCGGAGGTGACAAAATGGCCGCAGCTGTCGGTCACGAGCCTCTGATCCATTTCAGCCGCATGGCGTTCATGGGTTTCATTGACGTGGCCACGCATCTGCCGGAAGTCCTCGGCAATCTGCGCACCGCCAAAGAGGCCATACGCACGATGCGGCCCGATGCCGTGGTTCTCGTCGATTATCCCGGCTTCAATCTCAAACTTGCCAAATATGCCAAGAGTCTCGGCATAAAAGTATTCTACTATATCGCTCCGAAGCTCTGGGCATGGAAGGAATACCGCATCCGCCAGTTGCGCCGCTATGTCGACTGCATATTTTCGATTCTCCCTTTTGAGCCGGCCTGGTTCGGCGAGAGGGGGGTGAAAGTTGAATATGTCGGCAATCCATCGGTCGAGGAAGTCGAGGATGTGTTGAAAAACCTGCCTCCGCGCGAGGAATTTCTCAGCCGTTACGGACTTGCGGATAGCCCGATCCTTGCTCTCGTGCCAGGAAGCCGCGTAGGCGAGATCACGGCCAACCTGCCGGTAATGGATGCCGCCGCGCGCCGTCATCCGGAGATGCAGACCGTAGTCGCCGCCGCTCCCTCGATTGACCGGAAGCTATATGCAAAATTCACCTCCTTTCCGCTTGTCGATGCCGCCACGCTCGAACTTATGGCCCGTTCGCGTGCCGCGATGGTGACCTCAGGGACCGCCTCCCTCGAATGTGCCCTTGCCGGATGTCCGCAGGTGGTGTGTTACAGAGCCGTGGGCTGGAAATGGGCTCACGATCTGTTTGTCCATATTCTGAAAATACCTTATGTGGCGCTCCCGAACCTCATTGCCGGAAAAATCGACCGGAAGACACGGCGCGAGGTAAACCGAGATGCCGCGAAAACGGGTGTCAGGGGTTGCGTGGCGCCCGAAATGCTCGTCCATAACTGTACGCCGGAGGCTGTGGACCGGGAACTCTCGCGTGTCATCCCCGACGGGCCTGCCCGAAAGGCCCAGCTGGACGGCTACGCGAAAATCAGATCCATACTTCATACCGACAGCAGCGCCGCTGCCAATGTCGCTGCGATTCTTTACCGCAGGCTCTCCGAATCACAGTCGTGAATCCTCTCTGACATAAACCGCCGTAACCGACTGCCCCTGTCGGCTTTTCAGATTTCAGTCAAAGAAAAACATTTCCCGTGAATCTTCGATGTTGCAAAGATAGTCACGGGAAATGCTGTTTTAGTGCGATAATGCGGAGAGAGTGTGATTTTTTTGTTTTTGCAGTGAAAAAGGCTCACAGACTTGAGTAGGGTATTGAGAAGGTGTCACCTTGGGTTATGTCTCCGGTAGTGAGTCCCTTTTTGAGCCAGCGGGTGCGCTGTGCTGATGTGCCGTGGGTAAATGAATCGGGCACAGAGTAGCCGCGTGCACGTTTTTGCAGATAATCGTCGCCGATTTTCATCGAGGCGTCGAGAGCCTCTTCAAGGTCGCCGTCTTCGATGGAGTCGAACATCTCATTGTCATGATAGGCCCATACTCCGGCGAGGAAATCGGCCTGGAGCTCGATGCGGACGCTTATGTTGTTGGCCTCAGTCTCGTTCAGGCGGTTCATCTGCGAATGTGCTTCGTCGAGGGTGCCGAGCAGGTGCTGGACATGATGGCCGACCTCGTGAGCGATCACATAGGCATAGGCAAAATCTCCGTCGGCACCGAGAGTCTTGCGCATGTCGCGGAAAAAGGAGAGGTCTATGTAAAGTTTCTCGTCGGCCGAACAGTAAAACGGACCGACCGAAGCCGAAGCGTCGCCGCATGCACTGCGGACAGCATCGGTATAGAGCACAAGTGTCGGAGGCTCATATTCTTTGCCCATCTGAGCGAAAATTTTGGTCCACACATCTTCAGTCCCGGCAAGGATCTGCCTGGAGAAACGGGCCAGTTCCTCCTCTTCTTCTGTCGGAGTGTAATTTTGTGCTGTCTGTGACTCTCCTGAAGTGAATGATCCTGCGTTCGAAAGCAGGACGTCGAGCGGATTGCCACCTGAAATCCATGCGATTATAGCCGCTATGATTACGGCTCCTATTCCTGCGCCTAATTTTTTGCCACCTCCTCCGCCACCGCGGCGGTCACTGACGTTGGAGCTTTCGCGTCGTCCGTTGAGATTCATGTAGAGTGTAGGTATGAGTTGCGTTAAACAATGCGCAGGGACATGACTTGACGGTCATGCCCCTGCGGACTAAATCTTTAGAGAAACAGTCTGTCAGTCATTGGAGCGGAGACCTTTCCATACATAGGCGCTCAGCATGGCACCGATGAAAGGAGCCACGATGAAGAGCCAGAGCTGGCTGAGGGGCACACAATTGCCTTCGATGGCTGCGAAAATGGCCGGGCCGATCGAACGGGCGGGATTGACAGAGGTACCGGTGATGGGGATACAGGCGATGTGGACAAGCACGAGAGTAAGGCCGATGGCAAGACCTGCGAAATTGCCTGCGCCTTTCTTTTCGTCGGTTGAGCCAAGCACTACAAGCACGAAAATGAAGGTGAAGATTAGCTCGGCGAGGAATGCGGGCACAATGTTGCCGGGGAGATAACTGTTGGAGCCGGTGGTTGTCGTGCTGTTGAACACGGCTTCGATGCCGGCTTCATTGCCGGAGTGCACGAGGATGTAGAGGACCGCAGAAGCGATGATCGCGCCGATGCACTGGAACAGCATGTAGCCTCCGGCTTCCTTGCCGCTCATACGGCCGCTTGACCAGACACCGAGGGTGATGGCCGGATTGATGTGGCAGCCTGAGATATTGCCGATAGTGTAAGCCATAGCCACGACAGAAAGGCCGAAAGCCATAGCAACGCCGAGGGTTGTCACGCCATAGCCGGTGGTGCCGAGGCCGATACCTGCGAAGATCGCGCTACCGCAACCCATAAGGACCAGAACGAAGGTTCCGATCATCTCTGCGAGATACTTTTTCATAATAAATAGTTGGTTAGTGAGTAGTATATGAGAAGTTAAAAATGTTATGTCGGGTCGGAGTCTCGGATGCAAATTAATGAAAAATATTTGTAATCAGCAAATTTTCCGAAAATTAAGCACAAGACTGTGAAATGAAAGATAGTCTACGGCTTGGATTTGTTGATGAATTTCATTATTTTTGCATGATAGACGTCCGCAGCTATGGTCGCTTACCGGCTTTACGTGTCGCAGAGGCTGCGGATCAACCATATCCGAAACATTAAAAAAACAAAACCAATCATGAAAATGTTCGATAAAATACTTCTCGGAGCGCTTGCTCTGATGGCCGTGGAGCCGGCTTTGGCCTGCACCAGTCTTATCGCCGGGAAGAATGCCACTCCCGATGGCTCGGTGCTTGTCACCTATGCAGCAGACAGCCATACGCTGTATGGAGAACTTTATAACCGTCCCGGAGGCAAACATGCACCGGGATCGATGAGAAAGATTGTCGAGTGGGACACCGGCTGCTATCTTGGAGAGATTCCAGAAGTGGCGGAGACATATACGACCATCGGCAATATGAACGAACACGGCCTGACCATATCGGAAAGCACATGGGGCGGCCGTCCGGAGTTGGCCGACACCACGGGTATCATGGACTACGGATCGCTGATCTACGTGACTCTCGAACGAGCCAGGACCGCACGCGAAGCCATAAAGATAATGACCGATTTAGTAAATACCTACGGTTATCATTCAAGCGGCGAATCATTCTCTATTGCCGATTCGGAAGAGGCCTGGATCATGGAACTCGTAGGCAAGGGTGGCAAAGAGAAAGGTGCCGTGTGGGTTGCCCGCCGCATTCCTGACGACTGTATCTCCGGTCACGCCAACCATCCGCGTATCCACAAATTCCCTCTGAAAGACAAGCAGAACACACTCTATTCACCCGACGTAATCAAATTTGCCCGCAAGATGGGCTATTTCGACGGCAAGGATGAGGATTTCAGCTTTTCGCTCGCTTATGGCGAACTTGACGGAACAGCCACACGCGGTTGCGACGGACGTGTATGGAGCTACTTCAACCGCTTTGCCGACGGTATGGACGCATATCTCCCCTGGGTCATGAAAGCCGAGGGCGAGCCGATGCCCCTTTGGGTGAAACCCGACCGCAAGGTGAGCCTCAACGATATGAAATGGATGATGCGCGACCACTTCGAGGGTACTCCGATGGATATGACGAAGGATATAGGTGCCGGTCCTTATGCCGTGCCTTACCGCTGGCGTCCGATGACTTTCAAGGTCGACGGCAAGGAATACCTCAACGAACGCGCCATTGCAACACAGCAGACCGGTTTCTCATTTGTCTCGCAGATGAACTCCGCACATCCCGATCTGATGCGCGGTATCCTTTGGTTCGGTGTGGACGATGCCAATACCTGTGTCTATGTGCCGATGTACAGCTGTATCACAGCCGTGCCTCATGAATTTGCCAAAGGCAACGGCGACCTGCTGACGCTCTCCTGGGATGCCGCCTTCTGGGTGACAAGCTATGTCGCTAACCAGGCATACCACCAGTACAGCAAGATGATCGACGATATCCGCCGTGTGCAGAAAGCCGAGGAAGACACCCTTGAGACCGAGGTCAGAAACTTCCTTGCCGAAGTGCCCGCTCTCGATCCGGATGCCGCCCGCAGTTTGCTGACCGACCATTCGGCTATCGCCTCGCGCCGTTTCGTGAAACATTACAAGGATCTCGGCGACTATCTGCTTGTCAAATATATGGACGGCAATATCAAGCGTGAGAAAGACGGCAAATTTGAGCGTACGCCGGAGGGAATGCCCGTGTCACCGATCTACGGAGGCTATGACGACCGTTATTACCGCTCGATAGTCAACGAGACCGGAGACCGTCTGCTCATCAAGTAAGAGGGATTGATGGACGGAAACTATCTTGACGAACTCAACGAACAGCAGCGGGCCGCAGTAGAATATTGCGACGGCCCGCAGCTTGTGATAGCCGGTGCCGGGTCGGGAAAGACCCGTGTACTGACTTATAAGATTGTGCATCTTCTGCGCCTCGGCTACGAGCCGTGGCGCATTCTCGCGCTGACGTTCACCAACAAGGCGGCCAAGGAGATGCGCGAACGTATCGAGCAGCTTGTCGGCGGAGCCGTGGCGTCGAAACTGTGGATGGGAACCTTCCACTCAATTTTCGCCCGTATTCTGCGCGCCAATGCCGAACTGATCGGTTTCAAGAGCAATTTCACGATCTATGATACCGCCGACAGCAAGTCCTTGGTCAAGACCATCATCCGCGACATGCAGCTCGATGATAAGATCTACAAGCCTTCGGCGGTGCTCTCGGCAATCTCCGGCGCTAAGAACGCTCTCGTCTCGCCTGAGGACTATGCCCTGAGCCGTGACGTTATGGAGGCCGACGCGAGGGCGAAGCGGCCGGAACTCCATGCCATTTACCGGGCTTACCGCGACCGTTGTGTTGTGGCCGGAGCGATGGATTTCGACGATCTGCTCTACTATACCAACGTGCTTCTGCGCGACAATCCGGATGTGCTCAGGCACTACCGCGAGTTTTTCCAATATGTGCTTGTGGATGAGTATCAGGATACTAACTTCGCACAGCATGTCATCGTCACGCAGCTGACACGCGAGAGCGGCAGGCTTTGTGTTGTCGGCGACGACGCGCAGAGCATCTATTCGTTCCGCGGAGCCAACATCCGCAATATTCTGGATCTGAAAAAGACTTATTCGGCACTCTCGACTTTCAAGCTCGAACGCAATTATCGTTCGACGCGCAACATCATCAACGCTGCCGGATCTTTGATCGACAAGAACAGCGAACAGATCCCGAAGACGGTATATTCCGAAAACGAGACCGGAGCGCCGATCGAGGTGGTCAAATGTTACAGCGACTTCGAGGAAGCTTATCAGGTGGCCTCGCGTCTGTCGCAGCTGAAGATGACAAGCGGCGACGGCGCTGATGAATTTGCCATACTCTACCGCACCAATGCGCAGAGCCGCGTGCTTGAAGAGGCTCTGAGAAAGCGCAACATACCTTACAGAATTTACGGAGGCCTTTCGTTCTATCAGCGCAAGGAGGTCAAGGACGCGATAGCCTATTTCCGCCTTGCTCTCAATCCTGACGACGACGAGGCCCTCAGACGTGTCATCAACTTTCCGGCGCGCGGGATAGGGGAGACCACCCTCAACCGTCTGACCCGCGCGGCCATCGACGGAAATGTCAGCATCTGGACCGTGATTCAGGAACCTGACAAATATCCCGCGGGGCTGAATGCTGGTGCGCTGCGCAAGCTCGACGGATTCGCCGGGCTGATTGCTGAATTTGTGCAGGCTAACCGCAAGGGCGCCGATGCCTATGAACTCGCCACTAAAATCATCGAGCGCACTGAGATGTTCAAGATGTATCTCCACGACAATACCCCTGAAAATCTTTCCAAGCAGGAGAATATTCAGGAATTGCTTTCCGGCGTCAAAGGTTTTGTGGAGACACGTGTGGAGGAGGGGAACGACAGTATGTCGCTTGCCGACTTCATGGCCGAGGTATCGCTGGCGACCGATCAGGATTCTGACTCCGGCGACGGCACTGAGGAGCGCGTGACGCTGATGACGGTCCATGCCGCCAAAGGACTGGAGTTCAACAATGTTTTTGTGGTCGGTGTGGAAGAAGATCTTTTCCCTTCGGCCATGGCGCAGGATTCACCCTCGCAGATCGAGGAGGAACGGCGCCTTATGTATGTGGCGATTACCCGTGCGAAGAAATTCTGTATGCTCAGCTATGCCGGTTCGCGTTTTCGCAACGGCCAGACTGCCGCCTGCCGTCCGTCGCGCTTCCTCGGCGACATAGACCGCCGTTTTCTGAGACTTGCCACCAACGACAATCTCGGCGCATCGGCGCCGAAAGTGCGTCCGACGGTCAACTACAATGCCTCGATGGCAGGATCGGCCCGCAGCCTCAACTCATTGCGCAAAGTGAGTCCTTCGCTGTCGGCGGAATCGTATAGACGTCCGGAAACAGGTGGCGACCGGCCTTCCGCAGCCCCTGCGGCTTCGCAGGGTGGCGGAAAATACACGCTCCACAGCGTCGGCGAACTGAGCGAGGGCATGAAAATCGAACATGCCAAATTCGGCCTCGGAACCATCACCGTGATAGACACCGCAGGACCCGACCCGCGCATCACGGTGAAATTCGACAGCACCGACACGCGTACGCTGATGCTGAAATTCGCTAAATTTTCAGTTGTCGGCTGAAATATCAAATCAGACCTAAAACAAATACTTTCAAAATGAAAGCAGACGAGATACCTACCCCTTTCTACATCGTATATGAAGACAGGCTGCGGCGCAACCTGTCGCTGATCAACCGCGTGGAGCGGGAAGCCGGCGTCAATATCATCATGGCTTTCAAGGCCAACGCTTTGTGGCGCACATTTCCGATAGTCCGCGAATATAACCGCGATTTCACGGCAAGCTCGCTCAATGAGCTGCGTCTCGGCAACGATGAACTCGGAGGGGAGGCCCACGTCTATTGTCCGGTGTATACCGAGGCAACTATCGACGAATTTCTGTCACGGGCCACACACCTGACGTTCAACTCTCTCGGCCAATGGGATAGATACGGACAGCGTACCCTTGCCGCGGGAGTGTCGCCGGGGCTGAGGGTCAATCCGCAGTGCTCGGTCATCGATACTGAAATCTACAATCCGGCTCTGCCCGGCTCGCGTTTCGGCGTGACGGCCGAGCAGCTTGGCGGAGAATTGCCTGCCGGAATTGAAGGGCTGCATTTCCATGCGCTTTGCGAGAGCACCAGTTATGATCTGGAGAAAGTGCTCTCCGCTTTCGAGCAGCAGTTCGGTCGTTATTTCGACCGTCTGAAATGGGTGAATTTCGGCGGTGGCCACCTGATGACGCGCGAGGGTTATGACGTGGGCCATCTGATCTCTCTGCTGAAAGATTTCCGCAGCCGCTATCCATGGCTTCAGGTGGTATTGGAACCTGGCAGTGCTTTTACATGGCGCACAGGTGATCTGATCACCGAAGTTCTCGATGTTGTGGAGAATCAGGGTGTCAGAACTGCCATTATCGACGTTAGTTTCGCCTGTCATATGCCCGATTGTCTTGAAATGCCCTATAAGCCGGCCATCACCGAGAGCGTTGAGGAGGCTGAAGGACTACCGCGTTACAGACTTGGCGGAAATTCCTGTCTAAGCGGCGATTATGTCGGCGACTGGTGTTTCAGAGAGCCTTTGAAAGCCGGCGACAGACTGACGCTGGAAGATATGAATCACTATACGACTGTGAAGACAACAATGTTCAACGGCATACAGCATCCGGCAATGGTGCTCTGCGATTCATCCGGCAATTGCAGTTATCTGCGCCGTTTCGATTATGAAGATTATAAAAACCGAATGAGCTGATGGAAGAGAAAGTGCGTTTTTCAGTAATAGTTCCGGTCTACAACCGTGTCGACGAGGTCAGGGACCTGCTTGACAGCCTCAAACGTCAGACTTTGAAAAATTTCGAGCTGGTGATTGTCGAGGACGGATCCACGCAGCCCTGCGAGGAAGTGGTCAAGAATGTCCCGGACCTGCGTGTCAGGTATTTCTATAAGGAAAACGAGGGCCGCTCGATTGCCCGCAACTACGGGCTGGAACGAGCCGTGGGTGATTACTTCATTTTCTTTGACAGCGATTGTGTGATTCCGGAAGATTATTTCGCGGTGCTCAGCCGTGAACTCGATGCGAATCCCGCAGATTGTTTCGGCGGTCCGGACTCGGCTCACTCCTCATTCACATCTACCCAAAAAGCGATCAACTTCGCGATGACCTCTTTTCTCACCACGGGGGGCATACGCGGAGGGAAGGTCAGCCTGGAAAAATTTGTGCCGCGAACGTTTAACATGGGTTTCTCCCGTAAAGTCTATGAGCGTGTCGGCGGCTTCCGGGAAATGTTTTCAGAGGACATCGATATGTCGACACGTATCCGCAATGCCGGTTTCTCGATCGTGCTTATACGTCCGGCTTATGTCTATCACAAACGGCGTGTCGACTTCCGCAAGTTCCTGCGTCAGGTCTATGTGTTCGGTATGTCGCGCATCACCCTCAAATTACTTTATCCCGGTTCACTGAAAACTGTACATGCGCTTCCTGCCGTGGCGGTTATTATCGGACTCGCACTGTTGGTGCTTTCCATTACGGTCTCGCCATGGTTCCTGTTGCCGTTGGGCTTGTATCTTGCCGCGATCTTTGTCAGCGCGCTCGTATCGACGCGGTCTGCAGTGATTGCGGTCAAGGCATTGCCTGCCAGTGTGATTCAGATCTGTGGTTACGGCTGCGGATTTCTGAAAGCCTACTTCTTCAAGATCCTGCTCGGCCGCGGGCGCGATGTCGAGGAGGAAATTCTAATGAGAAAAGGTAAATAGAAGTTATATGGATGACCGCTCTCCTTTCATCCCTACTCGTATTCAGGATCTGAATGACGATGACAAGCCCCGTGAAAAGGCGCTTGCGAACGGCATACGCTCGCTCAGCGATGCCGAATTGGTTGCTTTGATTTTCGGCGGGGGATTGCCCGGTATGTCGGTTGTCGACATGGCGCGGTCCATTCTGCATGACTGTGACCAGCGTGTCGATAATCTTGCACGCATGGGTATGCAGGAAATGATGGCAAAATACAAGGGGGTGGGTCCTGCAAAGGCTGTATGCCTTGCCGCTGCCTTTGAGCTCGGACGCCGAAACAGAGAACAGATGGCTGCTGCCGCAGATCCACTGATCCGTTCGAGCCGCGATGTACGGGAAATCATGCAGCCGCTGATCGGACAGCTTGACTACGAGGAGTTCTGGGTGATGATGCTGTCGCGCAGCAACCGTGTGAAATTCAAGCGCTGTATATCGCAGGGCGGAACTGCCGCTACGGTCGTTGATGTAAAACTTCTGCTGAAACGTGCTCTTGACTGTCTCGCGGAGGGTATCATACTCGTCCACAATCATCCTTCCGGCAATCCGCTTCCGAGCGGTGAGGATGACCGGCTGACACAGAAAATAAAGGATGGCGCGTCTTTTCTCGGCATCAGGGTTATGGACCATGTAATAATTGCCGGTGACGATTTCTATTCCTATGCCGACCAAGGCAGACTGTGAACCTGAATGCCTTTCATTGTGTTAAATTCTCATGCAGACATATCATTCATACACACTCTTAACGCAGTAAACACTATGAACAAAATCGCAGATTCCATCCTTGAAACCATTGGCGCTACCCCATTGTTGCGCCTCAACAGTTATGACCGGGCTGAAGGAACGGCCGGTGTGATCTATGCCAAGATTGAAAGTTTCAATCCTGGAGGTTCGGTGAAAGACCGCGTGGCCCTCAATATGATATGTGATGCTGAGGAGAAAGGCCTTCTCACTAAAGGGGGTACGATCATTGAACCGACAAGCGGAAACACCGGTATCGGACTTGCTCTTGTTGGAGCGGCACGCGGTTACAGGGTGATTCTTACCATGCCTGATACAATGAGCATGGAGCGCCGTCAGATATTGGCCGCTTATGGAGCGGAAGTGGTTCTGACTCCCGGATCGGCAGGTATGAAAGGTTCTATTGCGGAAGCTGAAAGACTGTGTGCCGAAATTCCGGGTGCCGTCATACTGGGACAGTTTACAAATCCCGCCAATCCGCAGATCCACTATCAGACAACCGGGCCTGAGATCTGGTCGGCTATTGACGGCAAAGTCGATTTTTTTGTGGCAGGTGTCGGCACAGGCGGAACTCTGACCGGAGTAGGCCGTTATCTGAAAGAACGGAATCCTGATGTGACTGTTGTGGCTGTCGAGCCTGCTGACTCACCTGTCCTCAGCGGCGGAAAGCCCGGTCCGCACAAACTCCAGGGGATAGGCGCCGGTTTCGTTCCTGAGATCCTTGACCGCTCTATTATAAATAAGGTGGTGACGGTGGAGGCTGATGAGGCTTATGCAGCCGCGCGTCGGCTTGTCCGCACCGAAGGTGTGTTATGTGGCATTTCTTCGGGAGCGGCCTTGTATGCCGCGACTGAGATTGCTAAAGATCCGTCGAATAGCGGTAAAAATATAGTGGTGCTTCTGCCCGATACTGGCGACCGTTATCTTTCGACGGAACTTTTCGCGGGGGAAAAGGAGTGATATGGCTGACGGATTGTCGAATCTTGAACTTGGTGAGATCCGAAAGATCATCCATATTGATATGGATGCCTTCTATGCATCCGTCGAACAGCGCGACAATCCTGCGTTGAAAGGTGTGCCACTTGCCGTGGGCCATGCCGAAGGGCGCGGAGTCGTGGCTGCTGCCAGTTATGAGGCGCGCCGTTTCGGAGTCAGATCGGCTATGCCGTCGCTGCGCGCCCGGAAAATCTGTCCGGGTCTTGTCTTTGTAAGACCAAGGTTTGACATCTATAAAAAGGTGTCGGCACAAATGCACGAAATATTTCATGAATACACCGATCTGGTCGAACCGATCTCACTTGACGAGGCTTTTCTCGATGTCACTGTCAACAAACTCGGATTGCCGATGGCAGTAACAATCGCAAAGGAAATCAAGTCCAAAATCCGTGATAGGCTTGGTCTCACGGCTTCAGCCGGGGTCTCCTACAATAAATTTCTTGCAAAAATAGCGTCAGATTACCGCAAGCCTGACGGTCTGTGTACTATCCATCCATCACAGGCTATCGAATTTATACATCGTATTCCCGTGGAAGACTTCTGGGGTGTCGGACCCGTTACAGCTACCCGTATGCACTCATTGGGAATATGGACAGGGGAGCAGCTGGCCGCCTGTTCGCTTGAACTGCTGAATCATGAATTCGGTAAATCCGGGGCGATTTTTTATCAGTTTGCGCGCGGAATAGACAACCGTCCGGTAGAGCCTCTGTGGACGCGCAAGTCAGTAGGTTGTGAGATCACACTCCAGCAGGATCTGACGACCGTGGCTGAGATCGAGCAAGTGATCGACGATCTTGCCGAAGAACTCGTCTGGCGTATTGAACGCAGTGGGTTCCGCGGCTGCACTCTGACTCTGAAACTTAAATTCAGCGATTTCAGCCAGCGATCGCGAAGCCACACAGCCCCACATGCTTATCAGAACAAGGATGTCATAGCCACTGCCGCACGGCAATTGCTTGCATTGGCGCCTGTGGCCGGACGCCAGATAAGATTGGTGGGGCTTTCGGTGTCCATGCCGGAACATGGCGCTTCGTCGCGCACGGTTTACGATCCCAGGCAGTTGGAATTCGATTTTGAAAACGGCTACGACTGAACTGTCACCGTCCTCAAGGCAGAATACAATAGTATGACAATCAGAGCGTGACCTCGCCGCAGATATCTGTGTTGAGCCGCGTTGCAACAGCCGACGGAGTCAGCCCCAGACCGAAAAGATACATCAATTTTGTGATTGCGGCCTCTGATGTCATGTCGTGACCGGAGATTACACCCGCATTTGCGAGTTTGTCGCCCGCGACATACCGTCTGTGGTGCACGCCTCCGTTGACGCATTGCGTGACATTGACAATGACCACTCCGCGCTGTATGGCCTGAGCTATTTCCTCGATGAACCATCCGGCGGTAGGCGCATTGCCCGCACCGTATGTGCGCAGAACTATACCCTTTATTCCCGGCGTGTTCAGTAGGTATCTCAGAGTCTGTTGTGTCATGCCTGGGTGGAGTTCGATGAACATCACGTTGGGGTCCATCGTGGTGTTGAGCTGGAGCGGCAGACGTTTTTTCGGGCGCCACAGGGCATCTTCCTGAAAATGTATGCCGAGGCCGATTTTAGCTAACTGCGGATAGTTGTTGCTTTTGAATGCGTTGAAATTGTCGGCGCTCATTTTGGTCGAGCGGTTGCCGCGCCAGAGATAATTTTCAAAGAGGATGGCCACTTCCTGAATCATCGGTGATCCGTCGAATGTTGTGGCCGCGGCGATCTGCAGGGCTGTGATGAGGTTTTCCTCTCCGTCGGTGCGGACTTCTCCGATCGGGAGCTGAGATCCTGTGATGATCACCGGTTTGTGGAGATTGCCGAGCATGAACGATAGAGCTGAGGCCGTGTATGCCATAGTATCGGTGCCGTGCAGCACCACGAATCCGTCGTAGTCCTCGTAGTGGCGGGCTATTGCTTTAGAGATCTCGGCCCAGCCGACCTGATCCATATCGCTGGAATCAATCGGCGTGAACTGGATGTTGTCGATATGATAGTCAAGCATCCTGATCTTGGGCACATTGTCGATAAGGTGCGAAAAATCGAAAGGTTGCAAAGCGTGGGTTTCGGGATTTTCAATCATTCCGATTGTTCCCCCCGTATAGATGATAAGCAGTCGTGGTTTTCTGGCGGTTGTCATAGAGATAAAGTGTGAAGGTTAACTGAGAAAAAATCCGAGAGGGCAGGGGTATTGTCCCGGCCCTCTCGGTCTTTATATGGCGGGAAATATTATCCGATTTTTGCACCGGGAGCAACCGGAGCGGAGGGGGCGAGGAGGACCAATGCGCCGTCGGAGTTTTCAACTGAAAGAATCATGCCCTCGGACACAATTCCTTTGAGCTTGCGTGGCGGGAGATTTGCGATGAAGCAGATTTGCTTGCCGACGAGATCCTCAGGCTTGTAATGCTTGGCTATGCCTGATACGATGGTGCGTTTTTCCAGCCCGTCGTCGATTAGGAAACGCAGAAGTTTGTCGGCCTTTGGTACTTTTTCGCACTCAAGCACTGTGCCTACGCGGAGATCACAGGCTGCGAATGTGTCGAACTCGACATCTTTGGCCTGAGGCTCGGCTTTCCATGCGGCTGCTTCGTTGGCCTTCTTTGTGTCGGCGAGACGTTTGAGCTGGGCTTCGATCTGGGAGTCCTCGACTTTGTCAAAGAGAAGTTCCGGTGTAGCGAGCTGGGTTCCGGCAGGGATGATGTCGAGTTTTCCGAGCATCTTCCAGGAGAGTTTTTCGCTCATTCCGAGCATCTTGACGAGCTTTTCGGCCATGAAGGGGGTGAAAGGTTCGAAAGCCACCGCGATATTTGCGCAGAGCTGCACGGCGATGTTAAGAATGGTTTTTACACGCTCCATGTCAGTCTTGGCCAATTTCCATGGCTCGGTTTCCTGAAGATAGCGGTTGCCGAGACGGGCGATTTCCATGGCCTGTTTAAGAGCTTCACGGAAGTGGAATGTATCAAGTGCGGCAGTCAGAGCTTCTGTCGCGGTGCCGAGTTCGGTCGCGAGCAGGGTGTCAGTCTCGGTCAGCATACCCGCGGCTGGAACAATGCCGTCGAAATACTTGTGGGTCAGAACCATCGCGCGGTTCACGAAGTTGCCGAGGATGGCGACAAGCTCGTTGTTGTTGCGTGCCTGGAAATCGGCCCATGTGAAGTCGTTGTCTTTGGTCTCCGGTGCGTTGGCGGTGAGCACGTAGCGGAGCACGTCCTGTTTGCCGGGGAAGTCTTTGAGATATTCATGCAGCCATACAGCCCAATTGCGTGAGGTAGAGATCTTGTCGCCTTCGAGGTTGAGGAACTCGTTGGCCGGGACATTGTCAGGGAGCTGGAAGTTGTCGCCATAGGCCATCAGCATGGAGGGGAAGACAATACAGTGGAAGACGATGTTGTCCTTGCCGATAAAGTTGATGATGCGGGTTTCGGGATCTTTCCAGTATTTTTCCCAGGAATCCGGAAGAAGTTCCTTGGTATTGGATATATAGCCGATCGGTGCGTCAAACCATACATAAAGCACCTTACCTTCAGCACCTTCGACCGGAACGGGTACGCCCCAGCTGAGATCACGGCTGACGGCGCGAGGCTGGAGACCGGCGTCGAGCCACGATTTGCACTGGCCGTAGACATTTGTCTTCCATTCCTTGTGGCCTTCAAGAATCCATTCGCGGAGTTTGGGTTCCCACTTGTCGAGCGGGAGATACCAGTGGGTTGTCTCGCGCATCTTGACGGGCTCTCCTGTAAGAGCGGAGCGCGGATTGATCAGATCGGTCACATTGAGTGACGAACCACATGCCTCGCACTGATCGCCGTAGGCATTTTCATTGTGACAGCGCGGACAGGTGCCGACTACATAGCGGTCGGCCAGAAACTCGCCGGCTTTTTCGTCGTAGGGCTGCTGTGCGGTCTGGACGGTGAATTCACCCTTGTCATAAAGACGACGGAAGAATTCCGACGCGGTCTTGTGGTGAAGTTCCGACGTGGTGCGGGAATAAATGCTGAAGCTGACGCCGAGTTCCTCAAGCGAATCCTTGATGATTTTATGGTAGCGGTCGACCACCTGCTGAGGTGTGATGCCTTCTTTTCTTGCCCTGAGAGTGATGGGCACGCCGTGTTCGTCGCTGCCTCCGATCATTATGACGTCCTGACCGCACAGGCGCAGATAGCGTGTGTATATATCAGCCGGGACGTACACTCCGGCAAGGTGTCCGATATGCACAGGTCCGTTGGCATAGGGGAGGGCAGTGGTGATGAGGGTTCGCTTGAATTTCTTTTCCATTGATTTATGGTTGCTTGGCTTTTTAACATTTTCAGGCTGCAAAATGCAGCTGTTTTTTATTTAAGGTGCAAAATTAATGGATATATAGGAAAAACACAATAAAGAGGCGAAAAAATGACAGCAGAGAAGTCTCGCAGACCAAATTTTAATGCTTGAAGATTCCAAATCGAAGTGCAAAACTTTGAAGTAAGAATCATCAATTCTCCT
>UQVH01000031.1 GCA_900544535.1 uncultured Bacteroidales bacterium | reverse complement strand
TGGAATCGGTCCTATTTTTTCAATCGCCCTCTAAAGTTTAGCGGACAGTAATAATTTTGGAAAGTGACAAATGCTATTTGTCGATATAAAATTATTTGCATACCTTTGCACGGTATTCCCTCCACGCCGATGAGGTTACCGCATGAGGCGTAAGGCCGAGAGTCCACTCCCGGTTTATATAAATCTTGCGGTAAACGGTCGGGGCGAGGGGTGTACAGGAAACCGTCACGGTTTCAACTACATTTTTGGAAAAGGCGTTTATCAAACGCTTTGTTCTGACCATTACGAATCTCGCAAATTCTACCCCAGGTCCAGACATTGCAACGATAGACGCTCACGGATATGTCATATATCTATCCGGGCGTTCTTTCATTCAGACAGCCCGGCTGATTGTCATATCGGCGTGGGCTCTGCGTTGCTTGTACTGTCCTGGGAGGCAATGCGAGAGCCTGTAATGGTGGTACAAGCAATGGTACAGACTCCACGCTTTTTCTTTCATAGGCACCTGATAATCAACCTATTTCAAACACAGTGCACCACAGGGAGTCGGAGGAACACACTTTTACATTATCCATTTTTACCTATGAAAAAGCTGTTTTTCATGCTGACGCTTCTTGCCGTCACCGCCCTTCCCACACTGGCCCAGTCATCGTTGGTAGCCACACTCGTACACGATGGTAACATCTCCACCTACTATTCGGCCAATGCACTCAAAGACGCCTACAACGCAGCAGTCGATGGCGACATTATCACTCTCTCAGCAGGAACATTCAACGCCACCGACATCGCAAAGCGTATAACCATACGCGGCGCCGGTTGCGAACTTGATAAAAATCCGACTATACTTTCCGGGAATTTTGAGATCAAGGATTCAGAAAGCAGTCTTGAGCAGCCATTTACTATCGAGGGTATCTATTCAGAAAGTCTAAAATGCTACAAATTATCTAACGCGACGTTCCTGAAATGTAAGTTTGTGACTCAGACTACTAATATCTGCGCAAATGAAGGAGACTTTAATAATGTTCGAATTCTACAATGTCATATAAGTACGTTTAAGTCATCCGGTAATAACAATGTAGTTTTTAGCAACAGTGTAGTTACTGATTATACTTCGACTTCAAGTTCTACGATTGAAATAAATAATTGCATCATCTATCCTTTTAATCTTTATAGTATAGGTGGTATTACTTGCACAAATTCCTATATAAGTTTAAGAGATATGGCTGATTATAACGCAGATAGTAGTAACTCCAGATTTATCAATTGTATATTCATGACCAATGGAACTAAAAACCTTAATATCCCGAATATCAACTGTAAATTCTACATTAAAGGGAATTTCGACCCCTTCGAAAACAGTAACTATATTCTGAAATCAGAATATGCTTCGGAGTGGCTTGGCAATGACGGCAAGGAAATTGGCATCTACGGCGGATCGCTTCCCTATGATCCCACCACCACCAATCCGCAGATCTCAAAGTTCAACGTTTCATCCAAAACAACAGCCGACGGCAAACTGTCAGTTGATATAGAAGTGAAAGCCGAATAACATAAGCTGACTCGCTATGAATAAGTTATCACTGACTCTGCTCGGTTTATTGGCCGTGGCGGGGAGTCAGCAGACTGCCGATTGCCAGACTCTGTCAGGTCAATATTGGTTTGACCGTTCGGAGGAGCGCATCCCGTTTACAAGCGGCAGTTTCGACATCCCTACCGACGGTCTCTCCGAGGGTTTTCACACACTCCATGCCTACGTGGAGAATGAAAACGGACTCTCGTCGGTCTCCTCGGCCTGGTTTATTAAAAATGTAACCCTCACGCCCGGACAAGACCTCACCACCGTCACATATATTGACGGCGTTCCGTCAGGGACAGTCACCTCAACGGTAGGTCCGGACGGTAATTGTGCCCTTAACCTCGACATGAGTGCTCTTCCGCTCGGAATCCATACTTTCGGTGCTCTTGCTGTCACTCCTTCCGGAACTCCTACCGGCTATCGCGAGGCAATGTTTCTGCGTGTGGCATCTACTTTGGAAATGTCGTCGATGCACGGTTTCTATACCATTGACAACATGCTTATGGGGAGCGTGTCAGCTAATATGGCACAGAACACATATAGTCTCGACATCGACGCCTCGACCCTCACATCGGGCATACACTCGATATCAGTTTTCCTTGCCAACAAATATGGCCAATCCACCACTCCTTTCAAGGCCTGGTTCATAAAAATCCCGCAGGGTGGCGAAGGTGTCAAAAGTTACCGCTACTGGCTCAATGAAGAAGAGAGCGACGCCGTGACAGTCACTTTAGACAAGGTTGCGAATCCGTTCAAACTCATCGAGCTTATAGATGTTAAGGAGATGCCCTTCATCAGCTCACGCCACAGTTTCTCCATTGAGAAAGGGGAGCCGACTGTCATGGCCCGCAACACTTTTAACTTCACCACATTCGATGCCGAAGGGCGCACGACTATCGGAGAGAAGGATTATACCGACCAACGTGTAAGATATGAGATCAGCGACTGGGGCACACTCAACCTCAACAGCACCACCAAGATAGCCGATCCGGGCAAAAACGGGATGAAGTGGTTCAGGATCGAGGCCGAAGCCGGTGACTCCATCAGTCTGCATCTTGACCGTGCCGCTTCGTATGAGGTTTATGGACCAGACGCCACTACTTTGATTAGCGCTTCGGGCGCCGATGTGATGAGCGCCCGCGGAATAACGCTGCAAGAGAACGGCACTCATTATATTACCGTCCATGACTTCACCGGAGGCACTGGTGACAGAAATCTCTATTTTGAATTTATCGAAAAACATGCTCTGCTGGGCCATACGCCGGAATGCAGTTCAAACCGCGATCCGCTTGTTATGACTATCAGGGGCAACGGCTTCAACAATCTCAAGAGCATCAAGATCAAAGGAGCGAGTGCAGAACTCGCACCGGCCAACACGGCTGCGCTCAACAACTACACGCTCCGAGCGCTGTTTGATCTTGAACAGACGCCTCTCCCCAACGGCGATTACCACCTCGAAGCAGTGTTTGACGACGAAGGCAGAGATGTTACCATCATCTGTCCAACCACGCTAAGGATTGAAGATCGACGCACAGGCGACATCACAGTTAGCGTCAGTCCCTCGCGGGTGGCAGGAACTCCCTATAAGGTTTATGTCACAGTCACCAACACCGGCAATGACGGAGTGTGGGGTGTACCGCTCAACTTTGCTTTCACCGATTCAGAAAACGACAATTCTTATGTTGAAGGTCTCAACTTCGGGTTCCTGCCCGACCCTGACGGTACTCCTATCCAACCGACTATCCACACAGACAATCTGCTCGGTTCAGGTCATCCCGGTACTTATACGCCTACATATATCAACTATATGGCGCCATCGGAAAGCCGTACATTCGAGATTGGCCTTACAACTCCGGCTCACGAATATGTCAACATGCAGGCATGGACGGGGGTACCCTGGAGCCATGAGGCACAACATATGCAGCAATCCGGCTACACACCATCCTCGGCACCACGTGGAGGCAACTATCTGTCACTCGGCGAAATAGCCGACATTCTGCACCAGGACGGCCAAACCATCCTCGGCATGGATTTCAGCGATCCGCAGAGTGCAGCCGATGTCGCAATCATGGTGGGCCGCTATGCCTGCCTGACCGGTGAAGAGGCAGGAAGGTATATCCTCAACCATAAGCTCTACGAACTCGACATGTACAAGCAGATGTTAGACGAGGAAATGTATAAACAGATCGGTTTTGACGAGAAGGAAAATATGGCCCGCGAAATGTTATTAGTGTCCGATGACCTGCGTGAAGCATTTAAGAGTCTTTCGGGCATTGACGGACTCCCCGATTTCATATCGGGTCTCATCAAGGCTCGCCAAAGATGGCATGCCGCTTTTTCAGAAGCCTATCCGCCCGTTCATACCATCGACAGCAAACAATCAGGCGACCCCAATGAGATACACGGCTATACAGCTCCGTCGGGCGACTCGCACATAGGACTGGGTGTCACCACGCTTCCCTACACCATCGAGTTTGAGAATGATCCGGAGATTGCCAACGCTGCCGCTACGGAAATAAGAGTTGAAAACAACATTTCCGGCGATTATTTTGATCTCGCATCATTCTGCCCCACAAAGATGATTATCGGGAAGAAAGAACTCGACCTTCCTGCCGAGCATCACTTTGTCCGCACCCTCGACATGCGTCCCGAAATCAATGCCATAGCCGAACTCACTTTCGACTATGAGACCGCTACGGGCAAAGCCGTATGGCAATTGCTCACCCTCGATCCAATGACCATGGAACCGACCCGCTACTTCGAAGACGGCATTCTGCCTGTCAACGACGACTCAGGCCGAGGCACCGGCTATCTTTCCTATACCATCGGTCTCAAGGAAAATCTTGCCGACGGCACCTCCATCAGCAACAGCGCCGTAATTGTGTTTGACGACAATGAACCTATCGCCACTCCGGTTTGCGTAAATACCATCGACATCACAGCACCAGAAGCCGAAATAGTCTCTGCCGAGGCTGCTGATGACAGACTGAGCTACACTGTCAACGTCAAAGGTGAAGATGCAGGCTCCGGCATCTGGTATTACGACCTCTATGCCCGCGCTTCCGGAGAATCGTCGTGGATCCTCGTGCGCAGTATGAGCGAAAGCGAGACCATTGTCTATGAATCGGCAACCGAACTGCCTGCCACAAGCTTTGCTGTAGTAGCCGTTGACCGCGCAGGAAACCGCGGAAGTGAGTCTGCGATAAGCGGAATCGCCGGAGACGCCGACGAAAACGGCAAAGTCGATGCAGGCGATGCCGTGGTGATCCGCAACTTCTTCACCGGCGTGACCGAGGCCATCAACAAGGTCAATGCCGAACTCACAGCCGACGGCAAGATTGACGCACAGGACGCTATCGTGGTGCGCAATCTGTTCCTCGACTCAACTACATTAAATAAAAAAACAATGCGTAAAAAGAAATGAAAAAACTGCTTATTTTATTCTCCGTTTTACTCTGCTCGCTCAACCTGATGGCTTACGAGACCATCGAGACCGACCAGCTGCGTGTGTGGGCCGAATTCCCTGATCCAATCGTAGCTGACGGCAGCACGGTCAACTATCTGAAAGTTTATCAGCACGATGACAATGATCTCGACTACACCGCGTTCAACATGATTTTTGATCTCCCGGAAGGCTTCAGGATCAACAAGGTAAAGGTCGGACGCGAGACTGTCAACGACATCTTCCTCTCCGAGCGAGCTTCATCCACCCACTCCATAGCCTGCAACATGCCAAACGCAATTGAACTGCGCATATTCTGCGATTCAAGTGTCAACGGCGACTTCTTCAAAGATGATGAAGAAGGCAACCCTCTGGACCTGCTTTTCGCCGTCGGTCTCATCGTAGAACCCACTCTTGCAGCAGGTGATCATCAGGTTGAGCTGCATGAAGTAAAGTTCGTCCACAAGGACGGCAATGCGAAAGTTCCTGTCCAGCCTATCTACTACACCATTAATGTCACCAAACCGACAACCGGAATCGAGACCGTCGAAGCGGATGCTCTCGACCCCGATGACTGCTACGATCTGCTTGGCCGCAAGGTTGACCCGCGTCGCGTTCATGACATAATTGTGGTAAGCAAAGGTCGCAAATATTTGCTAAAATAAGGGGGTGTTTAAAAACAACCTCTAATAATTTAACCTGACTTTTTCCGGCACCCGTGCGGAGGCAACAAGCCCCGACACGGGTGCTTTTCTGCTTTTTCATATCACAAAATATGACGTGATGACGGAAAGGCAGCGTGGCACAATTTTAGCGTTTTTAACAATAGGCTTCAGGTTTTGGAGCCTATTTTGTTGGGCATAGGAGAAAAAATCTGTAATTTTGCAATTATTTACCTCCCGATTGTAGGGGAGTTGCTCTGAATTTACACCTTATATTATATAGTCATAATATAGTAAAATAAAATATCATCAATATATGAATGTCCTTGAACTCAGTGAACAAGAGATCGTACGTCGAGGCAGCCTTGACGAAATGCGCCGACGCGGCATAGACCCCTTCCCCGCCGCAGAATTTCCCGTCAGCGGCTATTCCGACGAAATTAAGGAAACTTTTGCCGACGATGCACCGCGCCGCGAGGTGGCTGTCGCAGGCCGTATCATGGGGCGCCGTATCATGGGTAAAGCCTCTTTTCTCGAACTTCAGGACTCGAAAGGCCGCATTCAGGTCTATGTCAACCGCGACGAAATCTGCCCCGGAGAAGACAAGGATCTTTACAATGTAGTCTTCAAAAAGCTCCTTGACATCGGCGATTTCGTAGGCATCAAAGGCTACGTGTTCCGCACTCAGACAGGCGAAATCTCAGTCCATGCACAGGAACTCTCCGTCCTCGGAAAGTCCATCCGTCCGCTCCCGATCGTGAAGGTGAAGGACGGTGTGACCTACGACGCTTTCGACGATCCCGAACTCCGCTACCGCCGCCGCTACGTAGACCTTATTGTCAACGACGGCGTCAAAGACATCTTCATCAAGCGCACCAAGGTGCTCAACTCCATGCGCAAGTTCTTCAATGACCACGGCTACATGGAAGTCGAGACCCCGATCCTCCAGTCGATCGCAGGCGGAGCGAGCGCCCGGCCCTTCATCACTCACCACAACTCCCTCAACATAGAGCTTTACATGCGCATCGCCACAGAGCTTTATCTCAAGCGCCTCATCGTCGGCGGCTTTGACGGAGTCTACGAGATCGGCAAGAACTTCCGCAACGAGGGCATGGACCGCACCCACAATCCGGAATTTACCTGCATGGAGATCTATGTGGCCTACAAGGACTACAACTGGATGATGGAATTCACCGAAAAACTCGTCGAGACCATCTGCCTCGAAGTCAACGGCACCACAGAGGTCAAGATCGGCGACAACATCATAAACTTCAAGGCCCCCTACCGCCGCGTCACAATGACCGACGCCATCAAGGAGCACACCGGCATCGACATCACCGGCATGACTGAAGAACAGCTCCGCGAGGCTGCCACCTCGCTCGGCATCGAAGTCGACGAGACAATGGGCAAAGGCAAGCTCATCGACGAAATCTTCGGCGAAAAGTGCGAGGGAAGCTATATCCAGCCGACGTTCATCATCGACTACCCGATTGAAATGTCGCCTCTGACCAAAAAGCACCGCGACAATCCCGAACTCACCGAACGCTTCGAACTTATGGTCAACGGCAAGGAGCTGGCCAACGCCTACTCCGAGCTTAACGACCCGATCGACCAGTACGAGCGCTTCGTCGAGCAGATGAAGCTCGCCGACAAGGGTGACGACGAGGCCATGATCATCGACCAGGATTTCGTGCGCTCGCTCGAATATGGCATGCCCCCCACATCGGGCATGGGCATGGGTATCGACCGTCTTGTGATGCTCATGACCGGTCAGAGCACCATCCAGGAAGTGCTCTTCTTCCCCCAGATGCGCCCCGAAAAGGTGCAGCGCCGCGACAAGGAAGAAGCATTCACCGCGCTCGGCGTTGCCGCCGAATGGGTGGCCCCGCTCTACAAAGCCGGAGTCAACACCGTCGAGCAGCTCGGCACCCAGAGCGCCGGCAAGCTCCATCAGGAACTCTGCGGCATAAACAAGAAATTCAAGCTCGGCTTCAAGGCGCCCGCTGTCGATGAAGTCGGTGAATGGATTGCATCCGCAGCATCGACAACGGGCGGGGAATAACCCCGATTGCCCAACAACAATCATTTCGCGCATAATCTAATGGCATTCGACAAAATAGCAGTGATGGGAGGCGGAAGCTGGGCCACAGCCCTCGCCAAACTCCTCCTGCGCAACTGTGACTCCATACTCTGGTATATGCGGCGCGATGACCGTATCGACGATTTCAAAAAACTCGGCCATAATCCCGCCTACCTCACCGATGTCCAGTTCGACGTCTCACGCATCGAATTTTCAAGCGACATAAACCGTGTATGCTCCGAAGCCGACACCCTGCTGATGGTGATGCCTTCGCCATACTTCAAGACGCATATCAAAAAAATATCCGTCGACATTTCTGACAAATATGTTGTCTCGGCTGTTAAAGGTATAGTACCCGGTGACAATGAGATCATCTCCGATTTCGTCATCCACAACTTCGGAGTCACACCCGAACATGTTCTGGTTGTGGCCGGACCCTGCCACGCGGAGGAAGTGGCTCTTGACCGTCCGAGTTTTCTGACTGTCGGGTGTCACAATGTAGCCAACGCCGAGCTTTTCGGCACACGGCTGGCATCACCCAACACCCGCACTATCCCGTCGAGCGACGTTGAAGGCATCGAGTATGCCGCCGTTCTGAAAAACGTCTACTCGATCGCGGCCGGAATTGTCCACGGCATGAAGGGAGGCGACAACTTCCTTGCCATGCTCGTCAGCAACGCCATCCGCGAGATGGAGCGCTTCGTCGACGAAGTCTGCCCGCGCCCGCGCTGCATCTGCGACTCCGTCTACTTAGGCGACCTGCTGGTTACGGCCTACTCGCGCTTCTCGCGCAACCACAACTTCGGGTCGATCATCGGCAAAGGCTACTCTGTATCCACCGCCCGCATGGAGATGGAGCAGACAGCCGAAGGTTACTACGGTACCAAGTGCATCAAGGAGATCAACAAACGTTACGGCGTAGAGATGCCGATCCTTGATGCTGTATACGACATCCTCTACCGCCATGCCAACGCCGAGCGCTCGATCCGCTCCCTCGGCAAGTGGTTTATATGAAAAAATGAATAATCAAATTTTAAATTAAAATAGCATGAAGACCTTACATGTTGACATCAAAGATGTCCTCGGCACAGTCAGCCGGGATGAGATCAATAAGCTCGATGCGACAGCTGCTGCCGGACTCGACAAAGTTTTGAACGGAACAGGCGCCGGAAGCGACTTCCTCGGCTGGGTGAACCTCCCCACAGAGACAACCGACGCTCTTCTTGACGACATCATCGCTACCGCAGAATCTCTGCGCCGCGACTGCGACACAGTGGTTGCAATCGGCATCGGCGGCTCATATCTCGGTGCAAAAGCCGTGATCGAGGCTCTCAGCGACAGCTTCGCAGCTTATCGTCCCGCCGTACAGGGCAATCCCAAAGTGCTTTTCGCAGGCCAGAACATCGGCGAAGACTATCTCTATGAGCTTCAGGACTATCTTAAAGACAAACGCTTCGGCATCATCGTAATCTCCAAGAGCGGTACCACCACCGAACCCGCAATCGCTTTCCGTCTCCTCAAAGAGCAGCTCGAACGCCAGCTCGGCATTGAAGAAGCCCGCAAGCGCATCGTAGCCATCACCGACGCACAGCGCGGCGCCCTCCGCCGTCTCGCAACCGAAGAAGGCTACAAGACATTCGTCATCGCCGACAACGTAGGCGGCCGCTACTCGGTGCTCACTCCCGTGGGTCTGCTTCCGATCGCCGTCGCAGGCTTCGACATCCGCGCCCTCATCGACGGTGCCGCAGAGATGGAAAAGATGACCAACTCAGCCGACGCTGCCAACCCCGCATATCTTTACGCCGAAACCCGCAACGCCCTCTATCAGGCCGGCAAGAAGACCGAGATCCTCGTAAACTACAATCCCAAACTCCACTTCTTCGGCGAATGGTGGAAACAGCTCTACGGCGAAAGCGAAGGCAAGGACCATGTAGGCATTTTCCCCGCCGATGTCGACAACTCCACCGACCTCCACTCGATGGGCCAGTGGATTCAGGAAGGCGAACGCACCATCTTCGAAACCGTCATCTCTGTCGGTGAGACCAAGCACGAAAAGCTGATCCCCTCTGACGAGGCAAACCTCGACGGTCTCAACTATATCGCCGGCAAGCACGTCGACGAAGTCAACAAGATGGCCGAACTCGGCACCCGTCTCGCACACGTTGACGGCGGTGTACCCAACATCCTCGTGACCATCCCGGCTCTCGAAGAGAAATACCTCGGCCAGCTCATCTATTTCTTCGAAAAGGCCTGCGGCATCAGCGGCTACATCCTCGGCATTAACCCCTTCAACCAGCCCGGTGTCGAAGCATACAAGCGCAATATGTTCGCCCTGCTCGCCAAACCCGGCTACGAAAAAGAAACCGAGGCCATCAAAGCCCGTCTTGCCGAATAAAGGATATAAATCCTTGTAGGGACATAATAAAAAAACGCCCGTCTCCGCATTATCGCAGCAGACGGGCGTTTTTATGTATTATCTTTGCAATGTCAAGAGGATATCTCTTCTGTCTCATCGGGGCGGCGCGACAGGAGAAAAGTTTTGCCGTTGTAGACGAAATCGAGAAGATCCATCGTGTGGAGGCGCACCACGATGTCCTCAGCCGTCGAACGCGACACCTTTGCCGAAAGCATGAATTCCTCAAGACTGACCGGACCTTCGGCAAGCATTTCGGTCAGGCGGCTTTCCGACTCGCTCAGAGCAATGAGCACACCGTCAGTTTCGGTCGCAGCGGCCTCCCAGGCACGAGCCATAAGCGGCGTCACGGCTATGTTCTCATCCTTGACGCGATAGTAGGCACGACGCGATCCGTCGGCCTCCAATACCGTGACCGGACGGCGTTGCGCGCGGTCGATCTCGATGCGCAGCACTGTCTTCTCATCCTCCGCCTTGAATGCAGTGACACGGATTTCCTGCGGGGGACGGCAATACATCTCGGCCGCCTGCTCGATGACGAAAATATCTTCCTCGTTGCGCACTCCGGCCACAGCTCCGTTGTCCTTGACACCGACAAGCAGCCGGCCGCCGTCGCGGTTGGCGAAAGCCGAGATGCTGCGGGCAATCTTGCGTGCGTCGGAGATCGCGAACTTGAAATCCTGATGCTCGTGCTCGCCCTCCTCGATCAGACGGGCAATATAGTATTTACCTTTGATTCCCTTCAGATCTTTCATCACCGGGGATAGACAAGGTTTTCGGGTTTCAGACAGTAGATCACTTCGCTCAGATAGCGCCGGGCGGCGTTGCGGGCGGCATCAAGATCCATAAACGACCAGTTGCCGCAGTCTTTCGGAGTAGCGCCGGGGACTTCTCCGTCAAATCCGGCGACAAACTCCATCGTCTCGCGGATCAGATCCACGATGTCGGCCGAATCGAGTTCTCCCTGAAGAATCAGATAATTGCCGGTACAGCATCCCATAGGCCCCCAGTAGACCACACGGTCCTTCCACTGCGGATGATTGCGCAGAAATGTGGCGGCAAGATGTTCCATCGCGTGAAGTGCCTTGGGTGTGAGAGCCTCCTCGCGGTTCGGCTCGGTCATGCGTATGTCGAAGGTGGTGAGTATGTCACCTGAGGGAGTGACGTCGCGACGCGACACATAGATGCCGCGCAGCAGACGCTCATGGTCTATCGTAAAACTTGCAATCTTTTCCATAAAAGGATGATGAAAAATCAGAGTGATGAAAGAATTTCACTGACTGCCGCAAACGATTTCTGCGGAGCCTCTTCCCAGAAGTTTTCATACTGACGGGAATTGTCGTGTGAGGTCCAGGGCGAATCGCTGATCACACGCAGGCACATGAAAGGCACGCCGCGCAGAAAGCAGGCCTGGGCGATCGCTGCCGATTCCATGTCGACGGCCTTGACCTCCGGAAAATGCGAGCGGATGGTATCGATCTCCTCCTTGCGGCTTATGAAAAGCTCTCCGGAAGCTATCAGCCCGGTTTTTATACCCTGCACACCGGCACCGGCGATTGAGGGGACCTTTGCAGGAAACAGACGCGGACAGCCGGGAACCTGTCCCCACTCCTCTCCTATGCACCAGAAATCGTGATGTGCGAGACTGTCGGCCACGACTATATCCATGACACTGACATCGTCGCCCGCTCCGGCAGCCACACCGGTATTGATCACCAGATCGGGGTTGAAAACGTCGATCAGGCTGACCGCACCGATCGCCGCGTTGACTTTGCCTATGCCGCACTGCATCACGGCAATGTCATTCCGGCCTATGCGCCCGCAGTGAAGAGTGACGGCACCGCGGGTCTCGACTGTTTTTTCGGAGAGAAGAGGTAAGATCATGGCCAGCTCTTTGCTCATGGCCACTATAATGCCTATTTTCATAAGTTACTTATCGTTTCTGTTTCAGAAGCTGTTTTTTCTTTTCTTGAAGGTAAGGTCAGGGCGGAAAGCTCCCAGAGGAGATAAAGAGGCAGGAAAACCACCATGAGCGTGAACGGGTCGCCTGTCGGGGTGATCACCGCCGCCACAACCAGCAGAGCCACTACCGCATGGCGCCTGTAACGACCGAACAGCTCGCGGCTGACTACTCCGGCCTTTCCTAAAAGCCATGCAACCAACGGTAGCTCAAACACCATGCCCATCACGAGAATGAGCATCATGAAATTGTCCATATAGGAATCCAGAGAAATCTGATTGGGGATCAGTTCGCTCAGCTGATATCCGGCGAGGAAGCGCAGCGTGAGCGGAAACACGAGGAAATATCCGGTGGCCACACCTAAGAAAAACATCAGGTTTCCGGCAAGGAAAGCCCCGCGGACTCCGCGCTTCTCCTCCTCGTAGAGACCGGGGGCTACGAAGCCCCACAACAGGTAGACGCACATCGGAAACGCGACCACCACAGCCAGCCAGAACGACGTGGACATATGGATGAAAAACTGCGAGGCCAGACGGATATTGATAAGCTGTACCTCAAAATCCTCACCGCCGTTTCCCGGCAGCAGCGGTGTGGCCGACAGCCGGTCAAGCCACCGGTAAAGCACGAAATCCCCGCGGCAGGGCGCAAGGATCACCGAATCGAAGATGTAGGGCATCGCGGCAAACAGTCCGACTGTAAGCACGATCAGCAGGGCCGCCATGCGGAGCAAAACTCCGCGCAGGGCCTCGGCATGATCCCAGAATCCCATCTCGCCGCTCACTTTCCGTCGGCGGTTTTGTCGGTATTGTCAGTTGTGTTGTCTTTGATTTCGCTCACGGCGTCGTTCATTCCCTGTTTGAACTGGCTGATGCCTTTGCCCATGCTGCGGGCAAGTTCGGGAATACGCTTGGCGCCGAAAAGCAGGAGCACCACGACGAGGATCACTATGATCTCTCCGGTGCCGAAGTTGAAGATGCAGGGTGCCATTTTTGATGATTGGTTTTGTGCAAAGTTACAAAATTTTCGCCGCATATCAGCTTAGAGAGTGTTTAAAACAGAGCTTCCGGGCACGTCTTCGTGTTAAAAATGGTTTTTGAACCTTAATTTAAGCGGGAAAAGCGTAACTTTGCACCTCAAAACCAATCAGATTCAAAAATCTGCATAAAAAGAATTTTAAAACTAACGTCACTTCAATGAAAGCTTACGTATTCCCCGGTCAGGGCGCTCAGTTCGTAGGAATGGGCAAAGACCTCTATGACAACAATGAAGTAGCCAAAGAGATGTTCGAGAAAGCCAACGAAATTCTCGGCTTCCGCATCACCGACCTCATGTTCGAAGGCACTGACGAAGATCTCCGTCAGACCAAGGTGACCCAGCCCGCTATCTTCCTTCACTCCGTAATTCTTGCCAAGACCATGGGCGAGGATTTCCAGCCCGCTATGGTTGCCGGCCACTCGCTCGGCGAATTCTCGGCCCTCGTAGCCGCCGGCGCCCTCAGCTTCGAGGACGGTGTGCGCCTCGTAGCCGCCCGTGCCCGTGCCATGCAGAAAGCCTGCGAACTCAAGCCCTCTACAATGGCCGCTGTAATCGCACTCCCCGATGAAAAGGTTGAAGAAATCTGCGCTTCGATTCCCGGCGTGGTTGTCTGCGCCAACTACAACTGCCCCGGCCAGATCGTGATCTCCGGCGAAGAGGAGGCTATCGACGCCGCATGTGAGAAACTTAAGGAAGCCGGTGCGAAACGCGCAATGCGTCTCAAGGTCGGCGGTGCTTTCCACTCACCCTGCATGGAACCGGCCCGCGCCGAACTCGCCGAAGCCATCGAGGCTACCGAATTCCACACTCCCGCCGTTCCCGTCTACCAGAATGTCGATGCCAAGCCCCACACAGACCCCGCTGAGATCAAAGCCAACCTCGTGGCTCAGCTGACCGCCCCCGTGCGCTGGACTCAGAGCGTTCAGAATATGATCGCCGACGGTGCCGACGAATTCATCGAAGTAGGTCCCGGCAAGGTACTTCAGGGCCTCGTGTCGAAGATCAACCGCGAAGTAGCCACTTCAGGCCGCCAGTAACCCTTGCAGCCGACGAGGCATGAAATTACAGTGAACCTCATCGGGGCGCGGTGTGTTTTTCAGTAAACACACATCCGTCATAATAAAAAAACGACATTATGATCACGCTTCGACAAACGGCGGCCGTTACGGCAGTAGCCACCAAAAGCCGTCCGAAAAAAGAATGTTCACTCTGCTTCAAGCCTCTCCGCATAGAGGACATCGAGACTCTGCGCCCGCTTCTCGCGCAGGCTTGTTGCCGCACCTGCGACTTCACAGTCGGCGGTACCTTCATGTGGATCGGTTACTTCGACTATACATACTGCATTTTCAATGACACTCTTTTCATCAAGGGTGTCACAGAAGACAACGTAAGCCGACCGGCTTTCTCAATTCCCGTTGGAAAAATGGGACTTGAGGAGTCGGTCGCCCTTTTGCGTGACTACTGCCGACACGAGGGCTGCGAATTGGTCTTCTCCGCCGTTCCGGAAGCTTTCGTAGCTCCGCTAAAAGCCCTTGGAGCCAAGAGTGTGGAGCAGCTTGAAGACTGGAGCGACTATCTCTACGACGCCTCCGCTCTCGCCACACTCTCAGGTAAGAAACTCGGCAAGAAGCGCAACCATGTCAACCGCTTCGAGACTGAAAATCCGGGCTATACGTTCGAACCTCTCACGCCGGAGATGCTGCCGGCTGTCAGAGAGTTTTTCCTCGCCCGCCATCTGCCACTCTCGAAACCGGTCCTCGCCGACATCGAACGCGAGCAGGTGTTGCAGGTGCTTTCCACTCCCGGTCTTTTCGGCTTCGAGGGAGCCGTTCTCTCGACTCCGGATCACGGCATCGTGGCCTTCACGCTCGGAGAAGTCAGGGGCGACACTCTCTATGTCCATATCGAGAAGATGGACCACGAGGTCAACGGCGCCGGTGAGACCGTCAACAAGCTCTTCGCCGCCATGATGACCGCGCGCCATCCTGAGATCATCTACATCAACCGCGAGGAGGATGTCGGCGATCCGGGCCTGCGTCACGCCAAAGAGTCCTACCATCCCGCCGAGCTTTTGGCCAAATACAACGTGATTTTCTGACACAGACGCCCCTTTCAGCCGGAAATTACGTGTTTAATTTTCAAGACTTACTTATTATCCGTAACTTTGCCCCACAACAGTAAGTCTAACACGTAATGATCAACTATTATCACCATAACGCACCTTTCGCACTGGAACTTGGCGGACAGCTCGACGAACTCCGCATCGCATATCACACCTACGGCACACTCAACGCCGACAAGAGCAACGTTGTCTGGGTGTGTCACGCCCTGACCGGCAACAGCGATGTGCAGGACTGGTGGCCACACACAGTAGAGGAGGGAAAATTCCTCGACCCGGCCGAAAATTTCGTCATCTGCGCCAACATTCTCGGATCGCCCTACGGCACCACCTCGCCGCTCCACACCAATCCGGCAACTGGCAAACCGTATTACAAGGACTTCCCCCCCTACACCATCCGCGATATTGTCAACGCCCACCGCGTCCTCGCCGATGCGCTCGGCATCGGCCATATCCGTGCCCTCGTCGGCTGCTCTGTCGGCGGATTTCAGGCTATCGAGTGGGCCGTCATGGAGCCTGAGCGCTTCGACCGCCTTGTGCTGATGGCCACCGACGCCATAGCCACTCCCTGGACCATCGCGATCGACGAAACCATGAGAATGAGCATCGAGGCCGACCCGACATTCGGCGATCCCGATCCGCAGGCAGGCCGCAAGGGCCTTGCCGCCGCCCGCGCCATAGGTCTGCTCAGCTACCGCGGCTACTACGGCTACAACCTCACGCAGAAAGATGTCGAGGAACTTCCCGAAGTGCACCGCGCGTCAAGCTACCAGCAGTATCAGGGCGAGAAGCTCTGTCGCCGTTTCGACGCCTATTCCTACTATGCCATCCTGAAGGCATTCGACACCCATGACGTAGGCCGCGGCCGCGGCGGACTTGACACAGCCCTGCGCCGCATCAAAGCCCGCACTCTTGTGGTCGGACTTGAGACCGACATCGTCTTCCCGCCCCGCGAGATGCAGGAACTCTGCTCGAAGATACCGGGTGCAGTCTACGGCGAAATCCATTCTCCCTTCGGCCACGACGGCTTCCTTGTCGAATACAATCAGCTCAACAACCTCTTACTTCCTTTCATGAAAATGAAATGACACGGACAACCAAAGGCTACATCCTCGGTGCCGTCGCTGCTGTCAGCTACGGCACCAATCCTCTGTTTGCCGTCCCCCTCTATGAAATGGGGATGGGTGTCTCCTCAGTACTTTTCTACCGCTATCTTTTCGCGACCCTCATACTCGGCGCCATCATGCTCCTCCGCGGCGACAGCTTCCGCCTCGCCCGACGCGACCTGCCGCTGATGGTGCTGCTCGGCATCTTCTTCGCCATGTCATCGGTGCTGCTTTTCGAAGCATACAAATACATGGACGTCGGGCTGGCCTCCACCCTGCTTTTCGTGGAACCGGTTTTCATCGCCCTGATACTGTGGATCTTCTTCCATGAGCGGATCTCGATGTGGACCATCGTCTCCATCGCCATATGCCTCACCGGAGTGGTCTTTCTCTGCAATCCGGGCGAGGGAGCACATGTCACCGCCACAGGAGCCACACTCGTCATCCTCTCGTCGCTTGCCTATGCCATTTATATGGTGATGATCAACAAGAGCCGTATCCGCCGGCTGTCAGGCTCTACCCTCACCTTCTACTCCCTGCTCTTCGGCATGATCGTGTTCGCCGTGCGTACCAACGGCTTCACCGAAGTCCAGCCCGTGCCCTCCGGGCTGCTCCCCTGGGCGTGCATCGCCGGTATCTCGATCGTCCCGACAATCGTCTCGCTCATGACTGTCGCGGTCTCGATCCAGTGCATCGGCTCCGTGCCTGTTTCTATCCTCGGAGCACTCGAACCGATCACGGGAGTGATGTTCGGCGTCGCGCTTTTCGGCGAGATTCTGACCGTCAGAGCTTCCATCGGCATTGTGCTGATCATTCTCGCGGTGATCGTCCTCATCCTCTCCGGACGCCGTCACGAAAAATCTGCGGCCTGACACATGTCCAGGATCGAACGAGAGAAGGAAGTAATCAGCCGGATGATTGCCATCTACTGCCACAGACATCACGGCAGCCCGGCTGACAGCAACGGCACATCCGGCAATCGCGACACTCACAGCGACAGCCTCTGCGACGAATGCCGCGCCCTTTTGGATTATGCGCACCAAAGGCTCGACCATTGCCCGCACGGCAACCGCAAGCCAAGCTGCCGGAAATGCCCGATCCACTGCTACTCCCCATCGCGCCGCCAGCAGATGCGGGCTGTCATGCGCTACGTCGGTCCCCGTATGCTCTTTCTCCAACCCCTCACCGCCATCCGTCACCTCCTTGACGAACTGAAAAAATGAAAAACGGAGGCCGCGCCAGTCAGACTGGGGCGGCCTCCGCATATTGTTACCTAAACGGTGTGGCTTAGTTGGGGAAGGTGCTCTGCCATCCCTGGTTCTGCTCTACGCCGAAACCGGCATTGATTTCTTTGTCGGGGATAGGATATACACAGTTGGAAATCTTGAAGTTGGTGATTGTCCAACCGATATTCGGATAGGCGATTGCCTCCTGCGCGAGGTTAGCGCTTACATCCCAGCGGCGCAGGTCATACAGACGATGTCCCTCCTGAAAGAGTTCGCGGGCACGTTCGTCCTGAATGAAGCTCATAAGGCCATCTTTGTCGGAAGGCAGATCGGCAACCGAAGTAATAGCGGGATTGCGCTTTGCCACAACGAGGAGCGCGTTCTGTGCATCGGTGATGCTCGACGACGAGCGACGCAGATAGCTTTCGGCCTGGTTGAGATACATTTCAGGTGCATTGATCAGATAGTTGGTGCCAAAGGCCGAGTTGCCTCCGAGACCGTAAGCGCCAAACTTACCACTGCAAAATTCGTCACCGCCCTTGTCATTTTTCACCCATTCCCACACCGAACGGCGCACGTCATTGTCAGCCATGAGCGACTGGAGATATGGTGTCGGGCCGAAACTGTAAGTTGACCAAAGAGTGCCGCACGAATTGGCGCTCCAGTTGTCGGAAGGAGTGATGGCGAGATAGAAGAAGCTCTCGGTGTTGCTGCCTTCGCCGTTGTAAAGGGCCTTGTATGCGGCGTCTGTATAGGCAAGGCCTTGGACACCTGAAACAGAAAGGGCCTTGGAAGCCGCGTCAATCGAATCGTCGAATTTCTCCATGTAAAGATAGACACGCGAGAGAAGGCCCCATACGGCGGCCGGAGACATGTAGACACGGTTTTCCTTTGTCTGTCCTGCAAGTTCGAAATAGTCAAGTGACGATTTGAGGTCGCTTACAATCGAAGTATAAGCGTCGCCGACAGTGCTGCGGCTTACCTGGGAACCAGCCGGAACAGGGTCATTCACGACAACAATGCCGGGCTGCGAGGAAAAATCCTGACCGTTGACCATAATCTGATGGGCAAACACGTTGACGAGGACAAGGTTTGCATAGGCGCGGAGGGCATAGGCCTCGGCGAGATACATGTCGAGATCGGCAACCTCATCTTCGCTGACCGATTCCTTCATTCCCTCACCGGCCTTGATGATACGGGCGCTGTTGTCGACAACCTTGTAGCCGTATTCCCAGATGTATCGCAGATATATATCAGTCGAAGTCGGCGCAAACTGGTTGATTTCGTTGAAGTGGCTCGAAGAGCGGTTCCAGTAAGCCAGGTCGGAAGCGATGTCGCCGAATGAAGTGGCATAGTTTCCGGCGAAATAGTAGCGGTAAAGACGGTCGTAGGTACCGTTGAGAGCATAACCGATATTGTTTACACTGTTGAGACCGGTGTCAATGTCGATGCCTTCATAGAGCTTTGAATCCAGAAAGTCATCGCCACAGCTGACCATGCTTCCGCCCAAAAGCAGTATGGCAAGAGCTTTGATATGTAGTTTTTTCATATTTTCCTTAATTAGTAAAATCATGATTATTGAAAGATTGACGACAGTGTCAGAATGTCAGCTGAATACCGCCTGTGAAAGTGAAGGTTGCGGGATACTGCCATGCTATCACACCGTTAGCATAGGTTTCGGGGTTGTAGCCCACGAAGTCAGATGCTGTCCAGGTGTGGACATTGTCGAAGCTGGTGTAGATGCGGCACTTGGAGATGAGAGCCTTTTTGGTGATTGACGCGGGGATGGTGTAGCCCAGCGTGATGTTGCTCAGACGGAGATAGTTGCCGCTCATAAGCCAGCGCGACGAATAGTTGCCCGAAGACACCTTGTTAGGGTCGCCGAAAATGTACTGCGGATATTTCGCATCGGGATTTTCAGGAGTCCAGGAGTTCTTGACCATCGTTTTGAGCGGCGTGCGGTAAGTGCTCATGTTCCAGCCGGTGAAGTCGTGGCCGGAGTCAAACACCTTGGCGCCGAGACGATAGTTGAACTGCATGGAGAGGTCGAAGCCATAGCCGCGGGCATTGAAGCCGAATGCGCCGAATACTTTGGGTGCTGCGGCGCCGACATGGCGCTTCTCGGCTTCCGAATAGTTGTCGGTTAGTACATTGCTCAGGTCCTTGCCGCTGTCATCTTTAGTTCCTTTAGCATAACGGTAATAGAGAGCCTTACCGGTCTCGCGGTCTACACCGGCATATTCAGGCATGTAGAACTGGGTATAAGGGCGACCTTCCTCGATAATCTGATAGGTATATTCTACGGAACCGTCAGCGAGTTTGAGAACCTTATTCTGGTTCCAGGTAAGGTTGGCGAAAAGGCTGACCGAAAGGTCGCGGCTTGTATAGGCCACACCGTTGACGCCGAACTCGATACCGCGGTTGCGGATCTTACCGATGTTCCTGTAATACGAGTCGATGCCTGTGGTCATTGACAGAGGAACCTTATAGAGTGCATCGGAAGTATCATCGTTGTAGTAGTCAAATGTAAAGTTCACGCGGTTGAAAATCGAGAGATCGAAACCGAGGTCGAACTTACGCGAGGTTTCCCAGGTAAGGTCGGGATTGGAAATCTGCGCGGGAATCATACCCGGAGTCTGATTGTAGTTGGCACCGGCCTGATAGAAACCGCGTGCGGCATAAAGGTCGGGAAGAGACTGGTTGCCGACAGTACCGTAGGACACACGCAAGGCAGCATTGTTCAGCCATGTAAGATCCTTCATGAACGACTCCTGAGTGAGACGCCATTTGGCACCTACCGACCAGAAATTACCCCAGCGGTTGTCAGATCCGAAAACCGAAGAACCGTCACGGCGGAAAGAAGCCGAGAGATAGTAGCGGTCATCGTAAGAATAGTGTGCATCCATGAAGTAAGAAGCGAGGCGCGATTCGCTGCGATAATACGCACTGCCGTTGTCTGATGCAGCGGTTGTCATATCGCGCATTCCGGAATCGGCGAAGGGGAAATCGGTGCGTGAATAGTAATCCGAGTGGAAATCATAACGCTGGCACTCCTGACCGAGAAGGAGGTTGATGTCATGCTTTTCGTTGAAAGTTTTAGTCCAGCCGATGGTATTGGTCCAGGTAATAGTACTTACACGCTGCTTGTACTGCTGACCGAGACCGTTGTAGTCCATGCCCTGCGGATTGTAGACAGCGCTCCAGTATTCATAGTCGGTCTGGTCGACAAGGTTGACACCCAGATTGGTCTTGGCCCAGATGCCGAAAGGCAGATCTATACGCAACCAGGGGTTGGCGTTGATGGTCTGGTTGGTGACTTCATTGAGGTTTCCGAGTTTCTTGTCGTTGACAGCCACAGGGTTGTAACTGCTGATCCCGTAATAGCTTCCGTCTTCATTGTAGATCGGATCTGTCGGGAGCCAAAGAGAAACGGCACTTGTCAGAGGGCTGCCCATCGAGCCGCTGGTGGCCTGACTGAAGTTATTGTTCTTGCTCCATGAAAGTGATGCGTTTACACCGGCAGAGAAATATTTATATTTGGTGTCGAGATTCACACGGCCTGAATAACGCGTATTGTTTGAGTTGATGACAATACCTTCGGCATCAACATAGCCTACGGAAGCATAGTAGTTGGTGTTGCCGCTCGTGCCGTTGAAGCTGATGTTGTACTCCTGGAAATAACCGGTGCGTGTCACAGCGTCGATCCAGTCGGTATTCTGCTTACCATCCCAGCCGAGATAGTCAGACAGCTGGCTGTGCCAATCGTCATAGCTTCCTCCTCTGGCAGCCATATAGCCTTTGGTAAACCAGTCAAGAGTCTCTGCAGCGCTGGCATATTTCATGTTGTTGTTGGCCATTTTTGTCAGACCCTGCTTGATGTCGATATTAAGGTTGAACTTGCCCTCACCGCCTTTCTTGGTGGTAATGATGATAACACCGTTGGCTGCACGCGAACCGTAGATGGCGGTTGCGGCGGCATCTTTCAGCACAGTAACGCTCTCGATGTCATTAGGATTGTAGGCTGCCATAGGGTCAAAGAAGTTATTCGAGTCACTGTCGAGACCGTCGGCATCGGAGTTTACCGGCACACCGTCAACCACATAGAGAGGCTGTGAGCTTGAAGAAAGCGAACCGCGGCCGCGGATATAGACCGAACCCCATGTACCGGGAGAAGAAGTAGAATTGTTGTACTGGAAACCGGTGACCGAACCTTCGAGGGCTTTCACGAAATTCACATCGGATTTCTTGTCGATCGCTTCGCCGTCAAGCACAGAAGCAGCACCTGTAAAGGCGGCCTTGCGCTGCACACCGTAACCGGTAACGACAACCTCGTCAAGAGTGTTGGCATTCTCCATAGCAATCAGCATCTCGCCGGGAGTGATGGTCACTTCGACAGTCTTCATGCTGATATAGGAAACCTGAATTTTGGTAACCGATTCGGGAAGACTCAGAGAGAACTTACCGTTGATGTCTGTTGCAGTACCGATTTTGGTACCCACACCCATGACTGTGGCTCCGATCAGCGGATCACCGTCAGCGGCGCTGGTCACGGTGCCGGAGACGGTGCGGTTCTGAGCCGCCAGGGTCCCGATTGCCACGACAAGGGCCGTCAGTAGTAGAAACAGCTTTTTCATACCTAATAGTTAA
>UQVH01000030.1 GCA_900544535.1 uncultured Bacteroidales bacterium | reverse complement strand
TTAACTATTAGGTATGAAAAAGCTGTTTCTACTACTGACGGCCCTTGTCGTGGCAGTCGGGACCCTGGCGGCACAGAACCGCACAGTCTCCGGCACCGTGACCAGCGCCGAAAACGGCGAGCCCCTTGTCGGTGCCACCGTCATGGGCGTAGGCACCACTGTCGGTACTACAACTGACATCGACGGTGAGTTCACTCTGTCTCTGCCGGAACAAGTAACAAAGGTTTCCGTCTCTTATGTCGGAATGAAGACTCAGGAGTTCACAATCACTCCCGGAAAGATGAACATCGTCCTCGAAGGGGACAATAAACTTGACGAGGTCATTGCCGTCGCTTTCGGTACGGCAAAGAAATCGGCTTTCACCGGTTCGGCCTCAGTGCTCAATTCAGAAGAACTTAACAAACACCTGACTACCAACGTTGCCAACGCTCTCGTGGGTAGCGTTCCCGGTCTTCAGATGCGCGGCAGTTCAGGTGCTCCCGGTGCTTCCGCTGGTTCGATCAATATCCGCGGTATCGCTTCGATGTATGCCTCGACCGATCCTCTTGTGATCGTGGACGGATCGCCTTACAGCGCTTCGCTCAGCAACATTCCTCAGAATGACATAGAATCGATTTCCGTCCTGAAAGATGCCGCTTCGGCCGCCCTCTACGGTGCGCGCGGTGCTGCCGGTGTGATCATCATCACTACCAAGAAAGGCAAGAGCGAAAACGCTCAGATCACTGTCGACATGAAATGGGGCGCCAACACCCGCGCCGATCAGGACTATGACCTCATCACCGATTCTGGTGAGTACTATGAGGCCGTTTATGACGCTTTCTACAACTATTACCGCTACGGTCAGGGAAATTCCCACCATAACTCGTTCATCAACGCCAACTCCGCTATGCTTCAGGAGGTCGGCTACAATATCTACGATGTGCCCCAGGGTCAGTATCTTATCGGCCAGAACGGTAAGCTCAACCCCTATGCAAAGAAGGGCCACACCTACACTGCCGCCAACGGCGAGACCTACTATCTGACCAACGATGACTGGACCGACGCAGCCTACCGCACTGCTCTGCGTCAGGAATACAACGTCAGCATCAGCGGAGCCACCGGCAAGGCAAACTACTATGCAAGCCTCGGTTATCTTGACGAGGACGGTATCATCGAATACTCAAGCTACCGCCGTCTCGCAGCCCGCTTCAAGGGTGACTATCAGGCCAAAGACTGGCTCAAGCTCGGTGTGAACGTAGGCTATACCCACGGCGACACCAAGTCGAACCCGAACCTCGACCAGACCTCCGGCTCGACCAACCTCATGTACTACACCAACAACATCGCCCCGATCTACCCGATCTATGTCCGCACAGTCGACGCCAACGGCCGTCCGGTCATCAAATCGAACGCCCAGGGCCAGCTGTATGACTACGGTGTGGCAAACCGCGAGACTGGTTACGGCGGCCTCAACCGTCCTTTCGGTCAGACCGGAAACCCGCTTGGCAGCAACCGCTACAACACTCACTCTGAAGAAGGCAACCAGCTGAACGGTACTTTCACCGCAGACTTCACCCTCACCTCCTGGCTGAAAGCCAACATCACCAGCAACGTGATCTGGGGCGACACCTACCGCAGCATTTATGATAATCCCTACTTCGGTCCGGCAGCTGCGGTCAACGGACGTATCGACAAGCTCAACCAGCAGAACATCCGTACCAACAACATTCAGACCCTTACCTTTACCAAGGCATTCGGCAAACACAACCTGAACGTGCTCGCAGGTCACGAATATTACAAGACCATGCTGAAATATCTCCGTGCTCTCGCCTCCGGAGGTTTCTCGCCTGAAATTCCCGAAATCAACGCATTCGCCTATAAGTACGACTCCAACGGCTATCAGACAGCCTACAACGTCGAAGGTTACTTTGCAAGCGCGCAATATGACTACGACTCGAAATACTTCGGATCTGTCTCTTACCGCCGCGACGCATCGTCACGCTTCGCCAAAGACCACCGCTGGGGTAACTTCTGGTCGATCGGTGGCGCCTGGATCGTCAACAAGGATTTCTTCCAGGATGTCAACTGGCTCAACAACCTCAAGATCAAAGCCTCTATCGGCCAGCAGGGTAACGACAACATCGGCAACTGGGCCTACACCGACCTCTATCAGCTGACATCGTCGTCAAACACCGAAATGGCTCCCTCGTTCTATCGCATCGGTAACCCCGACATCACCTGGGAAACAACCACCAACTTCAACATCGGTCTCGAATTCGGAGTACTCGACAACCGTCTGACAGGTTCATTCGATTTCTACAACAAGAAGACCTCTGACCTGCTCTTCTGGCTCTCAGTGCCAGAATCGCTCGGCTCACGCGGCTACTACGGCAACCTCGGCGACATCCGCAACACCGGTGTCGAACTCCAGCTCACCGGCGCCATCATCCGCAACAAGCTCATCGACTGGACAATCAACTTCAACCTTTCCCACAACAGAACCAAGATCCTCAAACTCCCCAAATCGAAGACCCAGAATCTCGGCGGCTTCATGGAATCGGACGACAGCCATACAGTCAGCATGTGGATGGAGGAAGGCGGATCGCTCTATAACCTGCTCCTCCCTGAATGCGCCGGCATCGACCCCGAAACCGGTCAGCAGCTCTACTGGCAGGATTCCAACCTGACCTCCGAGAACTCGGCTGGACAGATGGCATCGCTCACCGACCGTCCCGGCAAGCTCCGCGACCTCAAGACCACCAACCCCAACCTCGCGACCCGCTATTGCCAGGGCACCAACCTGCCTGATGTGTACGGCGGTTTCGGCACCACCATCAAGATCGGCTCATTCGACGCATCGGCAAGCTTCGACTACCAGATCGGCGGCAAGCTCTTCGATACACGCTACATGAACTACATGGACCCCTCTCAGGGCGGCAATGGAGCAAACTTCCACAAAGACTGGAAAAACTCCTGGACTCCCGAAAAACACACCAACATCCCCCACTGGCAGTATAACGACCAGTATATCACCGCCAAGTCGGACCGCTTCCTCACAGATGCAAGCTACCTGAACTTCTCTTCGTTCACCGTAGGCTACACTCTGCCCAAATTCTGGGACGAGATCAGCAATATCCGCATCTACTGCCAGGGCGAGAACCTCTGCTTCTGGTCGAAACGCAAGGGCTTCGATCCGCGCTACTCATTCTCATCCGGAGCTTCCGTGGCCGACTACAATGCCGTCCGCACTATCTCCGGCGGTATTCAGGTTCAATTTTAGTCTAATATGATCGCTACAACAGAAATGAAAAAATTATTATATATCTCTTTCGCGGTGGCTCCCGTCCTCTTCGCTACAAGCTGTATCGAGGAGATAGATCCGCAGAGCAGCACCGTCTCAAAGGATCAGGTCGCCAACGCACCCGGTTCGACCGACAAACTGACAGCAGCAATAACATCACAGATGACCGGTAGCCCTCTCTACGGCAGCACTCCCTCGGACTATGCCTGGGACTTCGGTTATACCACAACATTCATCTGGCGCAATGTGATGGGCCAGGATATGGTAAACCTCGACGATAACACTAACTGGTATTCGACATGGGCATACTGCGGCACCGGTCTCGGACCGGCCTACGCCATCTGCCAGGCTCCCTGGACCTATTACTACGGTTTCATCAAGAACTGTAACAATGTGATCTCCACAATCCCTGCGGAGCATGCCACCGGACAGGACAAGATCAATCTCGGCATAGCCCATGCGATGCGCGCCATGTTCTACATGGACCTTGCCCGCATGTACTGCCCGACAACCTACGGTAAAGATCCACAGGCCCTGACAGTGCCTATCGTGACCGAGAAGACCACCATCGCCATGGCCACCAACAACCCTCAGGCCACCAACGAGAAGATGTTCGAGTTCATCCTCGAAGATCTGACCAAAGCCGAGGACGAACTGGCTGACTACAAGCGTGCCGATGTCTATACACCCGACCTCTCTGTTGTCTACGGCCTCAAGGCCCGTGCCTACCTGACTATGGAAAAGTGGGCAGATGCAGAGAAATATGCAAAACTCGCCCAGAACGGCTACACCCCGATGACCGGCGCTCAGTACACCGACCGTGAGACCGGCTTCAACTCGCCCAACGGAGCCTGGATGTTCGGCACCACCTTCAAGAGCAACGATCCCTGCATCACTCAGAACGACGGCGACAGCTCGTGGGGTTCATGGATGGTCATGGAAATCACTGAACAGGGTGCGATGGGCTATGCCGCCAATTACGGAGTACCCTTCCACATCGACCGTCACCTCTACAACACCATCCCGGCGACCGATATCCGCAAGGACTGCTTCGTCAGCTTCGACGTTCCTGACATGTCCGACACCGAAGCCATCGAATATTGCCGCGAGCACTATTCGGACTATCCCGAAACCCTCGTCGGAATCAACCAGAACGCAGGCTACAACTACGGTTGCGGCGGTCTGTCGGTTAAATTCCGCCCTGCCGGCGGTGACGCAGGCCACAACGATGTGTCGATCGGTTTCTGCGTGGCTGTACCCTACATGCGTGTCGAGGAAATGATGCTTATCGAGGCCGAAGCTGCCGGTATGCAGGACGAAGGCCGCGGCATCAATCTGCTGACATCATTCGCCCAGCTCCGCGATCCATCCTACACCTACGGCCAGCACAACGAAACTTATCAGAGCGACTACGCCACAGCATTCCAGAACGAGGTATGGTGGCAGCGCCGAGTTGAGTTCTGGGGCGAAGACGTGTCCTACTGGGACATCAAGCGACTGCAGAAAGGTATCATCCGCAGCTATGAAGGCACCAATCACCCTGCTGATACACAGTGGAACACCACCACTCCTCCCCAGTGGATGACATTCTGCTTTGTCGGTACCGAAACCTCCTACAATATCGCTATCGTTCAGAATCCGACCCCGGAACGACCCACGACCGACTCCCCGAAATACAACTTCTAAAAACAACCAATTTTCAAATTTACTATTCAGTTTACCGCTATGAAATATAAATTTGCCGGCCTTCTTGGTCTCGCGTTGCTTGCCGGAGTTGTGACCGCCTGCAACGATGATGACAATTATTCCGCAGGCCCCCGTACCGACAACGGATTCTATATCCCCGACCAGGAAGATGAATATCTCGACCTCGAACCGGGCGACAACAGCATCACCTTCCAAGTTGCCCGTCCGGTTGGCGGAGAGGCCGCAACCGCAACTCTTCTGCATGACGCCGATCCGGTGTTCACCATTCCTTCGACCGTCGACTTTGCCGCCGGCGAGACTGTGGCCAATGTCACCGTGACCTTCAACATGGCTGACCTTCTCATGAAGGACTACTATATCTCCATCGCCGTCTCTCCCGACGAAATCTGCCCCTACGGCAATTCGCAGCTTGATCTGACCGTCGGCGTGGCCGAACACCTGCGCTGGCAGTCGCTCGGCACCGGTCTTTACCGCGACGCCTTCCTCTGCGAACTCATGGAAGACAATCTGGAGGACATGGACGACTGGTCGGACTACCAGTACGAATGTGAGATCATGGAGCACAAATATTATTCCGGTATCTACCGTCTCGTCAAGCCCTACGGCAAAGGCGGCGACATCGAGATCAACTGCGAGAATCCCAACGGTTGCTATATCGAGCAGCAGAACCTCGGTCAGGTAGTGGCCGGCACTAACCTCTATGTGTTCAGCTATGCCGCCAACTACCTCAACAACGGCAATTTGCTTGATGCCATAATCAACGCCGGTTACGCAGGCAAGCTCGAAAACGGCATGATCACTTTCCCGCTCCGCAGAGGCGCAGGTACACTTCTGACCGCTTTCCCGCCCTATGTCGGCAGTTTCATTCCGTGTAACTCACGCGGCGAATTTCTTGTAATGCTCCCCGAAGCCTATGCCTCGACCGCTGTACCTCCGGTTCCGGGTGCGGCAGACTGAAAAATCAGCACACTTCATACCACTGTTTTCCGAAGGATGGTCCCGCCCCGCGCGGCGACCATCCTTCCCTTTTTTCAAAAATATATATTATATTTGCATTCACTAAATGTTCAAATATATGACACAGGAGGAAAAGGATGAGAAGTTCATGAGGATGGCTTTGGCGGAGGCGCGGGAGGCTATGGAACGTGACGAGGTGCCGATAGGTGCGGTGATCGTTTCGCCGCGCGGCATGGTGATCGGGCGCGGACACAATCTGACAGAAGCGCTTGCCGATGTGTCGGCCCACGCCGAGATGCAGGCAATCACAGCTGCGGCCTCGACCCTCGGAGGAAAATATCTTCAGGACTGTACGCTCTATGTGACAGTAGAGCCGTGTCTGATGTGTGCCGGAGCGATAGGCTGGGCACAGATCAGCCGCATTGTCTACGGAGCTGCCGACGAGAAGCGCGGTTACCGGACATTCACCTCAAAATCGCCTTTCCATCCGCGGGCAACGGTCACGGCCGGAGTGCTCAGAGAAGAATGCGGAGAGCTGATGCGCACTTTTTTCAAATCCAAGCGTTAACACTCTATATAAATATCGGATAAACATAACCTATATAAAAAGCCTGACAGTGAAACCGAAACTCGTAATATCGTCCGGAGCCGGCATTTCGGCCGAATCCGGAGTCTCTACTTTCCGCGACGCGGGAGGTTTGTGGGAAAACTATCCCGTAATGGACGTGTGCAGCGCGGAAGGCTTCGCACGCAATCCGGCCCTCGTACACCAGTTTTACAACGAACGTCGCAAGGGTCTGATCAACTGTCAACCCAATGCAGCACACACCGGATTGGTCGAACTGGAGAAATGGTATGACGTCTATGTCATCACCCAGAATGTCGACAACCTCCACGAACGTGCCGGAAGTTCAAAAATACTGCACCTGCATGGCGAACTGATGAAGGTGAGGTCGATGCGCGACGAGACTCGCATCTATACCCTTGACGAGGAACACCTCGAAACATCGCCCGACACCCGCGACAAATACGGCGATCCGGTGCGTCCGCACATCGTATTTTTTCAGGAGGCCGTGCCAAATATCGAGCGCGCGATAGAATGGACTCAGGAAGCCGACATCTTCGCAGTGATCGGAACCTCACTCGCCGTCTATCCGGCCGCCAGCCTGCTGCACTATGTCAGACCCGGTGTGCCGGTCTACTACATCGACCCCCGTCCGGCTGCTGTCCCGGAAAATGTCACCGTCATCCCACGTCCGGCAACCCAAGGAGTGGCCGAACTGATCAGATTGCTTAGGCCAAAGGAAGAGTCCGGCAAATGATATGACAGCATAGATAGTAAGCATAAATGTGATAAATTGTTAAAGGATTAACCTAATTTTAAGAGTTTTTCCTACCTTTGCGCACTGAATCGGGCCGGGATGCCGGTCCTGCGAAATGGTGGGCGGAGCGACCGTTGACGTCGCACTACCCATAGTGTTATATATAATATGTTGAAAAACCTCGTCATAGTAGAGTCTCCGGCCAAAGCCAAGACCATTGAGAAATTCCTCGGCAAGGACTATAAAGTCATGTCGAGCTACGGTCATATCCGTGACCTGCGTAAGAAAGACATCAGCATCAAGGTCGATTCCGACTTTCAGCCCGTCTATGAAATTCCGGCCGACAAGAAGAATCTTGTCACCGAACTGAAAAAAGCCGCCAAAGAGGCTGAGACCGTCTGGCTCGCATCCGATGAGGACCGCGAGGGAGAGGCCATCGCCTGGCACCTCTATGAAGTGCTCGGTCTGAAGCCGGAGAACACGAAGCGAATCGTGTTTCACGAAATCACCAAGAACGCCATCCTTGAGGCCATCGAAAATCCCCGCGACATCGACCTGCACCTGGTCGATGCGCAGCAGGCGCGCCGAGTGCTTGACCGTCTGGTGGGTTTCGAACTCTCACCGGTGCTCTGGAAGAAGATCAAGCCCGCACTTTCGGCAGGCCGCGTACAGTCGGTGGCTGTGCGTCTGATCGTCGACCGTGAGAACGAGATCAACGCTTTTACATCGGAACCCTACTACCGCGTGACGGCGCTTTTCACCATTCCCGGCGGAGCTCAGTTGCGTGCCGAACTTTCAAAACGCCTGCCCGACGAGGAGAGCGCCCGCGAATTCCTTGAAGCCTGCAAAAAGGCAGTGTTCACGGTGTCGGACATCAACGTGAAACCGCTGAAAAAATCACCGGCACCGCCATTCACCACCTCCACCCTCCAGCAGGAGGCAGGCCGCAAACTGGGATTCACGGTATCGCAGACCATGATGGTGGCCCAGAAGCTCTACGAAGCAGGTCACATCACCTACATGCGTACCGACTCGCTCAATCTCTCCAAACTCGCGATCGCAACCATATCGAAACTCATCACCGAAGAACTCGGAGAAGAATATCTCAAAGTGCGCCGCTACCACACAAGCTCGAAAGGCGCACAGGAGGCCCACGAGGCAATCCGCCCGACCTATATCGACAAAGAGACTGTCGAGGGCACCGCACAGGAAAAGCGGCTTTACCGTCTGATACGCCTGCGCACGATGGCCTCGCAGATGGCCGATGCGGAACTGGAGAAAACCACGATCGACATCACTCCTTCAGGACGCCAGGAACACTTCACATCGAGCGGCGAGGTGATCAAATTTGACGGCTTCCTGAAAGTCTATCTCGAAGGCAATGACGATGACGAGGCTACAACTCCCGAAGGAGACGACATGCTGCCCCACGTAAATGTCGGCGAGCAGCTGACAGCAGAAAACGTCACCGCGACCGAACGTTTCACTCTGGCGCCTCCGCGCTACACGGAATCGTCGCTTGTCAAGAAGATGGAAGAATTGGGTATCGGTCGTCCGTCGACCTATGCGCCCACAATCTCGACCATCCAGCACCGCGAATACATAGTAAAGGGGGAGAAGACCGGAGAAAAGCGTCAGTTCAAGGTGCTGACCCTCAAAGCCGACGGCAAACTCACGTCGTCGACCAAGAGCGAGAACGTCGGAGCCGAGAAAGGCAAGCTAATCCCGACCGACACCGGAATCATCGTCAACGAATTTCTCACGGCGAATTTCCCCGACATCCTCGACTATGACTTCACGGCCGACATGGAGCAGAAATTCGACCGCATCGCCGAAGGCGAGAGCGACTGGAACAAGGAGATCGCCCGCTTCTACGGACTTTTCCATCCGGAAGTGGAGAAAGCCAACGAAATGCGCACCGAGCACAAGGTGGGCGAACGGCTGTTAGGCACCGACCCCGCGACGGGCGAGCCCGTATCGGTGAAAATCGGCCGTTTCGGCCCCGTGGTGCAGATAGGCTCGGCCGATTCAAAGGAGAAGCCCCGTTTCGCCTCGCTGCGCAAGGACCAGAGTGTTTTCGACATCACTCTTGAAGAAGCGCTCAAACTCTTTGACCTGCCCCGCACTGTCGGCGAACTCGAAGGTAAGACAGTAGTTGCCGCCATCGGCCGTTTCGGCCCCTATATCCGTCATGACGGAAAATTTGTCAGCATCCCCAAAGACCTCTCCCCCACATCGATCACACTTGAAGAAGCTGAGGCTCTTATCAGGGCAAAACGCGAGGCCGACAGCAACAAGGTCGTGAAAACCTTTGCTGAAGATCCGGAAATCCAGATTCTCAACGGCCGCTACGGAGTCTACATCGCCCACAACAAGAACAACTACAAGATTCCCAAAAGCGTCAGCGATCCCGCAGCTCTCACATTCGAGGAAGTCAAGGCGATCATGGCCGATCAGGAGAAAACGCCCAAACGCACCGTTTCCCACCGCAAGAAATAGCACAGACCACCCTATCATCCATCTACCCATAAAGAAATGGCCCAAAGAACTTATTCCACTAAACCCGGCGCAGAACGCAACCGCTTCAAACCGGACGTAATCGAGACATATCACGTGACTGAGGATGCCACACTGCTTGAGTTCCTCATCCGGGTAATGCCTCAACGCAAACGTACGGCAGTGAAAAATCTTTTAGGCCACAATCAGATCGCAGTCAACGGCATCCCCACGACGCAGTTCGACATGCCCCTGAAAGATGGCGACGAGGTGAAGGCCAATCTGACACGAGAATTCCGTGTGTTCTACAACCGGCGTCTGAAACTTGTCTATGAGGACGATGACATAATTGTTGTCAACAAAGGTTACGGTCTTCTCTCGATGGGTACCGACAAGATCAAGGAGGGAACAGCTTACAGCATTCTGCGCGAATATCTCAAGTGGCAGAATCCGCGCAACATGCTCTTCATTGTCCACCGTCTCGACCGCGACACGTCAGGGCTGATGGTGTTCGCAAAGACTCAGGAGGCTAAAGACAAACTCCAGCACAACTGGAACAATATGGTGATCTCGCGCAAATATCTTGCTGTGGTCGAGGGTAAACCGGAACCTGAGGAGGGAGAAGTGCGCAGTTACCTTGCCGAAAACTCCCGCTTCGAGGTCTATTCGACTGACAAACCTGAAGAAGGACAGTTAGCAGTGACCCGTTACCGCACTCTGCGCTCGCGCAACGGGTATTCGCTCATGGAGGTATCGCTCGATACCGGGCGCAAGAATCAGATCCGAGTCCACATGAAAGATCTCGGCCATCCGATTGCCGGCGACCGGCGCTACGGAGCCAAGAGTTCGCCGATCCACCGCATGGCACTCCATGCCCAGACCTTGCGGTTCATCCACCCGATCACCCGCAAGGACATGAACTTCTCCACCCCCGTCCCTGCATCCTTCGCCAAAATGGTAGGGATGTGATTGATTACCGCAAAATTTGCGGGATGCTGTCCGGAATAAATGTCTTTAATTCGACATGGGTGGGGCAGACTTTTCCATTGTCCAAAGCAAGAAGCCTGTCAAGTTCTCCGGGTTCTCCAAGGAAATCAATGAACTGCAGACAGTCATACAGAAGCAAATCTATATAAGCCTTACCGGTTGCTGCATACGCACCTCCGAGGAGAAGACCTTTTATAACCGACTTGTCAAACAGATCCTGAAGACGGTCTTCAACCTTGTATCGGAAATCGAGGAAGTCTTTGTCAGGCATGTCAGCAGGCTGCGTAAGAATCAACATCACAGCCTCGACACCTTTGGATGAGAGGCGGTCATAGGTCTCGCGCGAATTCTCATAATAGTCACGCAGCAAGGAGATGAAGCGGGTGGTGCCGCATATAATGTCCAAGCGCGGACGGCTCTCGTCATCCTCAGGCTCACATGAATAGGATGACAGCAGCAATTCCGGCTCCACGGAATATTTACCGCCATTCTCTTCCACAAAATATTTCAAAGCAGCCCGAAGTTCACCGATCGGGAACATTCCTTCGGCATCTTTAGCCTGAGTTACATTTGAAATGTAGTTGTAGACAGGCCCTTCTCCGACAACCAGTTCCAGAATTATATAGAAAGCATTGAGACTCTCCGATTCTGACAGTTGCGACAATTCAGGATGATAGTAGCGCAAAGTGAAGCTATTAGTCTCCTTATTATAATCAACCGAAATCATGATCTGCGAAATGTCGATCTTCCGGCCATACATTCCGAACACAAAATCAATTGAAGCAGCAGGTTGCTTGCAGGCATGCACCGTCCATCCGGCTTTTAACGACTCAGGCATGGACGACACGAGATAGGGATAAATATAATGACACTCCGACCGGCTTTCAACACAAAAAGTCAGTTCATTCTCACCGCCCATGTTATAATAGACATCATCACCTATAATTGCAAGACCTTCGTCCATGAGAGTACGGATTTTTTCGAATCCGCTTTCCTTTTGTTGAAGGAGCTGTTTCAGTTCTGACGAATGTTCGCCAAACCAATTCCAGAACTCACTCACGCGTGCAGCGAAAGGCCGGTCGGCCACTGCTGCGGTGTCTCCGTTATCATCACTGCCGAAAAACCGGCCAAACAATCTGTTGAGATATTTTTTTGCCATCTGTATAAATTCAAAGGGAGGTTAAAAACGATGTCGTCAATTCGGCTTGCTGATGCCGTCGCGGACAAGGAGGGCGTCGATCGAGGCATCGCGGCCACGGAAGCGGCGATAGAGTTCGGCCGGGTCTTCGGTGCCGCCGCGCATGAGGATATTGGTACGGAATGAGTCGGCGGTCGCACGGTCGAAAATACCGTTTTCACGGAATTTGGCAAAGGCGTCAGCGTCGAGAACCTCGGCCCACTTGTAGCTGTAATAGCCCGCGGCATAGCCTCCTGCGAAAATGTGGGAGAAAGTAGTGCCTACGACAGAACCGGGAATCGGGTCGAAGATAGCCACCGATTCCCCGGCCTCGCATTCAAATGCCTCAGGATTCTCGACAGGAGAAGTGATGCTGTGCCAAGCCATGTCTATAAGTCCGAAATTAAGCTGACGCATGCAGGCATAGGCCGCTCCGAAGCGCGAGGAGGCGATGATGCGGTCGACCTGTTCGGCAGGAATAGGCTCGCCTGTCTGATAATGACGCGCAAATCCGTCGAGAAATTCTTTTTCGGTAAGATAGTTTTCGTTGAACTGCGAGGGAAGCTCAACGAAATCGCGCAGGACGTTGGTGCCTGACAGGGAAGCATACTTGGTGGCTGCAAAAAGCCCGTGGAGTGCATGACCAAATTCATGGAGGAATGTGCCGACCTCGTAAGGGGTGAGTAGCGAGGGCTTGGTGGCCGTCGGCTTGGTGAAATTCATGACGATGGTGACGTGCGGACGGATATTTTCACCTTCAGGAGTGATCTCTTCACTGCGGAATTCGGTCATCCAGGCTCCCGGACGCTTGCTTTCGCGCGGGAAGAAGTCCGTGTAGATGACTCCGAGGAAAGAGCCGTCACGGTCAATGACCTCAAATGCTTTCACATCGGGATGGTAGACAGGAATTTCCTGATTTTCGCGGAAAGTGATGCCGTAGAGGCGGGTGGCAAGCCCGAAGACACCGTCGATCACACTATTCAGCTCAAAGTAGGGGCGCAACTGCTCCTCGTCATAAGCATAACGGGCATTTTTCAGTTTATTGGCATAGTAACTGTAATCCCAGGGGCGCAGTTCGATCTCGCGGCCTTCGGTCTGCGAAGCATAGGCAGCAAGTTCCTTAAGTTCAACATCGAGAGCCGGACGGTAGGCGTCGCGCAAGGAATGGAGAAGCGAGTAGACTTTTTCAGGGGTTCCCGCCATTGACTTTTCGAGGCGGTAATGGGCGAAAGTCTCGTGGCCCAGGAGACGGGCAATGTGCATACGTGTTTCGGCTATCTCCTTCATGACGGGAATATTGTTGAACTCGCCGCTGACATTGCGCCCGGTGTAGAGACGGTACATCTTCTCGCGCAGATCGCGGCGATCACTGTATTTCATGAACGCGAGATACACCGGCTGGGCGAGTGTGAAGAGATATTCCCCCTCGCGGCCTTTCTCTTTTGCGGCGAGCGCGGCGGCCTCGACCGAACTTTCGGGCAGCCCGGCAAGGTCATCTGCCGAAAGCCAGACCTCATATGTATTGAGTTCTTTCAGGACATTCTGACCGAACAGTGTGGTCAGTTCGCTCAGGCGGCTCGACAGCCATGAATATGTCTCGCGGTCGTCGCCTTCAAGAAGTGCGCCGCTGCGCACAAACGACTCATAGGTGCGACGCAGAAGCATGGAATCTTCAGTATCGAGGCCAAGTGACTCACGATTGTCATAAACGGCCTTTACACGTTCCCAAAGACCGCGGTTGAGCGAAATGGAGGTAGAATAATCTGAAAGACGCGGAGTGATCTTCATCGAAAGTTCCATCATGGCATCGTCGCTCATAGCCGATAGAAGCGGATCGAAGACCATCAGCACACGATTCAGGTCGCGGTCGGCATGTTCAAGGGCCACAATGGTGTTTTCGAACGTCGGAGATTCCGGATTGGCAACGATGGCATCGACAGCTTCAAGTCCGAGGCGCATACCGCGTTCGATGGCGGGTTCGTAGTCGGCGAATGATATGCGGTCGAAAGGCGCAGTGCCGTGAGGAGTCGATGTGAATTCCGAGAAGAAAGGATTCTGAGTCTGTGACATATATTATTAAAGGAGAACGCTTATTTTAAACAAACTATATAGTATTACTGAATATCAGCCGATGCTGTGGCCGAGTTCTGAGGCTCGACGGAAAGCATCGTCAAGCAAAAGACCGAGAGTCAGACGGTCAGGAGCCGGAAAAGTCTCGAAGAGATGACGGTCAGACTCGAAATCGCGCATAAAATCATCACGGTCGAAATTACGCGCGGCGATCGAAGAGGCATAGCGCTCGACAGCCATAGGCAGATTGCCGCTCAACACTTCAAGATGGCCTGCGGCAAGGAAGTCGGAGGCTGAAGGATCGCGGCCGAGAATCAGATCAGAGTACCGGCGCGCACGCTCGAAATCGCCCGACAAAAGTGAACAGCGGACAATCGGACGTGACGAGCGATCAGACTCTCCGGCAAGAAATTCTACCTTATAGAAATATTTCAAAGCCTCCTCGTAGCGACCGCAGAGCATGTGACAGCGTCCGATATTGAGAGCCAATGACGAATCGTCGGAGTGTGACGGTTCCACCCGGAGATAATATGACAGCGCCTTTTCCCAGTCGCCGTTCTGACGATGGCAGAAAGCGAGGCGTTTGACGGTCCACTCGCTCTGAGAGTTGAGCAGTTCGCTCTGCTCGTAGAAGCGTATGGCCTCGGCAAGATTTCCGGACATCTGCATACAGTAGCCCATCTTCTGGAAAAGTTCGGCGGAGGGCGGAGTCTTGAACGAAAGCCGGTCGAAAAGATCGAAAGCATCGGCATAGTAGCGGTGCTTGAAATAGAATTCTCCGACAAGGCGCAGAGTGTCGGCATCGTCAAAAATCTCCGACAGCTGCGGCAGTGTCACGAGATTGAGCGATGACGCAACAGCAAAGGGATCATGAAACTCTCCCTTTCGGCGGAACAGACGGAAGAAGCGGTATATATCCTGGACATAACGCCGGGCTATGCGTTCGCGGTCCTGCTGCGAATGTGACAGATCGCCGAAACTCATGGCTGCCATCTGAGCAGAATTGGCCTTAAGCTGCGAGGCCATGAGTTCTCTTTGGGCGGCAGGCACCTGCGCAAGAGAGAATATGATCGAATACTTGTCGCCATCGCAGAACATAGGCGCCGAATCCATGATCTCGCCGAGGATTCTCACGGTCGAGTCGCTGCTCGATCCCACTGCCGAGTGTGAGGAATGAAATGGCAGGAACCAGTTGGAAATATCGTTGAAGAAGGGAAAAGTCTTCAGATTGCTGAACGTAACCATCATGACGTCCCCGCCGTCTTCCTGAATCTCCTGAAGTTCCTTGAGTTTGTCGGAAATTCCTGACTTGTCGAGAAGTTCAGCCCATTCGGGATTTTCGTCCATGGCTTCGGGATCGAGAGGCATTTTGCCGAGTTTCTCGATTTCCGGACGCAGTTTCATCATTTCGGGAATCACCTCGTCGGTCAGCTTGCGGCCTATGCGCTCGGTGTCGCGGGCACGGATAAATTGCATGAAAGCCATGCGCACATCGGAATGCCAGCGCGGCTCCTCGCGCAGAGAGTCAAAACGGCGCGAGAGCGAGGGCGAGAAGGGACGGTCGCGGCGCACCGACATCACGATCAGCAACGAACAGAGGGCACGGACGGAGATCTCGGTGTCGTCGGACGTATAAGCGTCCATCAGCAGACGCAGACGGCGCTCGTCGTGATATTCAAGCTCACCCATCATCACAGCCGCAATGCAGAGAAGTTTGAAATGACGCGGGAGCGAGGGATCGGCAATCACGTTGCCGATTGTAGCCACATCGTCAACCGAAAGCGGCGATGTGGTCCATATGAAATTGAATATTTCCTTTTCAAGCGACTCGGAACGGGCAGTCAGTTCACGTCCCGCTTTCTCGACATCCTCGGTGAGCATCGCCATCTGGAGACGACGGTTGACACGATGATATTCTCCGACAAGAGCGGCCACCGTCAGATCGCGGCGGTTGAGCTGGTAGCGCAGGGTGTTGAAATAGAGAGTCGGAGCGTCGGCGATGCGCGAACGGCGGTGAAGATCGTCGGCAAGCGAGCGCACCGATCCGCACAGCTCGGCAAAAAGCTGCGGGCGCGAGGGATCAGGCAACCCCTGGAGGGCATAGTGGGTCATCAGGCGGTAGCTTTCACGCAGGCGAGTGGTCGCAGAATTGATTTCGGCGATGATTCCGAGCGTGGAAGCTGCATTGTCGATCAGATCGAGGGCGTCGTTGACGCGCCCGGAGGCAAGGAGGCGGTCGATGTCTCCGGAAATATCTATATGGTGGTTCATAACTATTCTTATATGTGCAAATTTACTATTATTACCGCAAAAATCATGCCAAAATGAGGATTTTTCCGTATTTTTGCAAATCTTATGCGCAGTGCATCCATAACAACCGAATATACTTATGCCACATAATATAGCAATCCTCGGCTCCACGGGGTCGATCGGAACGCAGACGCTCGATGTGATTTCCCATTTCCCTGAGCGTTTTAAAGCCACGGTGCTCACAGCCGGTTCGAAAGTCGACGAACTGATCGAACAGGCCCGCAGACACCGTCCGGCGCTTGCCATCATCGCCGACGAGTCGAAATACGCGCGTCTCCATGAAGCACTCTCCCCTTTAGGGATCGAGACTGCCGCAGGCTCCGCAGCCATAGCCGACGCAATGGAGCGCGACGATTTCGACACCGTAGTGACGGCCACCGTCGGTTACAGCGGACTGCTTCCGACCGTGCGCGCCATCCGTTCAGGCAAGGAGATAGCCCTGGCCAACAAAGAGACTCTTGTCGTGGCCGGCGAACTTGTCAGCCGCCTGCTGGCTGAGTCAAAATCAAAAGTGATACCCGTCGACTCCGAACATTCTGCCATCTATCAGTGTCTTGTCGGCGAAGAGAAAGGGTCTGTCAACAAACTGATCATCACCGCATCGGGCGGCCCGTTCCGCACAATGGACCGCGAACAGATAGCCCGGATGACAGCCCGCGAGGCTCTTCACCATCCGCGCTGGCAGATGGGGGCCAAAATCACCATCGACTCCGCGACGATGCTCAACAAGGCTTTCGAGATTATCGAGGCCCGCTGGCTTTTCGACATCGAGCCTGAGAGAATCGAGGCCGTGGTGCATCCGCAATCTATTATCCACTCTATGGTCGAGTTTATCGACGGCGCCGTCAAAGCACAGCTCGGAATTCCCGACATGCGTCTGCCGATCCGCTATGCCCTCGGCGACGCCTCGCGTCTCCCCTCCTCGGAACGCCCGCTGAGCCTTGCCGACTACTCCACGCTGACATTTGAAAAGCCCGACGCTGAAAAATTCCCCTGCCTGACGCTCGCCCCCTACGCCCTGAAACGCGGCGGAAACGCGGCCTGCATCATAAACGCGGCCAACGAAGTGGCGGTACGTGCATTCCTCGACGGCAAGATCTCTTTCCCCGCCATCTACCGCAGCATCACCGACGCGCTTGAGGCGATCGACTTCATAGCCACTCCGTCACTCGACGACTACGTAGCCACACACAACGCGACAATCAAATTCACTGAAGAAAATCTGAAACGTGTCTGAGTCAGGGCGTGACGCCGTGCGCCTCTCCCCTGCCGACACCGCTAACACAATAATCAACCCCGTATGGAAGTATTTCTGATAAAAGCTCTTCAACTCATAGTTGCCCTGGCATTTCTCGTGATTATCCATGAGTTCGGCCACTTCATATTCGCCCGCATTTTCGGCATAAGGGTCGAGAAGTTCTACATGTTCTTCGACCCCTATTTCTCACTGGTGAAATGGAAACCCAAGCCCAAGAAAGACGCCGACCCCGACAAAAGCTCATGGCGCGACACCGAATATGGCATAGGCTGGCTCCCGCTCGGCGGCTACTGCAAGATTTCCGGCATGATTGACGAGTCGATGGACACCGAACAGATGAAACAGGAGCCCAAACCCTGGGAGTTCCGCACAAAACCGGCATGGCAGCGTCTTTTAGTGATGCTCGGCGGCGTCCTTTTCAACTTCATCCTTGCAATTCTGATCTATGCCGGCATCGCAATGCACTGGGGCGCCCAATACATCCCCTTTGAGGCTGCGACAGAAGGTTTCGACTTCGCTCCGGCCGCACAGAAAGCGGGATTCCGCAACGGAGACATCCCCTATATGGCCGACGGCAAACTGCTTGACGCATCCAAAGGCGACTATCCTTATAAAATGGCCGATGCGAATGTGGTGACCGTCATCCGCAACCACCGCGACACTGTCGATATCCGGATTCCGGATGATTTCATCTTCCGTCTGAACGACGACAAGGGCTTCCTTGCCTACCGTCTTCCTGTCTATATCGACCGTATAGTCCCCGGCGAAGCTGCCGCCAAAGCAGGTCTTAAAGAGGGTGACCATATTGTGGCCGTAGGCACCACAGCCACGCCATCGTTCACTGAACTCACTCCGGCACTTGTCGAATCAGCAGGAAAAGAGACCGCTCTGACCATCGAGCGCGACGGCAAGACCATACAGGTGCCCGTCACCCCCAACGAACACGGCAAACTCGGCTTCCAGCTGCGCCCGATCACGGCTGTCTACAAGCCTGTCACCATCGATTACGGTTTCTTCGAATCGTTCCCCAAAGGCTGGGAAATCGGCACCACCACTCTTTCAAACTATGTCGGCTCGATGAAGCATGTCTTCTCACAGGAGGGAGCCGAAAGTCTCGGCGGCTTCGGAGCCATCGGCAACATGTTCCCCGAACGCTGGAACTGGCTCAGTTTCTGGGAAATCACGGCCTTCCTCTCCGTGGCGCTGGCATTCATGAACATCATCCCGATTCCCGGACTTGACGGCGGACATGTCATGTTCCTCCTCTGGGAGGTCATCACCCGCAGACAAGCGCCCGAAAAGGTGCTGATCGTGGCCCAGTATATCGGCATGGCATTCCTGCTGCTCCTGCTGCTCTATGCCAACGGCAACGACATATTCCGCGCATTCTTCAAATAATCACCGCTCTCCCGCACCACTGCCACCATGTCAACATCCAAGCTGAAAACAATAACATTGAAGCGAGGGAAAGAAGAATCGCTCCTGCGCTTCCATCCCTGGGTATTCTCCGGGGCCATCGCCTCGCTCCCCGACGGCATCGAAGAGGGCGAGACCGTCAGAGTCGAAGCCTCCGACGGCCGCTGTCTCGGCATCGGACACTACGAAATCGGCTCAATCGCCGTCAGGATGCTCGAAAGCGCCGACACGAAAATCGGCGCCGACTTCTACGCCTCGCGTCTGCGCCACGCCTGGGACCTGCGCCGCCGTCTCGGCCTGGTCCGTCCCGACAACTCCACGTTCCGCCTTGTCCACGGCGAGGGCGACTTCCTGCCCGGCTGTGTGGTCGACATCTACGGCGACACCGCGGTGCTCCAGGCCCACAGCCCCGGTATGCACTACGCGCGCCACACGATAGCCGACGAACTCACCCGCCTGCCCGGCGCCGGAATCAAAAACGTCTACTACAAGTCAGAAACCACTCTCCCGTTCAAAGCGCGCCTCGACCCGGTCAACGACTACATCATCGGCCGCTACAACACCAATATCGCAGTTGAAAACGGCCTGAAATTCAACATCGACTGGCTCAAGGGCCAGAAAACCGGCTTCTTCGTCGACCAGCGCGACAACCGCTCGCTGCTCCAGAAATACAGCGCCGGAGCGCGGGTGCTCAACATGTTCTGCTACACGGGAGGCTTCTCGGTCTACGCTATGCGCGGCGGCGCCGAACTTGTACATTCTGTCGACAGCTCGGCCAAGGCCATAACCCTGACCGACGCCAACGTCGAACTGAACTTTCCCGGCGACACGCGCCACAAATCTTTTGCCGAAGACGCCTTCAAATATCTCGCAAAGGTGGAGAAAGGAGCCTATGACCTCATCATCCTCGACCCGCCAGCCTTTGCCAAGCACCGCAGCGCCATCCGCAACGCCATGATAGGCTACCGCCGCCTCAACGCCGCGGCGTTCGAGAAGATCGCCTCCGGCGGCGTGCTTTTCACTTTCTCATGCTCGCAGGCCATCAGCAAGGAACAGTTCCGCCTCGCCGTCTTCACCGCCGCCGCAATGTCGGGACGCCGTGTGCGCATCCTCCACCAGCTCACCCAACCCGCCGACCATCCGGTCAACATCTACCACCCCGAAGGCGAATATCTCAAAGGCCTGGTGCTTTACGTCGAGTAACCACAACGACATCAAATTTACCCTCATAACCAGTCTTATTCCATGTCATTAACCAAATTTTTTGTACCAGCAATGGCAGCAATGGCAATCACAGCCTGTGGCGGCAAGGCCACACAGCAGCAGGCCGACGGAGATTTCGATTACACCGTCGACCGTTTTGCCGACATCGAGGTGCTCCGTTACAAAGTGCCCGATTTTGAGAAACTGACCCCGCAGCAGCGTATCCTCATCTACTATCTGACCGAGGCCGCAATCACAGGGCGCGACATTCTCTGGGATCAGAACGGAAAATACAACCTCGACATCCGCGACCTGATCGAAAACGTCTACACCTCTTTCGACGGCGACCGCGAGAGCGCCGACTTCAAGGGGCTCGAACTTTATCTTAAGCAGATCGAGTTTGCCAACGGCATCCATCACCACTATTCGATGGACAAGTTCACCCCGGCCTTCAGTCGCGAATTTCTCGCCGCACAGGCCGCAAAACTCCCCGCCGAACAGCAGCCCAAGGACCTTGAAACCCTCCTGACCGTCATCTTCGACCCGACAGTGATGCCCAAGCGCGTCAACCAGGCCGAAGGCCAGGACCTGATTCTCACCTCCGCCAACAACCTCTACGACGGCGTTACCCAGGCCGAAGTCGAGAACTACTACAACGCGCTTAAGGACACCACCGACGCCACTCCGGTTTCATGGGGACTCAACGCCCGTCTTACCAAGCAGGACGGCAAAGTCGTGGAACAGGTTTACAAAGTCGGCGGACTCTATACCGAATCCATCAGCAAGATCGTCGAACTTCTCGGTAAAGCCGCCGAATATGCCGAAAACGACAACCAGTGTGCCATCATCAACAAACTTATCGAGTATTACCGCACCGGCGATCTCAAGGCGTTCGACGACTATTCGATCGCCTGGGTGGAGGACACCGCCTCTCAGGTCGACTTCATCAACGGCTTCATCGAAAGCTACGGCGATCCGCTCGGCATGACCGGTGCCTACGAGTCGATTGTCAACTTCAAGAATCAGGAAGCATCGCACCGCACCGAAGTCATCTCAGGCAACGCCGAATGGTTTGAACAGCACTCTCCGGTCGATCCCCGTTTCCGTAAGGATAAGGTCAAGGGTGTAAGCGCAAAGGTGATCACCGCCGCCATCCTCGCCGGTGATTCCTACCCCGCCACCCCGATCGGCATCAACCTGCCAAACGCCAACTGGATTCGCGCCGCCCACGGCTCGAAATCGGTGACTCTCGAAAACATCACCGAAGCCTACGACCAGGCATCGCACGGCAACGGCTTCAACGAAGAGTTCGTCATCGACAAGGAGACCTCCGACCTCATGGACAAATATCTCTTCATCACCGACAATCTCCACACCGACCTCCACGAATGTCTCGGCCACGCATCGGGCCGCCTGCTCCCCGGAGTTGACCCCGACGCTCTCAAAGCCCACGGTTCAACCCTTGAGGAAGCCCGCGCCGACCTCTTCGCCCTCTACTATCTCGCCGATCCCAAACTGCTCGAACTCGGACTGCTCGACAATCCCGACGCATACAAGGCCGAATACTATAAATATATCCTCAACGGTCTGATGACCCAGCTCATGCGCATCGAGCCGGGCAAGGATGTCGAAGAAGCCCACATGCGCAACCGTCAGCTCATCTCGACCTGGGCATATGAAAAAGGCAAGGCCGACAACGTGATCGAAATGGTCAAGCGCGACGGCAAGACTTACATAAAGATCAACGACTACGCCAAGCTCCGCGACCTCTTCGGTCAGCTTCTCGGAGAAGTGCAGCGCATCAAGAGCGAGGGTGACTATGTGGCCGGACGTGATCTCGTCGAAACCTACGGTGTGAAAGTCGATCCCGAACTCCACAAGGAAGTCCTCGAACGCTACGCCAAACTCGACATCGCTCCTTACAAAGGTTTCGTCAATCCCGTCTACACTCCTGTCACCGACAAGGACGGCAACATAACCGATGTCACCGTAAGCTATGATGAAGATTATCTGCCCCAGGTGCTCCGCTACTCAAAACAATACCGCACATTGAAATAAAAACTGGATTCAAGAAACATATATAACTTGACATAAAGACTTCATACCGATGATTATGAAACGTCTGTTCCTACTGCTGCCGTCATTCCTGATGACGGCAGTTCTTTGGGGGGCCGCCCCCTCCGGCTATTACGACAAATGCGAAGGGCGGAAAGCGGCCGACCTGCTCTCGACTCTCTGCGAGATCGTCGGCCCTCACACCGCCGTCAGCTATTCCGGCCTCTGGGAGGTCTACGGCTCTTCCGACATCGACGAGAACGGCAAGATCTGGGACATGTATTCTACCAAACGCTGGATTTTCCGCAAAGAGCAGTGCGGCAACTACACTGGCATCGGCGTATGCTACAACCGCGAGCACTCTTTCCCCAAAAGCTGGTTCGATGACAAAAGTCCGATGTATACCGACGCTTACCACATCTACCCGACCGACGGAAAAGTCAACGGGCAACGCAGCAACCATCCGTTCGGCGAATGCGCCAACGGCACATCCGTAGCATCGGCCAACGGCGTGAAAGCTCTCGGCAAGCTCGGCGCATCGACTTTCCCAGGCTATTCAGGGACGGTTTTTGAACCCGTCGACGAATACAAGGGCGACTTCGCACGCTCATATTTCTACATGGCGGCAGCCTACAACGACCGTATCGCCACCTGGAACACGAAGGAAGCGCAACCGATGCTCGACCAGAACAGCTATCCCGTGTTTGACGAATGGGCTGTCAATCTGTTGCTGAAATGGCACCGTCAGGACCCCGTCAGTCAGAAAGAACTGGACCGAAACGAGGCCGTCAGCAAATATCAGCACAACCGCAACCCTTTCATCGACCATCCAGATCTCGCCGAACACATCTGGGGCGACAAAAAGGACGAAGGCTGGCACTCGTCGGCCACGCAGACACCTGTGATCAATCTTCCGATCGACGGCTCTACCGTCAACTTCGGTGTCACCGCTGTCGGCTATCCCCTCACAATGCCTGTGCGTATCGAGGGGATGAACCTGACATCTCCGGTAATGCTCTCGGTCAATTCCACCGACTTCTCCCTCTCGCGCCAGTCGGTAGGAGCTGCCGAACTCGACGGATCATCCGTGACCGTGACTGTGACCTATCTCTCTTCCACAGGCCGTACCTCATCGGCAATCCTCACCCTCACCTCAGGCTCCATTGTCACCAAAGTCAATCTCACTGCAAAAGCCATCGACGGCATTCCTGCCCACGAGCCAACCGATGTTACCGATACATCCTTTATGGCCTGCTGGACCGGCCTCGCAGGCGATTATGACTACACGCTGACCGTCTGCTGCAACGGTACTCCCCTTGACGGCTACCCCGTCACTGTCCGCGCAGAAGACGGCCGGTATGTTGTTGACGGTCTCGAACCGGGAACAACCTATACCTATCAGCTCACCTCGCCGACAATGGAGTCAAACATCGTTACCGTCACCACCGCAATGCCGGAATCCTCGATTGACATCATGTATTACGGCACTGACGAACACCCGATACTCACCACCCTCCCGTCCGAACCTTCTACAGCCGAAGAGCTGTGGATCGAAAGCGAGAATATCAACGGACCGATCACTCTGACCGTCAGCGCTCCTTTCGAGATTTCCACCGACAAAGCCCAATGGTCGCAGTCCCTTACGATGCAGCCGATGGAAGATCGTTTCTATATCCGCATCGGTGCTACCGTTGCCGGACTCTACGAAACCTTTATCACTGCCCGCGCCGACAATTATTTCACCGACGACGCAATGGTCGAGGCAACAGTGAGCGATCCCTCCGTCCCGACATTCGTCGAGACATTCAATCCGTCGGGCAGCGGTTCTTACGGCAATCATGTCTATAAAGGTTCCGCCGATACCTGGAACTGTAAGGATGTGCTTTTCAACGCATCCGAGGGTATGGACAAAACCGGCGCCGTCCGTTTCGGCAAAACATCGTCAAGCTCAATCACGACAGCCTCGGCCAAACCTGACGGCATCGGTACAATATCTTTCTTTGCCGAACGCTTCGGCACGGATGGCAATGCGACTGTCGAAGTGGAATATTCGCATGACAACGGCGACACCTGGCAATCAGCCGGCTCAGCTTCAATTACTGAGAAATCCTACACGGAATTCAAATTCATCGTCAACGTGACCGGCAACAATCTGCTCCGCCTGCGTCAGACATCAGGCAGCCGCGTGAACATCGACAACTTGTCAGTGACCGACTTTGTAAAGCAATCAGGAATCGAGATCGTCGATGACATTCAGAACTGGGAAGCCTACTCGTTAGGCGGACAGCTCGTCATCGAGAACCACGGCGAAGCCGAACGCTTCATCGTCTACAATCTAGAAGGCATGATCCTCGCAGACCGTGTCATCAGCGGCAGCGCAAACATCGCCCTCACCCCCGGCTTCTACATCGTCTCCAACCTCCGCGACATCCGCCGAGTGGTCGTGAAGTAAATCTGTAATCAATCCTATATAAAAACAGCAGGAGTATTTTCAAAACGCCCCTGCTGTTTTTTTGCTTTTATATTTTATTATTACTGTCCGCTAAACTTTAGAGGGCGATTGAAAAAATAGGACCGATTC
>UQVH01000029.1 GCA_900544535.1 uncultured Bacteroidales bacterium | reverse complement strand
AAAACTGAATTCTTCAAACAAATCGCTAATTTTGCACTTGCCAGTTGAACCTGCAGCGGTCAAAATAATTAACAACAGTCATATTTTTTTGGAATATTTTTAGCTGATATTTCAGAGAAAAGCGTTACTTTTGCAACATCTATCCGGTGGACCAAAGTGTCAGCCGTATTCAAATGTTTTCGTATAAATTATCTAACAATTCAAATTTAACTAATCATGGCTTACGTAATCACTGACTCTTGCGTGGCTTGTGGCACCTGCCAGCCCGTTTGCCCCGTTGACGCAATCTCTGAAGGCGATATCTACCACATCGATCCCGATACCTGCATCGAATGCGGTTCTTGCGCTGAAGTTTGCCCCAGCGAAGCTATCATCCCCGGCGAATAATCCGCCCGCGAGAAGTCTCAAAATTTTACTGCCGCTGGACAGATGGTTGTTTTACCATCCGTCCGGCGGCAGCTCTTTTTTCAATTCACTGACCACGGTCACTTAACGGAAAAGCGATAAAGGGAACAACCCCAAAGCTCCGAAAACAGAGCATGAACATATAGCAATATGATTTTTATTCCGTAAATAACCGACATTATCAGAACTTTTCAGACGAAAGGTCGACACTTTCATGACAAAACGTCGTAAAAGCTGGCAAATAGCTACAACCGATCGCCTTCTGAAATATCTGAGACAAGGGTTTCGCGATCAATTTTTATGCTTTATAACATCTTAAATAGTGCGTTTTTTTCATCCGTCCTATCAAATTTAATTATTACATTTGCAGCGTTAACCAAATCACCAATACCCTTTAAATCCACAAATTTCTTTTATCATGGATATTAACAATATTCTGAGCGGCCTGGAAGCCAAGCATCCCGGCGAAAAGGAATACCTTCAGGCAGTGAAGGAAGTCCTTATCTGTGTTGAGGACGTCTACAACCAGCATCCTGAATTCGAAAAGGCAAAAATCATCGAACGTATGGTAGAGCCTGACCGCATCGTCACTTTCCGTGTGACCTGGGTCGACGACAAAGGCGAGGTTCAGAACAACATCGGCTACCGCGTTCAGTTCAACAACGCCATTGGCCCGTATAAAGGCGGCATCCGCTTCCACGCATCCGTCAACCTCTCTATCCTGAAATTCCTCGGTTTCGAGCAGACTTTCAAAAACGCACTTACCACTCTCCCGATGGGTGGCGCAAAAGGCGGCAGCGACTTCTCGCCCCGCGGCAAGAGCGACGCTGAAATCATGCGCTTCTGCCAGGCATTCATCCTCTGCCTCTGGAAAAACCTCGGTCCTGACCGCGACGTGCCCGCAGGCGATATCGGCGTAGGCGGCCGTGAAGTTGGCTACATGTACGGCATGTACAAGAAACTCGTCAACGAATGCACCGGCACCTTCACTGGCAAGGGTCTCGACTTCGGCGGTTCACTCATCCGTCCCGAAGCTACCGGTTTCGGCGCTCTCTACTTCGTTCAGAGTATGCTTGCAGAAAAGAAAGACGACATCAAGGGCAAGAGAATCGCTGTTTCAGGCTTCGGCAATGTTGCCTGGGGCGCAACCCTCAAGGCTACCGAACTCGGAGCCAAAGTTGTCACCATCTCAGGCCCCGACGGCTACATCTATGATCCGGACGGTATCTCAGGCGAAAAGATCGACTATATGCTCTATCTCCGCGCAACCGGCGAAGACATCGTAGCTCCCTACGCTGAGAAATATCCCAACGCAACTTTCTTCCCCGGCCGCAAACCCTGGGAACAGAAGGTGGACATCGCACTCCCCTGCGCAACCCAGAACGAAGTCGACGGCGAAGACGCCAGGAAACTCGTTGCCAACGGTGTTGAACTCGTAGCCGAAGTGTCCAACATGGGCTGCACACCCGAAGCCATCGACACTTTCCTCGCTGCTAAAGTTACCTACGCTCCCGGCAAGGCTGTCAACGCAGGCGGTGTGGCAACTTCCGGTCTCGAAATGAGCCAGAACGCCGAACACCTCCAGTGGAGTGCCGAAGAGGTAGACGCCCGTCTGCACTCAATCATGAAGAATATCCACACCCAGTGCGTTAAACACGGCACCGAGGCTGACGGATATATCAACTACATGAAGGGCGCCAACATCGCCGGCTTCATGAAGGTGGCCAACGCCATGATGGGTCAGGGCATCATCTAAGCTCACGTTTCCTCATAATAGTATTTATAAGACTTCAAGCAACAGAGGCCGTCTCCCCCGCGGAGAAACGGCCTCTGTTATTTTTTATATTCAAGATTGGTTATTTCAGCTTCCGTTCTTTCACGAGGGCCACGATGTCGACCAATTCAATCGAATCGCCACGCAATTTTGCCGCGGCGATCATGTCGTTGGTCTTTTTCAGTTCATTCAGATGATGGCGGTAGACCTCACGGCTGATTCCGAGGGCGGCAGCATCTTCTTCTGATAGGTCAAGCACATAGCGGTCTCCGTCAAGTCTGACGTATTCCGACAATTTAACCGCAGCTTCACGCAATTCGGCAAGCTCCGGATCCTCGCTGACGCGCTTCTCGATCCAGTTGTCCAATGCTGCTTCCACACTGTCTTCCGGCATAGCACGATTAGCGGAATCTGACTTTACACTACGATCATTGCAGGATATAAACAGCAGAGATCCGGCAAGCAAGAGATAACAGAGCGATTTACAGTTCATAGATAATGATTTATATAACTCACTTGTCGCCGTATTCTTCGAGATAGGCTTCGCAGGCCATTTTCAGTTCATCGTACCATTCTTTGCCGAAGTGGGCTGTCAGCGGTCCTTCAAGGAACTGATAGAGCCTTACGTCCAACTTGCGGCCAAGCTGTTCGGCCGACTTACAGATTTTCCAGCGGTGATAGTTCACGGCTGTGAACGTTGGGTATTTGGTAAGACGTACTGGATAGAGTGCGCATGACGACGGTTTGCGGAAACCGCCCGTCTTTCCCTCGTTGAAGGCGCACTCGATTGCACACTGGCAGACACCGCCGGGAGCGTAGCAGGTATAGATGCAGTTGCGGCCGTCGACAATCTGAGTGACAAGGTCCCCGTCGGGATCGAGATAGCTCGTCCCCTCTTCGGCGATGCGCTCTTTGGCCGAGGGCAGCAGTTTGTCCTCGAAACGCGGGAGCAGACGGTCGATCTCGTCGCGTTCCTCTTCGGTCAACGGCGCGCCGGCATCGCCCTCGATGCAGCATTCGCCCTTACACTTCTCGATGTCGCAGCAGAAGAAGACTTCCGCAAGGTCAAGCGACACTAATGTATCCTGTATCTGTAACATAATTTCTTCTGTCGTTTCTTCCATAATCGTTTTTTCACGGAGAATTTCACACTCCGGACCTTACGACCGTCACACCGATCAACCGGTCGAAGCGCGAACCGCGCGGACGATGATAGACGCGGACGGTATATTCGTTCACTGTCTCGTAATAATCACCCTCAATGGTGTTCTCTCCTTTCGTGGCCCCAGAAGGCACAAGGAGATACTGATAGTTATAGGCGCCCTGCTTGAGAAGCATCGACTGCTCGTAAGCCCCGGTAGCGTGGTTGTAGACCATACGCGAGGTCTCGTCGAAGCGCCGGTTGGTCAGATCGCCGTCTATAAACACGTCGGCACCGGCAACCGGCGGCATTGCGAGCGAAAAATGCGTCATCATATAGTCAGCCTCCGTGTCAGAGCGGTCCGACGACCATTCGCGGGTGAAAAACCGACCGTGCTGGGTACTGTCGTAGAGATATTTACCGTTGGCGCGGGGGAGGTCCGTGTACAGCCGCATGTTGTAGACCGGCGCATCGTAGCGGATCTCCTCAACACCCATGCCGGGATAGGTTGTGGATACGGTCTCAAAGCGGCGATATTCGTTGCCGGCGGGAAATATGAGCGGACGCAGGTGGGCGTAGATCACGCGGTTGCCTGCAACACGTTGCGGAGTGGTCAGCACAACTTCATTGTCCGTGCGGCCATTCTGACTCACAACGACGGTGAGATCGTTGTACGGGTCCTGCACAGCCCCCACATGGCTGAGATCGACTTCGACCTCAAGCTGCTGATGAGACTGATTAGTATCTATATCGGTCTTAGAACTTACAGCCGCAGCCACTCCTGCCGTGAAATCCGAAACGCCGAAACGAGCCTGGAGCAGAGTCTCCTCCGGATCTGCTTCGTCGTAGACGCGCAGCAGATAATTGCCCGGCTCGACAATGCGCACCTCCTCATTGGGAACGGTGATAATATAGTGGACATAATGAACCAACGTGACGCGCGAGAAGTCATAGTCCTCGACCACACCCTCGTTGAATCCGTCGAGAAACTCCGAAGCGACCAGTCCTTCCGGACGCCAGCGGGCATCGCAGTGGATCAGCTCGTAGCGCATGAAGCGCCGTTCCTCCGAAATTTCGTCGAAAGAGATGCAGACACGGCTGTCGGCATCGCGCAGTGCCACTACCGGCGGAGCGAAATCATCGTCGGCAAGCGTGACGCGAAGAGTCCGGAAAGCCGGGTGAAAGACACCCTGCCGGGTATCGGTCACACGGTCCTGAGCAAGCGCCTGAGAGCAGACCGCCATCAGCAGCAGACCAAACAGCAGAAATCTATTTACCATCGTTCTCCAAACGGGTGTGGACCAGACCAACCATGTCGGTGATCAGTTCCAGACAAGGCTTGCGACCGGGCTTTTTCAATTCACGGCACACGCAGGAACCTTCAAGTCGGCCGAACTCATCCATCAGTTCCTTCACTTTGCCGTAGACGCCCTTACGGTCCAGTTCGGGATAGGCCGCTCCGCAGACCATAGTGGCACCCGATACCGTGCCACAGATTTCCTGACTTCCTCCAAAACCGCTTCCAAAGCCTTCGCCAATACGTTTTACGGTTTCAGGGTCCATACCGGTTACATCGTCAAAAGCCATCGCCACACACTGACAGCAGTTGAGACCCTGCTTGCGGAGCTGACGCGCCAGTTCTTTACGTTGTTCTATATTGTATTTCATATCCGTTTATTATCGTTGTATTTTATTGATCGGTCCATCTGATCGGCTCGATACCGTGTTCAGCAAGATAGGCATTGGCCCTTGAGAACGGACGGCTTCCGAAGAATCCACGCGACGCACTCAGCGGCGAGGGGTGCGGCGACGAGATGACGCAGTGGCGCGAACGGTCGATGAACTCCCCTTTTCGCTGTGCATATGCGCCCCAAAGTATAAATACGAGGTGTTCGCGCTCCTCGGCAAGACGACGGATAGCCGCATCGGTAAACGTCTCCCACCCGTGGTTCTGATGCGAGGCAGGCGCCCCGGCATCGACAGTCAGCGTTGAGTTCAGGAGCAGTACCCCCTGACGTGCCCAGAAACTGAGATCGCCCGACTGCGGAGGCTGGCAGCCGAGATCGGTCGACAGCTCGGTATAGATGTTGCGCAGCGAGCGCGGCAGCTCTACACCCGGATTGACCGAAAAACTAAGACCGTTGGCCTGCCCGGCTCCGGGATAAGGGTCCTGGCCGAGAATCACGACTTTGACATCCTCGAAAGGACAGGCGTCGAAGGCAGCAAAAATGCGTCCGGCCGGCGGGTAAACCTGCCGTTCGGAGTAACGCGCCCGCACAAACTGCGTCAGAGCGCAGAAATAATCCTTGTTCCATTCATCGGCAAGCGCCGTCTTCCATGAAGGTTCGATTCTAACGTCCATCCCGGTATTTTTTTCTTTGCGACAGCTCCGGCAATCCTGATTTCAGGTCCCTGAAACGGTCTTGTTTAACATTTTATATGAAGATTAATTCATATCCGTCCATATAACTTTGCAAAAATACGAAAAATTCACTAATTTTGCACCTCGTAAACCAAAGGTTCCCGTAGTTCAATGGATAGAATATCGGATTCCGGTTCCGACGATTAGGGTTCGACTCCCTACGGGAATACAAAAACAAAAATTTATCGGCTGCTGACACACTTGTAAGCAGCCGACTGATTTTCAGGGGAAATTTCATGGAGATGAAAATCTGATGACGGTTCAACTAACTTTGAGAGTGCATATTCAACCTTAAATTTTAATATTTCATAATGAGAAAATCCCTTTTGTTTACCGGAATAGCAACGATTGCGTTGCAGGCTTCCGGAGTACCGCTGAAGGTATGCGATTTCGAAGATTTCGAAGTCGGAACACAATGGACATTGTGGCAATCCTCCGGCGCAGAGATCAGTTCGACGGCAACTGTTGAAACAGACCCGCAGAATGCCTCCAACAAGGTACTGCATATTATTTTGAAAGACTGGGGCTGTCAGCCTGAATTTGTCATCCCCACCGATCTCAGAGGCAAGGCCCTGACTGACAGATACACGATGGTGACATACGATCTTTTCCGTTCGGAAAGTGAGACTGACAACTGGAAAAAATTCATGGCTTACGTCGGAGACGAGCAGCTCTATTGCGACGACGGTTATCCCGAACAAGGTCAGAAAGGTGTATGGCAGACTCGAACCTACAATCTCGCCTCAGCTTCCGACTCAAACCAATCGAATCTCCTGCGTTTAGGTATCCACCACAACAATTCGGACTACTATATAGACAATGTAGTGCTTTCAGGCCCGTTTGACAGTTTCGTCACTCTTGAAAACGGACAGATCCTCGACCTCTGTGTCGACAACACATCGAGCAATTATACAAAGATTGACAAAGATCTACTTATTCCTGCCGGTGTCACCGCTTCGGTGCGCGGTTCGCGCTATTCCGAATGGACCGGCAAAGTAGCAGGCGCCGGAACTCTCAACATCTATTCGGGAGGCGAACGCTTCTACATGGGAACCGCTTCAAGCAAGGGTGCCACTGTCCCGGACTGGAGCGCAATGACCGGCGACATCCATGTCTATCCCTACAAGGAAGTGAACGCCAAATGCGGCTTCTACGGTCTGCTGATGAACAGCGGAACTTTCCAGCCTGACAATGTGGAAGGCTCGCGCACCAACGAGCTTTTCGCCGACAACCGCGTCATCCTTCATGCCGGAGCCAAGATAGCCGTCGAGTCAGGAACCCGCGGCATACGCATCGGTGAGCTCAATACCGAGGAAGGCAGCGAACTTGACGGGTACTACCGGAAAAGTTCGGCCTCTTCTTATTATATTATCGGTAAAAAGAATACAGACGGAACTCTGGCAGGAAAAATCTCTGCTTCCAACGGCAACAAAATCGGACTTATCAAGGAAGGAAGCGGAAGTCTGACCATCACCGGCAACGACAACGACATCAACGGCGGAATCCGAGTGCTCGAAGGCCGTCTCGTGATCGCCAATGACGCAGAGGCCGCCAAAGCGGACAATAAAAAGGGAGCCGTCGGCACCTCCGGAACGATATTCCTTTTCAAAAAGGCCTCTCTCTCAGGCACCGGCAACATCAGTGCTCCTGTCGAAGTATACGGAACCGTTCTCGCTGGATCAGAAAGTCAGGGTACACTGCGCTTCGCCAATTACACCTCAGGCGCCCAGGAAGTCAAAGTCACCCTCCATCCGGAAGCTAAACTGGTCTGCAAAATTAAGAACACCGGAGAATATGCTTCTATCGACATCGCAGGCTCACTGCTCTACAATAGCCAGACTGAAGATTTCGAAAACTCTGATAAAAAGCCCCGTTTAGCCATCGAACTTGCTGACGGAGCCGATCTTAAAGCAGGCGACGAACTGACACTGCTTACCGCCTCGAAAACTGACGGAGACTGGAACTTTGATATCCGCTATCCTAAATCCTATACGTGGAAAGTTGAACAGCGTAAAGCTGACGACGGAAGCATGAAAGTGATAGCCATTGTCGAATCACTGAAATATACCGGACAAGGTGACATTGTCGATGACGACGAACATGAAGGCGGTAAGACCGAGTATCCCGACGATGACTGGAGCGCGGATCTGACCGACAATACCCCGCTCTGCGAATATGCACGCAAGTTGGGCAAACATGTAGGTGTGGCCATTGCGACATACCGCTACGATTGCAGCGGTACGGAAGGTCCGACCGGCATCGTCAGCCGTGAATTCAACATGCTTGTCGGCGAAAACGAAATGAAATTCGACGCAACCGAACCGAGCAGAAACAATTTCAATTTCGGAGGATCGGACGCTGTGATGTATGCTGCTGACAGAGCTTCGCAGGCAGTCCGCGGCCACACACTCGCATGGCACTCTCAGGTAGCCCAATGGGTGAGCAAGGATGGAAAGAAAAATGACAACAACTTCTCCAAGCGGGAGCTGCTTGATATTCTTAAAAACCACATTTTCAATGTTGTCGGCAAATACAAAGGCCGTATCGTGGAATGGGACGTCTGCAACGAAGTCCTTGACGATGATCAGAGCATTGTCCGCACCAACCCGACAGCTTATAAACTTCGTCCTTCGATATGGGCTACCTATATAGGTGAGGAATTTATCGACTCTGCTTTTGTGTGGGCACATCAGGCTGATCCGCAGGCAAAACTTTATATCAACGATTACGGTGTGGAATTTGCAGGCGACACCAAATCTGAAGCCTATTTCAATTTGGTGAAACGTCTTAAGGCATCCAATCTTCCGATCGAGGGCTGCGGTCTCCAGTGTCATCTGACCACCGGTCAGCTCGACACACTTAAACTTGAGCGCAACATCAGACGCTATGACGAAATAGGATTGAAATGTATCATCACCGAACTCGACATCGCTCTCGCCGATCCGTCGGCCGCAGATGCTCTCGACCTTCAGGCCAAAGAATATGGTGCGATAACCCGCATATTCCTGCGCAACGACAACTGTCCCGACATGCTTGTATGGGGTATCTCCGACAATCATTCCTGGAGACACAACCAGCCGCTTCTTTTTGACAAGGATCTAAATCCGAAACCGGCATACTATAATGTGCATGCTCAGATGCGTCTTGCAGCCGAAAAACTCGAAGAAGGAGGAATCGGCAGTATTGAGAGTAACGCAACGCCTGTTAAAGTCGTCTATTTCGACGTCAACGGCCGTATAGTGAAGCGTCCCACTGGTTTTGTAATTGAAAAGCGCATCTATTCCGACGGCTCCGTCAAAGCCGTGAAAAAGATTTTCCGCTGACCGCATTTCGTTAACGCATACTGCCGGGACGATGTCTGATGTGGCATCGTCCCGGCTCTTCTATGACGGCATGTCAAAATTATGTCGCGGCCTCCGTTTGCATTTCACAAAAAAAAGACATATCTTTGCAGCGCGAAACCGTTTCGCACCATAAGGTCAGCTCGAATGGTGGAATGGTAGACACGAAGGACTTAAAATCCTTTGGTCATTGCGACCGTGCGGGTTCAAGTCCCGCTTCGAGCACCGCTGATGAAAATCCGTAAGTTCACCGATGGCAGAACTTACGGATTTTTTCTATCTATGCCGCGAAAGTTGTCAGTTTGACAAAGATTCCGTAATTTTACGACTTGAAATCAAGACATCCGGACATTTCCGGCAACAAACACTCTCTAACTCTTACACAACAATGTCACAGAAAAAAAGATACTTTCTTGAAGAAGACGAGATACCCCGCAACTGGTACAACATCCAGGCCGACATGCCTGTCAAACCCCTCCCGCCGCTCAACCCGCAGACCCGCGAGCCGATGAAGGCCGAGGATCTCTACCCGATCTTCGCCCGCGAGTGCTGCGATCAGGAACTTAACACAACCGACCGCTGGATTCCGATTCCCGATGAGGTCCGCGAGATGTACAAATACTATCGCTCCACTCCGCTGGTGCGTGCCTACGGCCTTGAAAAGGCCCTCGGCACTTCTGCTCACATCTATTTCAAAAATGAGAGCGTCTCGCCGATGGGTTCCCACAAACTCAACTCGGCCATACCGCAGGCCTATTACTGCAAGAAAGAGGGCGTAAAGAACGTCACCACCGAGACCGGCGCCGGACAATGGGGTGCGTCGCTCGCCTATGCGGCGTCGCTCTTCGGACTCGAAGCCGCCGTCTATCAGGTCAAGATCTCATACGAACAGAAACCCTACCGCCGCAGCATCATGCAGACATTCGGGGCACAGGTGACACCGTCGCCCTCCATGTCGACCCGTGCCGGCAAAGACATACTCACCGTCAATCCCAACTGCCAGGGTTCTCTCGGTACCGCAATCTCCGAGGCTGTCGAACTCGCCCGCACCACACCCGACTGTAAATATGCTCTCGGTTCGGTCCTTAGCCATGTAACGCTCCATCAGACTGTAATCGGCCTCGAAGCCGAAAAACAGATGGAAATGGCCGGAGAATATCCCGACGTAGTGATCGCATGTTTCGGCGGCGGCTCGAACTTCGGCGGAATCTCCTTCCCTTTCATGCGCCACAAGATCGCGGCCGAACCCGGAAAAGCCCACACCCGCTTCGTGGCTGCCGAACCCGCCTCATGTCCCAAACTGACAAAAGGTAAATTCCGCTATGACTTCGGCGACGAGGCCGGCTACACCCCCCTTCTGCCGATGTTCACTCTCGGCCACAAATTCCAGCCGGCCAATATCCACGCCGGAGGTCTACGCTATCACGGCGCCGGTGTGATCGTCAGCCAGCTGCTCAAAGACGGTCTCATTGAAGCGGTAGACATCGACCAGATCGAATCGTTTGACGCCGGATGTCTTTTCGCCCGTGCCGAAGGCATCATCCCCGCACCCGAATCGTGCCATGCCATTGCCGCCACAATACGCGAAGTCAAAAAACTCAAGCCGGGCGAAGAGAAAGTGATTCTCTTCAATCTCTCAGGCCACGGACTGGTCGACATGGCTTCCTATGACAAATATCTCTCCGGAGACCTCATCAATTATACTGTAACCGACGACGAAATCGAAGCCAACCTTGCCAAAGAATAAAAAAACTGTCTTTTTCATCGCGGCCGCCCTGTCACTGCTGAGTACCGGAACAGGGCTGGGCGCCGACTATGTGCCTTCGTCCGTTCTGGCCTCAGGTCAGTGGGTGAAAGTACATATCGATTCGACATCGGTCTACCGCATCGACTACCACACATTGCGAGAATGGGGCTTCACGGAGCCTGAAAAAGTCCGCGTGTTCGGCTATGGAAGCGTAGAGCAGGCCCATTTGCTCGACACGGCCCCGGACGACCTGCCTCCGGTAGCCGTGCATCATTCCGGTGACGCGCTGTATTTCTATGGCGAAGGTGATGACCGGACTACCCCGTCGACAACATCAGCCCTAACGTCATACCGTAACTTCTATTCCCGCGGATCAAACTATTTCCTTACAGCCTCGCTGCCGGGGACTGTGATAGCGGACGTGCCGGAAACAGAACAAGGCACACCGTCCTCCACCCACATCTCGATCGACCGAAGGCTCCCAGAAGATCTCAACATTCACTCAGCAAGCGTCTTTTTCTTCTCTCATGACCTTGCCTCGCGTCCCGAAGGACTTTCTTATACATTCCGGGCACCGGATTTCGTCGAAAACGGATATCTTGCCTACCGGTATGCCTATCTTCACGGCGAAGATGACGCCCAGCACATCAGCGTGGAATTCTCAGGCGACGTCACTCCGGTGTCTTTCACACCGACCACCCACCGGCGCAATGTTGTCGACAACCGGCTCTATTCACTTGCCTCGCTGAAAAAAATCCCCGTTCTCTCGGCCTCGGAAACTCCGTTTTCAGTCCGGTTTTCAATCCCGTCAGACTGCCATTTCGACCGGCTGGCGTTTTCGGAAATCTACTGGATGTATTCACGGAAGAACCTCTTCCGCGGACCGGTCATGGACATGCACTTCCTCCCCTCCGCAACAAGCTCGCTCACAGTCAGCCTGAGCGGTCTTCCGCAGGATGTGGAAATCTGGAATGTAGGCGACCCGCACTCCGTCAGCCGCCTCACACCCGATGTGAACGAAGACGGCAACGCGACAATTGTCATCCCCGCCGGACAGACATCTTCCGTACGACGTCTGTGCATCTTCTCTCCCGGTCCTCAGGTTCCGCAGCCTGAATTTGTCGGACAGGTCTCCTGCCGGGATCTTCATTCGATTTTTTCAGCCGACTATCTTATTGTCACCACCGAGACACTTCTGCCTGAAGCCGAACGCCTCGCGGCAGCCCATCGCGAAAAACAGGGACTGCAGGTGGCCGTCGTCACCCAAAACGAGGTTTTCAACGAATTTTCCTCCGGCTCTCCCCACCCCAACGCACTGCGCAAATTCGTCAGAATGCTCTACGAGCGTCCGGACAGACCTCTGCGCTATCTGCTGCTGTTGGGTTGCCCGACCTATGATCCGCGCCACAACCTATCGGATGACGGAACCGAACATCTTGTCGGCTATGAAGTGGAACGCAGCGATCAGGCGGCATCAGAGGCTACGGACCACGCTACCGATCTGTATTTCGGCATGATGGCCGACCGCATTCCGGAAAACCTGGGAGCCTCCTATAACGAAGTATCAGTCTCGGTAGGCCGCGCCCCGGTGCTGACAGCTGACGAAGCCCGCATCTTCGTAGACAAATGCGTCGCCTATCTCAATGATCCGCGTGTTGCCGGACGTCCGGATCTTGCGGTATTGGTCGCATGTGAAGGCGACAACGACGCCCACCTCAACGGATCGGAAAAACTGCGGTCCGACATTCTGAAACTGGCACCTTTCACTACCTGCGCCCGCATTTACAACGCGCTCTATCCTTTTGACAAAAAACTTGACAACAGACCGACATTCGCACCACTGACCGCCCAAGTTGCCCGCGGACCATTTCTGCTGAACTATACTGGCCACTCCGGCCATTTTGAAATCGGATCGATCCTGACCGTCTCCCACATCAGCAGAATGACATTCACATCAATGCCGATACTGTACTTATCCAGCTGCGAGACAACTCCGATCGACGCCTCATTCCGCGGAGTAGGCACCCAGTTTCTCCTCCACCCGACAGGCCCGGTGGCAGTTATCGGCTCTGGCCGTTCAGTCTATCTCAGCAACAACCACGCTCTCAATGAAGAATTCACCCGCCAGTTAGTCTCCCCCGACGGTCCCGAACGCCTCGGAGATGTATGGCGTTCGGCAGTAAACAACACAGCCAAATACGGCAGTGTCCAGCGTATCAACAATTACTGTTATAATTTCCTGTCTGATCCGGCCCTGCCGGTACGCCGTCCCGACCGCAAAGTTGTCGCAGATTTTGAATCGGAAACCGACGGATCACCGATGAACGCCGCGGCCCTCTCACCACTCACCTTAAACGGACGCATCACCCTCGACGACGGTTCGACCGACACGGATTTTAACGGCGCTCTGCTTCTGTCGCTCTACGACGCACCGCGAATCACCCAACGCTATGTCCACTCCAAAGGGGACTCCGACACTATAATGCAGCTCGACGAAAGTCTTCTGCTCCAGACCTCTGTCGAGGTCCGCAACGGCAAGTGGAATGCCACCGTGACACCGCCTCTGAGTTCACGTGAAGGCCGGAACCGCCTCACCATGCTGGCGTATTCCGCCGACGGTCACATAGCCTGCGGCATGGACAGCACTCTGACAGTCAGCAATCCCGGTTCAGAAATTCTGCCTGATACCACCGCACCGCTGATCGACTGCTATCTCAACTCTCCGGAAGTACCGGACGGTGCCGAGATAGGCCCGGAGCCGGTACTCTATGCCACTATACGTGATGACGAAAGCGGTATAGCCAACGGCTCTGCCAACATAGGTGACATGCCTTCGGCTGTGCTCGACTCATCTACCCGTCTGCCGAATATCGGCGCGGCGCTCAGTTTCAATACCGACGGTAGCGCCGAACTCAGATATCCGGTCGGCAAACTCGGTGACGGGCGCCACACACTCACACTGTCGGCCCGCGACGTAGCCGGAAATACGGCGAGGAAAACTCTGACATTCACTGTTGTCAGCAATCCCATCACCGCCCTGCTCTCCTGCGACAGCACCTTTGTCCGCGATATCGTTGAATTCCGCCTGATGTCACCGACGACGTCCGAACTGAACACCAGACTGCTAATCCGCGACTCGAACGGCGAGACAGTCTTCTCGCAAGCTGACACAGTCTTTCCATTCGCCTACGATTTCAGTGACAGTAATGGCAATCCGCTCCCCGACGGCACTTACCGAGCATCAGTCCTTCTGACCGACGGCATGCGCAACGGTTCAAGCCAGGAAATCGAAGTCACACTCCTGCGGCCGCGTTACTGACAGCCGACTCAGCATCCTCCACGTTAATTATAATCATCAATAAATTATAATCATCAATAAGTATTGACAAAGATGACAAAAAACGATCTGAAAATAGTCTTCCTGGGCACTCCGGAATTCGCTGTTGAAAGCCTGCGCCGCATTGTCGACGGCGGTTACAATGTGGTCGGAGTGGTGACTATGCCCGACAAGCCGGCCGGACGCGGACACAAACTCTATCAGTCACCCGTCAAGGAATTCGCGCTGGAACGCGGACTGCGTCTGATGCAACCCGTCAAGCTGAAAGATCCGGAATTTGTCGAAGAACTCCGATCGCTTGATGCGGATCTGTTCATAGTCATAGCATTCCGAATGCTCCCTGAAGTGGTGTGGACTATGCCCCGTCTCGGCACCTTCAACCTCCATGCCTCTCTGCTTCCGCGCTACCGCGGTGCGGCCCCTATCAACTGGGCCGTCATAAACGGCGACACAGAAACCGGTGTTACCACCTTCTTCCTCAAACATGAGATCGACACCGGAGATATAATAGCACAGGAACGCATCGAGATCCGTCCTACCGACAATGTCGGCGACGTGCATGACCGTCTGATGCTGCTCGGCGCGGACCTGACCATAAAGACTATCGACGACATAATTGCAGGTACTCTTCAGCCTATTCCACAGGAACGGTTCCTGCATGACTGTCCCGATCCGGCTCCCGCACCGAAAATTTTCAAAGAAACATGCCGTATCGTCTGGACTGCACCCGCCCTTTCAATCCATAATCTGGTCAGAGGTCTTTCTCCTTACCCGGCTGCCTGGAGCACTCTCAATGACGGCGATACCGAGCTTGGAGCAGTCAAGATCTTCGAGACCTCAATCTGCGACAAGCCCGAAAGCGCTCTTAATCCCGGTGAGATTCTGATCGACGGGGCGGCAATGTACGTTGGGACCGGCAACGATAAAGCCATCGAGATCCTGAGTCTCCAGGCTCCCGGAAAGCGCCGCATGTCAACAGCCGATTTTCTCCGCGGATCACGCCTGAACGCTCCGCGATTCTGTTGAATGGAATTAACCGCAGGAGGTAAAAACGCCATCTTTTAGCAGCGTTTAATATCTGCTAAGTAAATTATAGCTCCGCTGTGTGAATTTTCCATAATCATTAGACCCAGAGCATCAAAAACTCATCGCTTTTTCTTACTTTTGCAGCTGAAAAAAGGGGCATATCTCCGGAAAAGGAATTCCAGTATCATCTCAAACAGACCATTAACGGGGCTTCCGCCAGAACGGCCGAAGTCTTAATCAGAAAACCAAAACACAAAAGTTTCCCAATGCCTAAATTAACAGAAACTCGCGTCAGTATGCTCCACGGCATACTGCTGATTGCATTATTTGCATGTGCGGCCTTCTATATCGGCGAAGCGCAACTGCTCAAAGAGATTTCTTTCAGCCCGATGATAATCGGTATCATACTCGGTATGCTCTACGCCAACTCTCTCCGCAACAATCTGCCTGAGACCTGGGTGCCCGGCATCCAGTTCTGCTCGAAGAAAATCCTGCGGCTCGGCATCATCCTGTATGGCTTCCGCCTGACTTTTCAGGACATCGTCAATGTCGGCATTTCAGGCATCGTGATCGACGCCATCATTGTTACCGTCACCATACTCGGCGGCATATGGATAGGACGCCTGCTGAAAATGGATCGCGAAACCGCACTCCTGACCTCAGTCGGCAGCGGCATCTGCGGCGCCGCAGCAGTACTCGGTGCTGAATCCACGATCCGCACACAACCCTACAAGACAGCTGTGGCTGTCGCGACAGTAGTCATTTTCGGTACTATATCGATGTTCTTCTATCCTGTCGCCTACCGCTCAGGCTGGCTTGACCTCACCCCTCAGGAAATGGGCATCTATTCCGGTGCGACTCTCCATGAAGTAGCTCACGCCGTCGGAGCCGGCAATGCTATGGGAACCGAGATATCCAACGTGGCCATTATCGTCAAAATGATCCGTGTGATGCTGTTGGTTCCCGTGCTTCTCATTCTCGGATTCTGGGTGGCACGCCGTAACTCCTCGGAAGGGATTTCCGCTGAAAAAGGGAAAGTCAACATTCCTTGGTTCGCCGTCGGATTCCTTGCTGTCATCGGCTTCAATTCTTTCGACCTTCTTCCTGCTGTATTCGTCGATGCCATCAACTATTTCGACACCTTCCTGCTGACCATGGCAATGGCGGCCCTCGGTGCCGAAACCAGTATCGACAAATTCAAGAAAGCAGGAGCCAAACCCTTTATCCTCGCTTTCTGCCTGGATCTGTGGCTCATTGGAGGCGGTTATATACTTGCCAAACACCTGGCTCCACTCTGGCTCTGAGAATTACATCCTTAAAAATAATTCAGGCGCACCCCGAAGTCACTTTCAAATACTTCGGGGTGCGTTTTTACTTTAAATTCCTCTCCTTTTCCATCATACAGAGCCGATCAGCCGCATGGCTCTCGCATTGAACTCGTCAGCCGGCAGATCATATGGAATCCAGTTGATCGGGAAACCGCGTTTTTCCATGCCGCGAAACCATGTCATCTGACGTTTTGCAAACTGGTGTATGGCAATCTCCAGGCCGCTGACCATCTCCTCGCGACTCATGCGGCCGATCAGATACAATGTCAGATATTTGTATTCAAGCCCGTAATAAATCAGATCATCCGGGGAGATGCCGCTGTCAAGCAACCTGCGGACCTCATCAACCATCCCCGCTCTAAGACGCGCCTGCAGACGCTGCGAAATACGCTGCCGCCTGGCCTCGCGATCGATCCCGACACCGATGACAACGGCGTCAGTCAACGGATGAGGTTCGGCCTTCACGGCCGCATCCGGATGCTCGTGGTAATAAGTCTGTATCTCTATGGCGCGTATGGCACGCTTGGCCGTATCAACATCAGTCACATTGTGGAGATCCTTCATGGCTGACAATATAGCTGTCAGCTCTTCAAGCGATTTTCCTTCGAGACTCTTGCGCAAGGCCGGATTTTCAGGCACCTCAGGAAGCTGCAGCCCTTTGAGCACACTTTCGACGTAAAGTCCGGTTCCACCGCAGAGTATCGTACGCTTCCCGCGCCCCTCGATGTCGGCTCTGACCGCAGCGAAATCGCGAAGAAATTCAAAAAGATTGTATTTGTAGCCCGCGGGGCAGATGTCGATCAGGTGAAAAGGCACATCGCCATACTCTTCAATATCTTTTCCCGTGCCAAGATCCATCCCGCGATAAATCTGGCGGGAATCGGCACTGACGATCTCGGCTCCGATCAGACGGGCAAGATCTACCGCCCTGCGGGTCTTGCCCGAAGCCGTAGGACCGGTTATTACAATCAGGGGGCTGAATTTATCCATCATCGCTCAGGCGTTATAACCTTCCGAGGTCTTCTGCCTGCGCTGGAAGAGTTTGCGGAAGCGATAAAACGGCTTGTCCTCATTGAGTCTCGCCACTTCAAGCCAATGGGAATTGTTGAAATCGACGTCCCAGTCGCAGATGCCGTTCAGGCGGAAATTCGGGCGATAGTTCTTGATTTTGTAAAGACGACGCCCATCGCTGTCGTAAGTCTTCCACGCCATAGTTATGGTATAGAGACGATGGATTTCCGTAGCGAGCATCGGAGCAAGCTCTTGGTTGTAGAGCAGACGCTGAAGCTGGGAAAGTGAATACCATTTGCCTTCATAACGCGAATGTTCCATAACCTCCGGCTTTTCCAGACAGCAGATGAAATGATAGATGTTGTTCATCCCTGAAACATCAGTGCTTTTGTACATGAACCGCATCGTATAGTCATTCTGTGGAATGTCGCTGATGTCGCCGAACACTTCTTTTGCACGTTCTTTGGTCACCGATTTCGAGAACGAGAGTCTCAGCATGGCCGGAGTATCGAAACGGTTGCCGTCAGGAACATCATAATAGCCTTCGTTGCGTGTAAGGAAAACATTGTCGCCGTTCAGAATGATATAGCGCATCGTAGTACCAGGTTCGTTGCCGCGCGGATTCATCTCCATGTGGTTATAATAGTAGCCCCACAGCGAGAAGTAACGCAGACCGAGATAAACAATTGAGAGAGCATAGAAAATCACCGGTATCCAGTTGTAGATAAAAGCATCTGTCCCGTTGATATTGACATTGACATAGAACAGTGCGTAGTATGACCACGAAAGAACTGACAGAGCCACCGACAATATCATGAGAAGGCGAACCTGAAAACGGCTCTCCTGAAGGAATATCTTCCCAAGAAACCCTCGCTCGGAAGCATTGCCGTTGCGGATAATGCACATGCGGCACACTTCCATGGAGTCACCTCTAAGCAAAGCTATGCCGCAGAGAAGCGACGCTACGGGACCAAGTATCAGTATGGTGAGATACGGAATATAGAGATTGAGAACATCTTCCGGATAGAAAATCGAGACAAATCCCCTGGCATAAGCGATAGCTATGATAAGCATTATGACAGCGGAATAGCCCAAGGTCTTCATGCAGATCGACTGCACGAGGTCGCAGGACATGGCTTCATATTTCTTTCCGCTGTTTCGGTACAGGGCTAAAAGAGCCATGATACCGAAAGTTATCAAAGGCAACCATATTTTGGGGAGAAACATGCCCAGAAATTCAGGCATTGCAAGCGCACCCACGGCCACAGTCCAATTGAGCCACAGCGAAAAGATAGCGCTTTCATTGCTTATACGTTGTTCTGACATTTTATTACTGATCTGATTATCTGTTAGGGTAGAACGTGTAAACCAACAATTATGCAACCGTCAATGTTTGCAAAAAATCAGCGCATATTGCGGTCAAAATAGTCGATGAGACGGGAATAGACCGACAAGCGGGCGCCACAACCGTAGATCGAATGGTTCATATTCGGATATATGAAGAGATCACACCATTTTCCTGCCGCCTGAAGAGCGGAAGTGAAACAGACGGTATTCTTGAAATGAACATTGTCATCAGCTGTGCCGTGCATGATCAGAAGGGGGACGTCGAGATTGCCCACAGCATTGACGGGGGCTGATTCGCGATAGCCGTCCTCATTCTCGCGCGGAGTCAGCATGTAGCGTTCGGCATAAATTGTGTCATAGAAACGCCAGTCGGTGACAGGGGCAACAGCAACGGCAGCTGCGAAAGGCGAAGAGCCTGTGGTCACACACATCAGTGTCTCGTATCCGCCATAGCTCCATCCGCAAATGCCGATACGATTTCCGTCGACATATGGCTGACGGGCTGCCCAGCGTCCCACGGCCTGCATATCGATGGTCTCGTAATGGCCCAGACGTTTGTAGACAACGGTTTCCCACTGGCGACCGCGTCCACCTGTGCCACGTCCGTCAGCACAAATGACGATATAGCCTTTCATTGCCGCATACTGCATCCAGTCGATATTCCACTGGTCAAGCACCTGCTGCGAGCCGGGTCCGCTGTACTGGTGGAGAATGACGGGATAGCGGCGCGCCGGATCAAAATCGGCCGGTCTGATGATATAGGCATTGAGACTGACACCTTCATCAGTCTGGATCGTGGTAAATTCTTTCTTCGGGGCCGAGGCATAGCGCGAAGCAGTATTCGCATTGTCCTCAAGTATGCGCTGCTGCTTGCCGTCGATGGTGTAAAGCGTGTAGAGAGGCGGCTGTGAAGAACTGCTGTAATTGATGGTGTAGACTGTTTTTCCGGGGTTGAACCATGCCGAAGCCGATCCCTTTTCGGGGCTGAGATGTTTCATCACTCCTTTGGCGTCAATACGTGAGACAACTCTGTTGATCGGACCGGATACCGTCGACTGGACATAATGGTTGCCTTTGGCGTCAGTACCATAATAGTCCGTCACTTCATAGTTTCCGCTGGTGATCGTGCGCGTAAGAGCACCGGCATAGGTGTACTGATAGGCATGTACATATCCGCTGCGGGCCGAAAGGACTACGAAATTATCGGCATTGAAGGTCAGATTTTCGTATGTACATGGTTCGATCCATGCCTGTTCCTCCTCTACGAGTATGGACTTGGCCACATTGGAGCGCGGATTCATGCTGAAAAGCTCCATACGTGTCTGCGCGCGGTTGAGAGTAGCGACAATCAGCCTGTCGGGAGAACCACCGTAGGCAATACGCGGAATGTACTCGAAATTTGTAGCCGGAATGTCAAGATTCTTGGTCTTGCGGTTGTCGACGTCATAGGAATGGACGCTGACTTTCGAATTAGGCTCCCCGGCCACAGGATATTTATAAGTGAAACTTCCGGGATAGAGGGCATATTGCTCCATCGGATCGCATGATCCCTCATAGAGAGTGAAGGTGAAGGCCGGGACGTCGGTTTCGTTATATTTTATATAGCATAGTGTCATATTGTCAGGAGCCCACGCCATAGAGACCGAGGTGGTGAACTCTTCCTCGTAGACCCAGTCAGGCACTCCGTTGATGACACGTCCGGGAGCGCCGTCAGTAGTGACATCGACTTCAGTTCTGAAATCGATCTTGTGTAGATGTATATTGTTGTCTGAGGCAACGAAGGCCACCATACGTCCGTCAGGTGAGAATTGCGGCGCCTGCTGGCGTTCGAACTTCTCCGACAGGGGATGAAGCTGACGGGTACGGATGTCATAGACATAAAATTTCGACATAGAGGAACGGCGGTAGATCATTTTCCGCTCGCGCCCGACAAGCAGTTTCGAGCCGTCGGGACTGAGAATAAAATTCTCGATCTCCGGGATAGTGGTCTCGCGGGTGTAGGTCACATCCATGACTGTCTCGATTTCCTTGCCGGTGCGGGCGTCGAATTTCACAATCCGTTTGCGGTCGGCCGACAGTTCAAGATAGCTCTGTCCGTCCGGCATATAGGCCGGAGCCGCAACACGGGCAGGGACATTTTCCGGATAGACGAAAGGTGCCAAAGCGGCATCATCGGAGATTCGTGCGGCTGCCGGAAAGAACGAGGCAGCTGCTATGATATATGTTATTATCTTTTTCATCACTGATTGGATAGATTTCTTATCGCTTTGCGTTCTCACCGAAGGAGCTGATCGGCTGACCATGCCTCCACCGGCAGTTGGTCTGCGGTGTTTTCTGTATCTACTGTGTCTTTATGGAACTTTCCCATCAGAATAGCGAGAGCTGCGCTTCGTTGTCGTTGACAGGTTTACGCGGCGGTTCGTGGTAGCCGAAATCAGGATCATCGTGCTTGCCGCCTGAAAACCAGTCGGTGTTGTCGAGCGAACTGTCGATCTTCACCTTGCGTGGACGTCCCCGGCGGCGTACAGCGGGTTTCTCAGAGCTTTTTGCCGAATCTGCGGAAATGCTCTCGTCCTCGCGATAAGGTTCTTGGACGGCGGTTTCAACTGATGCTTTTGCCGCGTCGAGCTGAGCCTGCAAATCCTTGATTTCCTTGCGTAGCCGCATTTCACTGTTTGCCTGATTATAAAGATTGGTTTCTATCGTGCGGCGAAGCGAGGCATTGGATTCCTGAAGTTCAGAGATTTTCGCATCCTTTCGCGCTTTAAGATCTTCAAATGCGTCGAGTTCTTTCTGAATCTGCTCTACTGCCTGGAGCTGTTCATGCTGCATGGTTTCGAGTTCGCGCCGTGCGGCAGCGGCCTGGTTGCGCAGATCGTTGATCATGTTGTCGCTCATCGAGGTCTTAACCTCTAACTGCTCGCGTAAGGTTGACTGGCGAGCAGCTTCCTCGCGGAGTTTATCGCACTCGGAGGTCAGTTCAGCTATACGGCTGTCGCGCTCGGCGATCTGCTTTTCCTGTTCAGCAATCTGCTGCTCCTGTTCAGAAATAGTTCTGGCCTCGGTTTCGGCAGCAGGGGTTTCAGCGTCAGTATTTCCTAAGGCTGCCTGATTTTTAAGTGCTTCTTCATTAGACGCTATCGTCGCCTCAAGTTCCTCTATCCTGGCTTTTGCTTGACTAAGCTCTTCGTCAGAGGAATTTGGCTTGCGATGGCTGTAAAACCGTTCTTTCTCCTCGGCCTGACGTGCGACCTGCGACTCAAGATCGTTGATTCGGTCGAGCAAGGCACGTTTCTGCCGGTCGACGCTCAACTGAAGCCGACGGTTCTCTTTACGGAGCACAGCGATGACATTGTCGTCTCCTTCAAGTTCGGCGATACGTGACTCCAGGCGAGATTTTTCTTCTTTCCACCGGTCGGCCGAGGTTTTGGTGGCATTTTCGACCTGCTCACGCAATCTGCTGTCAATGGAATCAATCAGATATTTGCGCTGTGCCTCCGTATCAAGACATTTTTTCACGAAATCCGGCTGCGCTTCATTGAATACAGCGATGACGGCGTCAAACAGATCGGCGGGAAGAGATTCTGTCACAGATGGTTTTTCAGCAGCTACATCAGGCAGGGACGCAGGTTTTGCTTCCGCAGGAGCCGTTGCATGTTGTTCTTGCGACGGCTGGCTTGCGCGATGCTCTCCGGCGGCATATGTGGGGACGGTAGGATCATAGTCCTCTTCTTCCTCCTCACTGTCGGGCGAAAAGCCGAACGCCCGGCGTAGAAGTGTCATCATTGACATATTTACACGTTAGTTTAACCGGTTTTAAGGTATTGATCTTAAGTCCGAGGTATTGATAGATTATGAGTAGAGCGAATATGCAGTACATAATTGCACAACGCCTCTCCATTGCAAAGTTAACTGAAAATTTCCAAATCGCCGCACAATTAAAGCGGAAATGCGTGGATGAGCAAAAAAATCACTAATTTTGCTGTGAGACGCCAATCGTCGCTCTTATCCTGAAATACTCATTTCCGACCATGAAATCAGTCTTATCACTTTTTTTGTTTTCAACACTCCTTGCCTCTCCCCTTCTTTGCGCTCAACCTGCTGATTCAGTACCGGATCTCCGTTGGGGCGATCTGGGCGACGGACGGTTTGCCAATCCGGTCCTCAATGCCGACTATTCTGACCCCGACGTGATCCGTGTCGGCGACCGCTTCTATATGACCTGCTCTGAGTTTCACTTCATGGGGATGCCTATACTCGAATCGACCGATATGGTCAACTGGCGCATCATCGGACAAGTCTATGACCGTATTGACCTGCCGGGATATTCGGGAATGACAAAATATGCCGAAGGGACCTGGGCCCCGGCGCTGAGGTATCATGACGGGAAGTTCTATATCTTCGTCTGCACTCCGTCGGAAGGACTTTTCATGACCACCGCAACTGATCCGGCCGGTCCATGGGAACCGCTGCATCTTGTCAAAGGGATAGAGAAATGGGAGGACCCTTGTCCGTTTTGGGACGATAACGGCGATGCCTATCTTGTACGTAGCCGTCACCGGGCCGGACCGATCATCATCCACCGCATGAGCCCTGACGGCAGAGCGCTTCTTGACGAAGGGACGACCGTCTATAAAGGTCCGGTTGCCGAGGGGCCTAAAATGTTCAAGAAAGACGGATATTACTACATCAGCATACCCGAAGGAGGTGTCAGCACCGGCTGGCAGACAATTCTGAGATCAAAGGATGTCTATGGTCCCTACGAATCACGCCGTGTACTCGAAAAAGGCTCGACCGCCATCAACGGACCTCATCAGGGTGCATTGGTCGATACGCCTGACGGCAAGGAGTGGTGGTTTTACCACTTCCAGAACGCCGGAACACGCGGACGTGTGATCCATCTCCAGCCGGTCGAATGGCGTGACGGCTTCCCGGTGATCGGCACGGATTACGACGGCAACGGTGTGGGCGAGCCGATGAAGATCTGCCGCAAACCGGCTGTCAACACACACTGCCAGCCGGCTGCACCTCAGTCTTCCGACAATTTTGCCGGTGGAGGATGCGGTCTTCAGTGGCAGTTCAATCACAATCCGGACACGGCTTTCTGTTCCTTTACCGTTCGGCCAGACGGATTTGAAATCATACCTCAACCGGCCGATATTCTACGTAACGCCAAGAATCAGCTGACACAAAAGCTTATGGGATACCGCTCGGAAGCGACTGTCACTCTTGATTTCACTGCGATGAAACCCGGCGAGCGGGCAGGAATGGAATGTATCGGCAAGCAGTTTCACGGGGCGGGAATCATGGTCGGAGGAACGGATTCCAACCCACTTCCTATGCTCTATGCCGAGTGTGACAGTGCTGTTGTATTCCAACAGCCAATCACAGAGATAGCCGGTGAGCGCAGGCCCTCCAGAATCTTCTTGCGACTGACAGCTGATACGGAAGCCAATGATTTTCGCTTCTCGTATTCGCTTGACGGCATAACATTCCATCCGCTCGGCGAACCTTTCGCCATGCAATCAGGATTCTGGAAAGGTATCCGACCGGGACTTTATGCCTATTCAGCCATATCTACTGAAAACTCTATTGCTTCACCAACAAAGAATGGGTTCTACTCCGGGCGCGCACGTTTCACGGACTTCATCTATCTCCACGATGGTCCGGAAGCGAAATAACCGCAGTCGGGACACACACATAAAAAACAGTCCGGCCGGCTACCATTTTTCAGGTAAGCCGGCCGACTGATTTATGTTTCGGCGCTGAGGTGATATAATGCCTCAGATCAACATCTCGGCAATATTTGAATTTTCGGCCATCGAAAGCCACGAATAGCGGCTCGTCCCGAATGTCAGATTTTTAGTGGCTCCGATAAGGGTACCGATCTCTTTCATCGCTTTGGAAAATTCGTCGCGGATATACGAAAAGGCATATTGTTTGCCCCCGCGTTTCAACAAAGGAAAAAGCATCGGGTCCGAATTACAGTGCGCATATCCCGCGACAATTGCAAGCGCTTTCCCGCCAAGTCTGACTTCAACCTGCCGCCCCTTTCCGCGTCTGCGGTAAGACAGGATGCCGTCTCGGAGATTCGCTTTTCGCAGATTTGCAAGATCTGTCAGTTCGAGGCCATGAGCATAGAAACTGAACATAAACATGTCGCGTACAAAGGAGATCCGACTGTCCGGAGGCAGACTGAGACCGGCGATTTTACCGATCTCTGCGGCATTGAGGGCCGTCTGCCGTACATTTTCACATATATGGCTTACACGTATGTCGACATTGGCCGCCCAGTCAAACTCAATATCTGTCAGCCCGGCGTTTTTCGCACGGTTCAGTACCGACCGCAATGCACGCATGTAAAACGAGACCGTCGATGGCGCCACCCGTTCCTGAAGATAGGTGTTATATGCAAGGATAAACCTGCGGTCTACATTTCGGAATTCCACGTCAGTCCCGTCAAGAAATCCGTTCAGGCTGAGCTGAAGACTCCGCAGAGTGTTTGCCGAATTCAATCCTTTCAGCCTGCGATCATGTATCAGACCGTCAATATATCCCGACAAACCGCCGTTTCGCGTTGCGACCGCAGGGAGAACCGGGGTAAAATCACTGCTATATTCCCGCCCTACGGCCGCGAGATCTTTCCGTATCGGAAACTTTTCGGCACTCGAATTTATCCGTTCAAGATATGGATTTACACCTTGGAACAACGGCCGGCATTCCTCGGCGACGTCATCCAACGTCACCGTGCCGGGTCTTTCAGAAAGATGCTCGATGACACAATAGATACTCTTGAGGTCACATACAATCTGCTGTCGTGCCGTGCGGAGAACTCCGGCATCAACCGCCCGTATCGGACCGGTGATATTGCGCTGCACCTTCCCCTCCCGGATGACATAATACACCGCTCCGGGTTCCCCTTCAGTGCGCGATTTCCGAAACCGGGCCGTGATTGAAAACATTAAGCAATTATTCGACCTTCAGCAGCGAAGGTATGTTCTTGACTTTTGAGTTGAGGACTTCGCCGGCTTTGTAGGCGTAGCGGGAGATGTCGA
>UQVH01000028.1 GCA_900544535.1 uncultured Bacteroidales bacterium | reverse complement strand
CGCGCTTCTTTTATTCACCCACCCGGCACCCCTGCTGCCTATCGGCAGCCAGCCTTCCCCCTCCTCGCCTTGGTCTAATTAGACCAATTAGCCTAATTAGCCCAATTGGACCAATCCCAGCTCTCCCAGTCCTCCCAAAACTCCCAGCTTCCCCAACACTCTCCCCCCTCAAAAAAGCGCCTCCGGCTTGCGGAAAACCCGCTTGCCGGAGGCACTTATAAAATACTTTAAGAGAAATCTTACTCGCTCAGAGTCCCAAGCTCACGGACAGCGCCCGTCAGCGGATTGAAATGCAAATACGACGGCGCCTTCTTGTTGGTGAACAGCGACGGGTCAAGCCCGAAAACAACGCCGTATTGCGCCACATCGAAAGTATCCTCTGCAAGTGTCCGGTCGTCGTAGCTCAGAGTCACGCGCGCCGTGCCGGGAATGCGGTAGGCCACCCCGCCTTTCGGGAAAGTCTTGGTGACACCCTTCTCATTGACCGGCAGCTCTCCGCGGGTCTGGGGAGTGATCGAGATATAGATCGGAGCACCTGAAAGATCATTGGCGTCCACAAGACCGTCGAGCGCCGAGAGACGTGCCACAACCTTGCGGTTGACAGCCCCGTCATCGGGAAGATAGACGGTATAGGTCCGCACCTCCACCGACTTCTGCACCGTGCCTAAGAACATTGCCGTCAGCGCCTCTTCCTGCGAGGCAAGTTGATCAAGAGCGAGCTTCATGGCCGCACCGTCGGAGGGCATCGCATCGGCCTGACCGGAAATGATCTCGTTGCGGTTGTTGCGGAACTCATATATCTTGTCGGCCGCAAGCTGAGCCCGCTTGGCGAGCGACTTGCTCTGAATCATCTCAGGAGTCACGGCCTGCTGCGCCACCGGACGCTGGAGAATGGTAGGTTCGGCCTTGACAGCCACAGGCAGCGGCGTAAGTGTCACGGTGGCCTCGTAGGAGTCATCGTTGACCGACAGCGGAAAATTCTGATCACTTACTGTCATATAAGTTCCGGCCCCGCCTTTGAAAGTGGCGAGATAGCGCTCCTTCTCGTCGGCTACGGCAATCGGATTGACCACAGCCTCGGTTATGTGCCATGAGGTCGAGGGTTTCAGTATCGGCGTGGCGTTGAGATAGCGGCGGGCATACTGGTAGAACTCGCCCGGCGTACTGACAGTCTTCTCGACAGCCACAGTCACCTCGAAAGCGGTCAGCGGCAGAGTATAGATCAGGCCGTATTCGCTGGCCTTTGTGGCGGTCAGTTTGGTTGAAGTCTGGGCGGCTGCTGGAACGGCTGCGGCGGCTCCGAGCAGCAATATCGAAAGAATTTTTTTCATCATAAGCGTGGATACATGGAATAATTGTGCAATGTCAGGTTTTGTGACCGGCTCAGGCGCCGAGAATCGACTTGATGGCCCGGCCTGTGGCTGCGGCGATGTCGCCCGCGGTGGTGCCGTATTCACCCTCGGAAGCCGCGGCGAGATCTCCGGCAAGTCCGTGGATATAGACTCCGGCCGTGGCGGCCACTTCCGACTTATAACCCTGCGCCAGGAGCGAGGTGATGATGCCGGTGAGCACGTCGCCGCTTCCCGGTGTGGCCATTGCCGAAGAACCTGTGGAGTTGAAGAGCACCATGCCGTCGGGACGCACTGTGGCGCTGTAATGCCCCTTGAGCACGATGATCAGCTTGTATTTGTGGGCCACTTCGAGAGCCTTGAGCAGGCGTGTCTCGGCCGATGCCTGCGAGCCGAATATACGGTCAAACTCGGCTGTGTGGGGCGTCAGAATGGTGCCGGGTGTCAGATGGTCGATCAACGACGGATTGCGGGCGATGATGTTGAGGGCGTCCGCGTCAAGTACCATCGGACGCTTGATGGTCTTGATCAGCGTCTCAAGCGCCCCGCGCGTGGCGTCGTTGGTGCCTATGCCGGGGCCCGCGCCTATGGCTGTGTAGTTGAAGCGCGGAGTCATGTCGGAGATCACATTCTCCTCGCGGTCGGGCAGAAAAAGGGCTTCGGGAACGGAACTCTGTATCACATTGAAGCCGCAGCGCGGCGAATGGACGGTCAGTTTGCCCACCCCGGCGCGCAAAGCTGCGCGGGCGGCCATGACAGCGGCACCCATCATGCCATAGCATCCCGCGAAGAGCACCGCATGGCCGAAATCAGCTTTGGAGCAAAAATCCGGACGGCGTTTGAGCACACGGCAGACGTCCTCTTTCTCTATCAAGTAGTATTTCGTCTGCGTCTCCTCGATTGCCTTGCGGCTCAGACCGATGTCGACCGTCTTCCACTTGCCGACGAGCTCAGCATTGTCGCTGAGGAAAAAGGCGAGGCGCGGAAACTGCACGGCGATGGTCAGATCGGCGTGTACCACGTTGCGGGCCAGTATTCGCGTGTTCCAGTCGCCAAAAAGACCCGACGGCACGTCGATAGACACCACCGTGGCGCCCGATTCGTTGATGTAGCGCGCCATCGACTTGTAGCCTCCTTCGAGCGGATCGCGCAGACCTGTGCCGAAAAGGCCGTCGATGACGAGATGATCGGGAGTAAGGGGCGGGATATTCGCCGTGTGGACAATTTCGGTCATCGAGACATTCCCCACTCGCAACAGCTCCTCGCGGGCCTGACGGCAGTCACGCGACAAGGAGTTGCCCTTGACGTTGATGAGAACCACATGGGGATTGAAACCGGCCTCGATCAGAAGCCGTGCCACGATCAGAGCGTCGGCACCGTTGTTGCCGGCACCCGCAAAGACCATCGTAGGCTTCGACGGACGCCAGCGGCTCAGAATCTCGTTGACCACACCCTCGGCAACACGGTGTATCAGCTCCATCGGGCTGACACCCTCGTCGTCGATGGTGACACGGTCGATATGACGTATATTTTCAGTTGTAAAAATTTTCATCTGTCTGCAAATTTCTCAGGTCGCACCTTACCAATTGCAAAAATACGAAACAAGATTGTTATGAGCAACCCCGACAGTGGACTTTCTCTATTTGTCTCCATGAAAAAAAGTCCACGTCTCATTAAAAACTCAGAAGAAACGCCGGTATTTGAAATAAAAATAGATCAGTGCTTTCAGATGTTTCTGGCTTAGACGCGAGAAAAGAGCGCGCCGTGTCTTCTTACGATGATTATGGATTATTGAAAACCAGGGAACATAATCGACAGTCAAACCGCAGGCTACCGTTCTAAGACAAAAGTCGGCATCTTCCGGCCCATAAAAAATGTTTTCATCCTGCAATCCGATTTGTTCGATCAGCGACGCCCTGAATAATTGGCAGGCCCCCATCACATAACAGGGATGAATTACCTCCGTTATCTCTTCCTCAACTTGCTTTTTTAATCCCGCTATGTTTGACAATTTTACTCCTATACCTGGATACTTCTTATAACTTTGCTGAATTCTGCCATCAGGATATAGCAGCCTCGGTGCAACAATACCACATGACGGATGCTTGTCCATATAATCCATCAGCCCATAAATTGCTTTAGGATTGACAATGGTATCATTATCAAGAAACATTATTTTTTCTCCCGATGCCATTCGAAGTCCGGCGTTGCGACCACATGCTACCCCTAAATTCCTTTCAAGTTTCAATAGCTGTATGCGCTCATTATCGAAATACGGGATTTCGGATTCCTCAGACCCGTTGTCAACAACAATTATCTCTACTCCGTCATCTTCAAGCAATTCATCCATTGATTGAATGCACGACAGAGTATCACTCCGCTGATTATGATTCAAAATAATTATTGTAAGGGCCTTATTCATCCAAAAAGTTTTAATTTCAATGCTTTAGCAGCATACGATAATTCGCCGATCGAACTGAAGCGTTTGATCTGCTTGATGACAAAACGTGGTGACAGAAAATAACTCAGATTGTTCTTGTAAAGAAGCCGTTCCATCTCACGGGCGCTCAGATTAGGAAGATTCAATATCGAATTGCGCTGGACGTCAGTCGGAACATATTCGCCGTTCTCAATCCACCCGTTGGCAAGTGCTTCTTTATAGTACTCTGTTCCAGGAAATGGCGATACGATGTTGAACATAACCTGATCAACATCTAACTGTTTGACCATTCTGAAAGTTTCTCTGACAGTTTCTTTTGTCTCTAATGGAGAACTGCCGATCAGAACATTCAGTTTCACCGGAACATCATACTTTTTCAATAATGATATGGCACGGAATATATCTTCTGAACAGATGCCTTTTTTTATGTATTTCAAGATTCTGTCATCAAACGACTCCACGCCCAAATCCACATACTTACATCCGCTTGCGCCAAGAATCCGCGCTATCGGTTCGGTAATTGCATCGACACGTGCCTGACAGCCCCACACCATATCATGATGTTTCATTATCCGACAGATCTCCTGAGTTCTCTCAAAATTCCAGATAAAATTGTCATCCATAAATCCAACCGCCTTGTAGCCCATAGAAGCGAGACGCCCGACCTCCTTCTCTATTGTAGCAATGGATTTATAGGAAATCGGCGGTTTATGTCCGGTGTGGGTTTTGGACTCTATTTCACGAGCAAAAGTCAGGGAAGAGGGGACACAATATATACAATGATACGGGCAATTACGAGATGTGACCATTGTCATATAAGGACCCTTCTTCAATTTCGGGTTATGATATTCTTTATCCTTTATGAAATGAAGCGCCGGAAAAGAGAGTGAATCCAGATCTTTCATCAACGGCCGTGTCGGAGTCGCCTTTATCGCCCCATCTCGTTTCAGATAGAGACCTTTAACCTCATCTGTCACATTCCTATGGTCTCTGAGAGCCTTGACAAGCTCTTTAGCTGTCTCTTCAGGCTCTCCGCGCACAATATAGATCTGTTCGTCTGTCAGACACTTTTTATAATAATATGCCGCACCCGGTCCAAGCAATATCACAGGGATTTTGCTTCCTCTTTGTTTTCGGATGGATTCAATAGCTGTAAGATCATTTTCAACAGACAGATTGACCGTCCACATAATATATGCGTCCGCTATATCCTCTTTTAAAAATGAATCAAACTCGGCCTTGGTCGTTTTTTTATATACAAAGTCTCTGTAAGCCACTTCAACACCATTCAGACGTTCCAATTCGGCAGCTACAGTCAATTCATATATATTCGGGGCCAGATAAGTCACTCGCGTACAACCCGCCGTCCGTTCGGCCGGTTGCCTCCCATCAAACTGAGGCGGTATTATAAATGTCAATTTCATATAAATGAAACGAATAATCCAAGTCTCTTATTATATTCTGAATGAATTGCCATAGACTATTCCGGACACAAATGCCAATACTCTATTACCAAAAAATGACAACATGATACCCGCCTTATTTTTGAGCCTGACACGGGGATTGAAGAGACTTTCGCGGCGATATGAACATATCAGATTCCAGCATTTGTCGGCAACAGCCGAATAGACGCCCTCCTTGTCATAGGCTGCTATCAGACCGAACATATTGAAAGCCGCGCTCAGACGACGGTCGCGGGCCGCCGGAAGCAAACTCGGATAATTGGCCGAAACATATTCCTCGATCCGCCGGGTCACTTCAAGCACATCGAAACGCCGCGGCGAGAAACGCCCTGTCAGACCTACTGGATTACTGCGGTAAAAATACATGCACTGCTCCGTTACAGCGATTTTATCTGCCTTTTCGGCAAGAAGATAAAAAAGATCCAGATCCTCATAAAGGATTCCTGAACGGAAACGGAGACCGTCAAACAAAGAACGGGCAAACAATTTGCCGCACACCGATGGTGTAACTCCGTCCTGATACAGCACCTTTGTCATATACGGTTCTGCATCATAGACCGTCAGAGCCCCGGAAGACCCATCGCTCCATGAAATCCGGGAACTGTCAGTCCCTTGCATCCAGCGGCCCTCGACGTAATGCGCGCCGATCTGCTCCGCTGTTTTAACAAGTTTGCTGACTGCCGTGGGCGAAAGAATGTCATCGCTGTCAAGAAATACAACCCACTCTCCGCTCGCTACATCCAGTCCGGAGTTGCGGGCAGCCGAAAGGCCTCCGTTCGGTTGGCTGACACATTTCACCCGTGCATCTCTCGCGGCATACTCGCGTATTATCTCCGGTGTCGAGTCGGTCGAGCCGTCATCAACCACAATTACCTCTATATCGCTGAAAGTCTGTCCGAGAGCACTGTCAAGGCACTCCCGGAGATACTTTTCAACATTATAGGCAGGTATTATGATCGAGACCATGCAGTTTGGGATATGTTGGAGTTTCAGATAAATAACCCGTTACTTCTTTTCAGAAGTTTTCTTTCGTTTGACCGTATGCTTGACCTTCAGCAAGGCCAGATTCAGTTCAATTGTTGTCTCCGAATCCGTTGTTGCGAGGCTGTCGTCAAGCAGATCGGACAGAATTTCTCCACTCTGCGCCATGAGTGACTTCTGCTGTGCTTCATCAGCTGACGTGAGAGCCCTGACATTGCGGGTCAGCTCGCGGAATTTCGCAAATGTCTCGACAATACCGATCGTCGTCGCCATAGCTTTCGGACTCTTAAGGATAGTCGCAAACATGTACAGACCTTTTTCTGTAAACGCTTTAGGCATCACTCTGCTCTTCGCGGAGAGATTTGCGGTCGAAAATTTCGACCGCAAATCTGCAACGTCCTCTTTTTCAAGGGTCAGAATATATCCGTGAGGGAATTTATCGGGATTGTTTCTGACAGCCTCATTAATGCGTTTTGTCTCTACTTCATACAGGCGCGCGACATCAGCGTCAAGTATTACACGCTGTCCGCGAATTTCGATGACAGTGTTTTCAATCTCGGAATAGGTGGAGAGAGTTTTCATGTGATATTTATAATATTGGATTCCGTAAGTCCGGATTATACTGGCTGCAGTCTCTTCATCACTTCCGCTGCAACTCGAAGCCCGCGGTGAGACCGTCGTACTGCTTGAGCAGTGCGGAAAGACCTTTGATGGTGGAATTTCCCGTCAGTGATCCGGCCTTCTCCACGAGTGTCATGAGTTTGGTGACATCGAATGTCAGTTCCATCTTGTTGCCATTCATCACGATGAAAGCCTCCATCGAGCCTATCTTGATCTTCTTGAACGCCTTAAAATTGAATATGAAATTGCCCGTCTCGGCATTCTTCTCGATCGTACCGGTCAGATTGGCCATGCGGGCCTTGAATGTGAATGTCGAATCTTCGGCGATCGTCAGCACCAGAGAAGTCAGACCCGCCGTCTTGTAATAGGGAGCGAGTTTCGACTCTATCTGCTGGGCGGCAGCGGCTCCTCCTGCCTTAAGCAGGAAATTGTCGCTCTTGAACGACACGGCGGGATTGGTATAATTCCACGTTCCGACCATCTTGTCTACCGTCAGGTTGGAACTTCCGAGACCGAGTGCGTTTGCCACTCCTGAAAGCAGTCCACCGAGATTTCCTCCCTTGGAACTTCCCGCGGATGTCTTTGTTGAATCCGCCGATGCCGGAGAAACTTTGCCGAGAAGATCGGAGATGTCCCATCCGGCAGCCGAAGCACTCAATGAAGTTGAAAGGATGAGAGTGAGAAGAAAGATAACAGATATTCTTTTCATGATTTTATTCTATGTGTTTGTTTATTGGTTAGTATGCAAGACTTATATTGTCGAGCCAGAGGGTGCTTCCGAGCGAAGCCCCTTTGACCGGATCAGGCGACGTGACTATCGAGGCAGTCTCTTCGGCCACAATCCCGACCGCAGCCGAAGAAGCGAACATCAGTTTCATTCCGGTCGCCTTCACACCGAAATGTGTATATGTGAGGGGAGCTGTAAACGCAGTGTAACTGTTGGCGATCGGCAGATAGGCTCTGGCAGAGGCTATCATTTGCCGCTCGCCGTCAATCTCACCGTAGACCTCGATCAGCGCCAGACCGGCATCCGCAGGATTGTCGGGCGAGGGAGTGTATTTATAGAATCCGTTAAGCGAGCGAGGCCGCGACGACCAGTTAACCACATCCTTGTATGTCTCCTCCATCGTCGACGCGTTGAAGGAATATTCGCCGAGGAAGAGTTTGCCGGCAGCACGGCAGGCGACCCGCGGAACGATAGGCGAATATTGCAGATACGGCTGTCCGGTCTGGGTATAATCCGGAATATCCTCCCCGGCGAGATCGAAACCGACGCTGCGCAGACACACCGCAAACTCCCCGCTCCTGACATCGCGGACCGTAAAGACGGAAGGCTGCATATACCAGGTGTTGTGGTTAGACGCACGTGTACAGAATGTCTTGGAATTGGTATTGGCCCATTTCATAGGCACCTCCTGCGAGAACGACTCGCTGTTCTGCCAGTTGAAAATGGCCACCATTGTCTGGGAATACCGTCCGCCGCTTGGAAGCTTGTAGTAGCTGACTCCGTCCTTGCGGTCTTCAAAATCATTGTTGGGAATTGCGTGGGCACTCTCCGTGACAAAACGCAGGGGCCGCGTGAAGTCTGAAGCGTCCGGACGGTCCATCATCGTCGCTGTCAGCGAATATGTCTTCGCGGGTTCGAGTCCGCTCAAGGCAAGCACCCCGCTTTCTTTGTCACGCATGAGTACGGGACCGCGCTGACCGTCGACATAGAGCATCAGACCTGCCGCAACATTGCTGACCGTAGCCTCATCGGCTGCCTTTATCCTGACAAGAGCATATGTCGCGAACGGATCGATTTCAAGATCGAATTCAGGCATACAGCGCTCTACCGTAAATTCAGTCCTCACCTCCTCGCAATAGAGTATGCGCACCCGTATATCGTCGTTGTTATCAGGTATTGCGAACGTCAGAACATATGATGAATCCGCGGACGGTTCCACCGAAAGTATCGCAGCCTGCGTCCAGTCACCGTCAGCATCAAGAATCTCAACCCCGACATTGCCCGCAAAATCATGGGCCGGGGTTGTGACTGTCAGCCTCACGGAAGAAGCTCCGACAGGTGCTTCACCCACCGACGTCACCGAAATATCCACCGCCGTAGTGTTGATCCTCAGCGTAAGCGGATTGCTGACCCGTCCGGAATTATCCTCGGCGAGAAGGCTGAACTCCGACAGGGCCTCGTCGGCCGTCAGAAAGACGAGTTTGCCTATAAGCCCCGTGAAATCGACCGTCCCTCCATCGGTTGAAAGACCGGTCCGGAGGCCCAGAGCACTCAGCAGCGACTCCTCAACCGGAGTCAGATGCAGAAGATCGACTTCCGGGGGAAAAGACTGTGTCCTGAGCCACGCCGATGAAGTCGAGAGATATAGATGCGACAGCGGAGCGGAGGCAGAGACCATAGCGCGCACCGGAGTGTTCGGCAGTTCTCCTTCCGGAACCGGGAGAGCCACCTGCGGCTCCCAGCCCGACGAAGCCACCACTGGCGGAAGCGCAGCGAGAAATTCCGGAGTCAGAGTGAATGCCGCGTCCTTTCCGGCGACAGAGCAGGTCAGCACAGGGTCGGAACCCGAATTGTCAAGGGTTATGGCGCAGTCATAAAGGCAACCGGCGACAGTCGTCAGATCGAGGAGCTTGAAGCGGGTTCTGATTCCTCCCGCAAAAGTCAGATCGAGATACAGTTCAGTCTCTCCCGGAGTCAGATACAGCATCCGCTCCTCCTGAGGGACAATGGTGTGGTAATCGCGTCCGGGTGTGTGGACGATGAGTCCGATCGTGGCGAAAGCGCCCGTAAGCTCCTCGGAAAACCGCGCCGTGAATACGCTGCTTGCAGGTTCAAGCGTCAGAGGCCACGTCAGCCATTTCTCCGGCTCGACCACGGCCGTGACCGAGCCCTGATACGCAGGCTTGTCGAAGCCCTCGTCTCCCTTGCCGAAAGTTGCATCGATAAAGTAAGTTCCGGAATAGTAGAGGTCGCGTTCGGGAAAGTCGGCAAACGACGTCCAGGTATGGGCATACACTCCGTTCTCCGAGCTCATCGTCAGACGTATTTCCGAAGTTTCGGGCACACGTGACGGGGTTGCGATCAGCTGTCCTGTGAGAGGATCGCGCAGCGAAGCGTCGACAGCCAAATCGAGCGAAAGCGAACCGGCGCCGTTTGACGTTGAGGCCGAGTCGTCAGAGCAGGCTGACAGCAGAGCCAGTGCAAAAAAGGAGATTATGAAATGACGGAGAGACATATCCGGAATGGTCAGAAATTCGGTCAGGAATCTATCGGGGGGATTGAATCGGTCAGAGATCGATATGTGAAGCCTTCAGCGGAGTACGGAGGAAAATCTCGGCAAGCTCGTTGAATTTGTCGGGATTTTCAGTTGTGAGGAACTCGCATGTGCCACCTTTGGTGCAGTCGGTATCCATTTCGGGATGTCGGCGCAGATAGTCGGCGAGACTGGCGCCCACAAGTTCGCCCTGCGTGACGATCGTGGCGCGCGAGCCGATCTCCTTGCGGATCTTGTCGATCAGCAGCGGATAGTGCGTGCAGCCGAGGATAACGGTGTCGGTCTCCGGCTCCTGGGTAAAGAGCTCATCGACATATTTCTTCACGAAATAGTCGGCTCCGGGAGAGTCAAACTCCTTGTTTTCGACCAGCGGCACCCACATGGGGCAAGCCACTGACACGGTGCGGAACTGCGGAAAGAATTTGGCAATCTCTATGTCGTAGGTGCCTGAGCTGACGGTGCCCGGAGTGCCGAGCAGACCGATGTTGCCGTTACGAGAGATCGAGCCGAGAGCCTCGACAGTCGGGATGACCACTCCGAGCACTCGCCGCGTGGAATCCCAGCCGGGCAGATCCTTCTGCTGAATTGAACGCAGAGCTTTGGCCGAGGCGGTGTTGCAGGCGAGAATGACAAGATGGCACCCGCGGCTGAAAAGAGCCTCGACGGCCTGACGGGTGAAACGGTAGACGACGTCAAACGAGCGTGTGCCGTAAGGTGTGCGGGCATTGTCGCCAAGATAGAGGTAATCATACTGCGGAAGGGCTTCACGGATGCCTTTGAGGATGGTGAGGCCACCGTAACCGGAGTCAAAAACGCCGATAGGGCCGGGAGCGGAAGAAAACATAGTCTTAGAAGTAAATGATTATATATAAATGTGCGGTCATTTTATCAGCAATCTCCGGCTGCAGGCGAAATGCTCCACAGCCGGAGATAGTTTTTTCGGTCCGGAGAAAAATCCGGTATCAGGCTACGACAGTCAGGAGATAGTCGTAGAAATAGCTTACGATGCCGAGTCCGATGATGCCGGCTACGCATACCCACATGCCGAAGCGTTCGGAGCAGGCGGAGCGGAAAGTGGCGATCGGGCTGTCGCTGTCGTTGATGAACATGGCCTTCACAACAAGCAGATAGTAGTAGAGGGAGATGATGGTGTTGATGAGGGCGATGAGCACAAGGACGTAGAGTGCGGCCGAGGCGGTGCCGTTGAGGGCCGCGGTGAATACGAAGAACTTGCTGAAGAATCCTGCGAACGGCGGGATACCTGCCAGCGAGAACATGGCGAGCATCATTGTGAACGACAGACGGGGGTTGGTCTTGTAAAGACCGTTGTAGTCGGTCATGTCTACCTTGCCCGTGGCATTCTCGATGGCTCCGATCACGCCGAAGGCGGCGAGGTTGGAGAAGACATAGACGAGAGTGTAGAACATGAGGGCCGAGATACCCATCGCATTGTCGCCGACGATGGCAAGCATGATGTAGCCGGCCTGCGAGATCGACGAGAAAGCGAGGAATCGCTTCATGTTGGTCTGGCGGATCGCGAAGAGGTTACCAATTGTGATCGTGAGGATGATCAGAGCATAGAGCATCCACTCCCATGCCTGCGAATAGAACTGGCCGAACACCTGGGTAAGGACCACAAGGAATGCGAAGGCTGCCGAGCCTTTGGAGATGACCGAGAGATAGGAGGTCACCGAAGTCGGTGCTCCCTGATAGACGTCGGCGGTCCAGAGGTGGAAGGGAACGAGCGAGAGCTTGAATCCGAAACCGGCCATCACGAAAGCGAGAGCCACAGCGAGCATGACACCCATCTGACCTGAGAGGGCGGCGGCGATGCCGTTGTAGTAGAGAGTTCCGGCCAGGCCGTAGACAAGCGAGAGACCCATCAGGAGGATTGCCGACGAGAAGACGGCGGTAAGTACATATTTGATGGCGGCCTCGTGGCTCTCATAGCGGTGCTTGTCGAAAGCGACAAGGGCGCAGAGGGGAAGCGAGGCGGTTTCGAGACCGATGATGAACATCAGGAAGTGACGGCTCGAAATCATCAGATACATGCCGAAGAGGGTCAGAAGAATCAGTTCGTAGAATTCTCCGCGGCGCACGGAGGTGAACTCCGAATTGGCCCACTTGATCGACTGGATCAGGACGATGAGCGCACCGACGTTGAGAATGTTCTTTATGGCCACCATCACCGGAGAGGTGACATACATTCCTGCGAAAGCCGTCTCAGGAGCCTTGACCACAGGGCAGAAACCCCAAGCGACGAGGACGCCCATGAGAACCGTGGCGATCATCGGGACAGCCTTTGCCGAGCGCGGGCTGCAGAATGTGTCATAGAGGAAGACTAATAGGAATACGATTAACAATCCTATTTCCTGCTTGAGTGCTAAAAACTGTGAGTAATCCATTGCTATTAATCCTTATATTAGTTCAGACCGATAACGGTGAAGATTTCAGGGCTGAAAGTGAACTTGATGAGGTCGACAAAGAAATTGGGGAAGAAACCGATGATGGCTACGCAGACGATGAGCGAGGCGGTGGCGATGCGTTCCCACCATTTGGCGTCGGTCAGAGTCAGGTGGTGTTCGTCGTAGACGGGACCGTAGAGGAGCTTGCCGACAACGCGGAGGATGTAGACGGCGGTTGTCACGATCGAGCTGCATGCCACGATGACGAAGATGCGGTGGAAGAGATCGGAGTGTTCGAACGATCCGACGAAGATGGTCATTTCGGCCACGAAGCCTGAGAGACCCGGAAGACCGAGAGAGGCCATGCCGGCGATGACGTAGCAGACGGAGAGATACGGGAGAATCTGCATCATGCCGCCCATCTCGCGGATGTCGCGGGTGTGGGTTCTGCCGTAGATCATACCGATGAGGGCGAAGAAGAGGGCTGTCATCAGACCGTGAGAGAGCATCTGCATGATGGCGCCGGTCATCGCTGTGGTGTTGAGCATGAGGATGGCGAAGAGCACCAGACCGCAGTGCGACACTGAAGAGTAGGCGTTGATGTATTTGAGGTCGTTCTGCACACAGGCGCTGAATGCACCGTAGACAACCGAGATACCTGTCAGGATGAGGAAGATCCATGCAAGCTCGTTGGCGGCCTGGGGCATGAGGTAGATGGCGACACGGAAGCAGCCGTAGCCTCCGAGCTTCATAAGCACGCCGGCGTGGAGCATCGAGACTGCCGTGGGGGCCGATGCGTGACCGTCGGGCGACCAGGTGTGGAATGGGAACATGGCGCCGAGCACTCCGAAGCCGACGAAGGTCATCGGGAAGAGGAATGTCTGCCAGCCGTGGCTGATGGCGTCGTTCTTGGCGATCTCAAGGATGTTCCATGTGAGGGGCTGTCCTTCGGGAGCCGAGTGGTAGTAGATGCCGATGAGGCCGAGCATCAGGAAGGCCGAGCCGCCCATGAGCATCAGGGTGAGCTTCATAGCGGAGTAGTTCTTGTTGCCGCTGCCCCAGACGCCGATGAGAAGATACATCGGGATGAGGGCGACCTCATAGAACATGAACATCGTGAAGAGGTCGATCGAGATGAAGAAACCGTAGACACCTGTGGAAAGGAGGATGAGCCAGAGGAAGAATTCCTTGGGCTGCGGAATTTCCCAGGAAGCGAAGCTGCCGGTGATCAGGATGACGCCGGTGAGGATGAGCATCGCGATGGAGATGCCGTCGACACCTACCGCAAGGTGGATGTTGAGGGGGGCGAACCATTCCCAGGAGTCGACCCAAAGCATCGGGTCGGTGGCTCCGGCGGCGCGCAGAGCGAGATAGTCGACGAGAAGCCAGACGGAGAGGGCTGTCAGGGCCACCGAGCCGGTGACGGCCACTGCACGAATCTGCTTGATGTTACGGCAGAGGAAGAGTCCCAGCAGCATGACCACGGGGATCACCACAAAGTAGATCAATATATTGGAAAACATATCGCGTTACTATATTTTTCTTAACAGGTTAACAGATTCAGAGGACGCAGACAGCGGTTATGATGCCGAGAAGCACGGCACCGATAAGATACCACCAGATATACATCTGCACTTTGCCGCTCTGGAAGCCGCGGATGGCGTAGGATGCCTTGTTGGTGACGAAAGCGAGTCCGTTCATTGTTCCGTCGATGACATGGCGGTCAAACCAGGCGATCGGCTTGCAGATTCCGTCGAAGATTATGCGGCGGGTGACGAAGAGATAGATCTCGTCCCAGTAGAAGCGGCGGTTGGCGGCGGTCCAGAGCCAGCGGCAAGAGTCGGCCATGCGGGTGGGCTTGTCGTTCTTCTTGAGATAGAGCCATGCGGCGAAGCAGATCGAGAGGATGGCGATGCCCATGCTCATGCCGGCGACTGACCAGTCGATGTGGATGTGGTATTCATGACCGTCGAAGGTGACAAACTCTCCGAAGGGAATGAAACCGGCGACGATCGAGACGAGGGCGAGGAAGATCAGCGGGAATGACATCGCGAAACCGGGGTCGGCGGGCAGATGGCCGTGGTGTTCCTTCTCATAGTCGGGATTGTCCCACCAGAAGATGAGGAAGTACATGCGGAACATGTAGAAAGCGGTCATTGCGGCGACCATCATCATCCACACACCCCAGAAAGTACCGTTGGCGAAGCAGGCCGAGAGGATTTCGTCTTTGGAGAAGAATCCGGCGAAGGGCCAGATGCCGGCGATGGCGAGACAGCCGATCAGGAAGGTAATGTGGGTTATAGGCATGTATTTGCGGAGGCCTCCCATCGCGGTGTAGTTGTTGGAGTGGACGGCGTGGATGAGTGCGCCGGCACCGAGGAAGAGGAGGGCCTTGAACATTGCGTGGGTGAAGAGGTGGAACATGGAGGCCATGTAGCCGAGACCTTCGTGGATTGCCATGTTGTTTTTCGAGGCGACGCCGAGAGACACCATCATGAAGGCGATCTGCGAGATGGTCGAGAAAGCGAGGATACGCTTGATGTCGATCTGCGCGCAGGCGACCATGGCGGCGTAGAAAGCGGTGGCGGCACCGACGACGGTGATGAACATCAGGGCGGCGTCTTCAAGCATATAGAGCGGGAAGAGACGGGCGACGAGGTAGACACCGGCCACAACCATGGTGGCGGCGTGGATGAGGGCCGAGACAGGTGTCGGACCTTCCATTGCGTCGGGGAGCCAGATGTGGAGGGGGAGCATGGCCGATTTACCCATACCGCCTGTGAAGATCAGAACGAGGGCCCAGGTAAGACCGGAGGCTCCGAGGAAGGTGACGCCTTCGAAGCTTGCGAGGACAGCCTGGGGATTCTGGGTCATCGGGAGGAAGTCGAGATGATGTGTGAAATACGAGAGAATCAGGATACCGATGAGGAATCCGAGGTCGGCGAAACGGGTGACGATGAAGGCTTTCTTACATGCTGACACTGCCGAGGGCAGAGTGTAGAAGAAACCGATCAGCAGGAACGAGGAGGCGCCCACAAGTTCCCAGAAGATATACATCTGGAAGATGTTGGTTGCGACCACGAGGCCGAGCATCGAGAAACTGAAGAGCGAAAGGAAAGCGTAGTAGCGCTGGAAACCTTTCTCACCGTGCATGTAGCCGAGCGAGTAGACGTGGACCATGAAAGAGATCGTCGGGATGACGATGAGCATCATGGCCGAGATCGGGTCGAGAAGGAAACCGATGCGGATGGCGAGCGCCGGGGTGAACTGGAGCCAGGTGTGGTTGAAGATCACCGCCTGAAGGCGTGTGGTGCCGTCGATGAATTCGGGGTTTCCGGAGAAGTAATAGGTGAACGCCGTGTAATAGGACAAGAGCAACACGGTTCCCATGCCGAGCGTACCGAGGGTGCCGGCGAGTTTATGACTCATCTTGACTCCCGCCAGTCCTAAGAATATGAACATGAACAGCGGGATTGCCAATATAAGAATAGGTATTGTAATATCCATAGGGCGTGATTAATTTTTCATTTTGGTTGCGTCGCGGACGTCGATGTTTTTGCTGACCCGGAAGAGGTTTATGATGATGGCGATTGCGAGTGCGGTCTCGGCGGCTGCGATGGCGATGCCGAAGAGTGTGAACATCCAGCCTTCCATCGACGAGGGGAAGAGATAGCGGTTGAAGACCACAAAGTTGATGTCGACCGCATTGAGCATCAGCTCAAGGGAGATAAGCATGGCTATCATGTTGCGGCGGGTCAGGAAGCCGTAGACGCCGCAGCAAAACATCACGATTGCGGGAACGAGATACCAGATCAATGTAATATCCATAATGTTTGAATTAGCGTTTGCGGGCGATGACTACACCGCCGATTATGCAGGCGAGCAGCAGGACGCTGACAGCCTCGAATGGTAGGAGATATTGTTCGTAGCCGGTTCCGAGCATAGCCTCGCCGATGCGGTGCATGGTAGGGTTGGCCATCTGCGGGAGCGAGGTGAAGAGGTCGGCTGACCGGGAGCAGAGAGCCCAGCCGCAGGCTCCGGCGGCGGCGAGGGCGCCGAGAATGCCGAGAATTTTTTTGCGTGAGGTTAACTGCTGGCTGTTGTCACCGGGATGGGTCGTGAGCAGGATCGCGAACACGAAGAGGACCACAATACCGCCGGCATAGACCGCAATCTGAACCGCGCCGAGGAACTCATAGTCGAGTTTGAAGTAGAGGGCTGCGGTTGCGAAGAGGACGAAGAGCAGATATGTGGCCGCGCGCAGGATTTTGCGTGTGGTGACAGTCAGTACCGAGAAGATGACAATCGCCAGGGCGATTATCCAATAAAAGATTGTACTTCCTACTGATTCCATATACTGTGATAGTAATTAATTATCTGGTTTGGGATGCGTGAAGAGGAGGATGATCATTCGGCGGCGCCGGCTTTTTTCTCGGCTTCACGTTTGGCTTTCAGCGCGGCGGCTTTTTCAAGTGCGGCGCGGATTTTGGCCTCCTTTTCAGGATCGCCTTTGGCGGCGGCGAGGGCTTTGGCTGCAGCGTCGTCAGCAGCGGGTGCCGGAGCAGGCGCGGAAGCGGCGCCTGCTGCTGCGGGAGCGGCGCCTGCTGCTGCGGCCTTTTTGGCCTCGGCAGCGGCTTTGGCGGCTGCGATCTTGGCTTCTTTCTCGGCCTTCATTTTCTCGATCTGTTCAGGAGTCGGCTGAGGTTCGGGCTTTTCGGGGAGATAGTTGAGAAGCTTGACGAGCTTGCCGCGCGTGAAGACAGCCTGCTCGAAGTCGTTGCTGAATTCGAGGGCGTCGGTCGGACAGTTGGTCACGCAGAGCTGGCAGAAGGTGCAGCTTCCGAGATCGTAGTGATACTTGTCGAGTTTCTTTTTCTTCTTTCCGTCCCAGGTTTCGACGGTCTTGATGTCGAGAGAGATAGTGTTGTTGGGGCAGACACGCTCGCAGGTGCCGCAGGCGATACATTTGTGGTTGCCCTGGTCGTCGTACTTAAGTGTAAGTATTGCCCTGAAGCGGTCTGCGACAGGGAGATTATCGCGGTTGTCGGGATATTCTTCAGTGATTTTGGGGGTGACGAACTCCTTGCCGGTGACCTGCATTCCCTTTACAAGGCTTGCTATTCCGGCTCCAAGATTTGAGAAATACTCTTTTACACTTCCCATGTCAATTGTTCTCTATCGGTTTTATGTGCTGGTGGATGGTTATCGGATTATTCTTAGTGTGGCGCGGGCATCAGTCTCTGACCTGACCGCCGACGATGTCGAGAAGTTCCGTCGTGATGCTCTGCTGGCGGAGTTTGTTGTATTCGAGGCGGAGCTGTTCGAGAAGCTTCTTGGCGTTGTCGTTGGCACTCTGCATGGCCATGATGCGGGCGGCCTGCTCGGAAGCGCGGTTTTCGGTGAAGATCTCCTGCATGACGGCGAGGAGGAACATCGGCAGGACGGAGACAAAGATCGTCGGGGCATCAGGCTCGAAAATGTAGGGACGGCAGAGGGCTTTGACGCCTTCGGCGGAGAAGGTGTCGGGGCAGACCGGGAGGAGAGCGTCGCAGCGCGGACGCTGGCGGCTGACGGACTGGAAGTTCATGTAGAGGAGACGCACGCTGTCGAATTCGCCTGAGATGAAGCGCTCTTCGAGCGAGCGGGTGAACTGCTTGACGGTCTCGCCGGAGGATTTGGAGTCGACACCTTCGGCGGGGCTGACGGTGACTCCTGGGAGGGAGATGCGGCGGGTGGCCTTGACCATCTTGCGTCCGACGGGGATGACGGTGATGCGGACGGAGTCGCCCTTGATCTCGCGCAACTGGCCGATGGAGCGGATAAGCTCCTTGTAAATGTTGATGTTGTAGGCGCCGCAGAGACCGTCGTCACTGCCGAGGACCACAATCGCAACCGAGGCAACGTCGCGCTCCTCGGTCAGAGGCGAGGAGAACTCGGCGTCGGCCGACAGGAGATTGCCAATGATGTTCTCTATCTGCTGGCGGAAGGGCAGAAGGCGACGCAGATCTGACTCGGCGCGGTGCATCTTGGCCGAGGAGATCATCTTCATCGCACCCGTGATCTTCTCGCTGGAAGCCACGGAGCCGATTCGTCCTTTTAGTTCGCGAAGTGTTGCCATGAGTTGTGGTTGCTATGCTTATTTATATGATCCCGAAATTTCCGAAGCTGCTTCGGTGAGCCTGGAGGTGACATCGTCGTCGAGCTTGCCGGCGCGGATGGCTTCCATGACTTCGGGATATTTGGTGTTGACGAGCTGGAGGAAGTTTTTCTCGAACTCGGCTACTTTGTCGAGGGGAACGTTTTCAAGAAGGCCCTTGGTTCCACAGTAGATTACGGCCACTTCGTCCTCGACTTTCATCGGGGCATACTGGGGCTGGATGAGCAGGCGTTCGTTCTTGCGGCCTTTGTCGATGACGCGAGCTGTGACGGGATCGATGTCGCCGCCGAATTTGGTGAACGATTCAAGTTCGCGGAACTGTGCCTGGTCAATCTTGAGCGTACCGGCCACTTTCTTCATCGACTTGATCTGTGCGTTACCGCCCACACGCGATACGGAGATACCTACGTTGATGGCGGGACGGATGCCTCGGTTGAAAAGAGCGGTTTCGAGGAAGATCTGACCGTCGGTGATGGAGATTACGTTGGTCGGGATGTAGGCCGACACGTCGCCTGCCTGGGTCTCGATGATAGGAAGCGCGGTGAGCGATCCGCCGCCCTTGACGATGTCCTTGAGCGATGCGGGGAGGTCGTTCATGCGGCTTGCCACTTCCTGGTTGTCGATGATCTTGGCGGCACGTTCGAGCAGACGGCTGTGGAGATAGAAGATGTCGCCCGGATATGCCTCGCGGCCTGAGGGACGCTTGAGGATAAGGGAGATCTCGCGGTAGGCCACAGCCTGCTTGGAGAGGTCATCGTAGACGATGAGGGCGTCGCGGCCGGTGTCGCGGATGTATTCGCCGATTGCAACGCCGGCGAAAGGTGCGTAGTAGCGCATGGAGGCCGAGTCGGCGGCTGTGGCGGCTACGACGACGGTGTAGTCGAGAGCGCCGTGCTGGCGGAGGGTCTCGACGGTGGCGGCTACGGACGATGCTTTCTGTCCGATGGCCACATATATACAGTAGACAGGCTTTCCTGCCTCAAAGTTGGCGCGCTGGTTGATGATGGTGTCGATGGCGATGGCGGTTTTGCCGATCTGGCGGTCGCCGATGATGAGTTCGCGCTGGCCGCGGCCGATGGGCACCATTGAGTCGATTGCTTTCAGACCGGTCTGAAGCGGCTGCTTCACGGGCTGACGGAAGATAACGCCGGGGGCCTTGCGTTCGAGGGGCATCGGGAGAAGATCGCCCTGGATGGGTCCGCGGCCGTCGATCGGTTCACCGAGTACGTTGATGACACGTCCGAACACGCCGTCGCCGACGTGGATTGAGGCGATCTCGCCTGTGCGCTTTACGGACATGTTTTCGGTGACGTTGTTGACTTCGTTGAGGAGGATGACACCCACATTGCTTTCCTCAAGGTTGAGGGCTACACCTTTCACTCCGTTTTCAAATTCTACAAGCTCGTTGGCGCAGACATTGTCGAGACCGTAGACGTGGGCCACGCCGTCGCCTACTTCCAGAACAACTCCCGTCTCTTCGAAAGACACTTTGGAGTTGACGTTCTCCAGCTGCTGTTTTAAGACCTGAGAAATCTCGCTTGGGTTTATCATTTTGGTATGTGAGGGGGATGTGAAGTTGGTTAGTTGCTTAAAAGTTTCAGACGCAATTGCTTGAGTTCATCGGCCACGGAAGCGTCGAGTTTTTCGTTGTTGACGGCGACAGTGAAACCGCCGATGAGCGAGGGGTCGACGCGATGGTGATACTCCATCGTTCCGCCGTCGAGGTGGCGGAGGATCAGATTGCGTAACCGTTCTTCCTCGGCCTGGGCCATCGGAACGGCGGAGGTCACGGTGACAAGGTAGATGTGGTGTTCGCGGCGATAGATCTTCATGTATGCGAGGGCTATGTCGCGGGCGGCATCCAGCCGGTCATTGTCAGCCAGCAGCTTCAGGAAGCGGGCATAGACTTCATCGTCGCCTGAGGCTCCGGCTGCGGCAGTCAGAAGTTTCATCTTGTCGGCTGCTGGTATGAAGGGATTGCCTACGGCCTGCTGGAGCGAAGGCTCGGAAGCGAAGGAGCTTTCGAGGGTTTGCATCAGGCTGTATATGCGTTGGTCGGCCTTCTTTTCGGAGGCGAACTCGAAAAGTGCTTTTGCGTAGCGGCTTGGGATGAGACCTTGATTCATTGCTTGGGTGGAACCTTAGGTGAGTGGTTGATGATATGAGTGGATGGATAAGAGGTGCTCCTGCGCCCGGACCGGTCCGGGGATGCGGAGCGGTCCGTGACGGCGGGAGCGGTGGTCAGTTCTGTTTTTCCATTTCGTCAAGCAGTGTATTGACAAGCTGTTCCTGAGCCTTTTCGTCTTTCATCTGGTTGCGGACGACTTTCTGTGCGATGTCGAGGGCGAAGGATGAAACTTCGTTGCGGAACTGCTGTTCGGCTTGCTTGCGTTCCTGTTCGATTGACACTTTTGCAGCGTCCATCACCTTTTTGGCTTCGGTCTGGGCCGCGGAGCGCGCTTCCTCAATGATCTGAGTCTTCATCTTGTCGGCTTCGCGGAGCATGTCGGCCTGCTGGCGACGGGCGTCGGCTATGTATTTATCCGCCTCTTCGCGGGCATGGTCAAGCTGTTGTTTGGCATTTTGAGCATACTCCACACCTTTGTCGATGAGGTCGGCTCGGTCGGACACACCTTTCATGATCGCCGGCCAGCCCCACTTCCACAGAACGAAGAAGAGGATGGCGAACGACACGAACATCCAGAATATCAGACCGAAATCAGGCGTGAATAGTTCCATTTTTCAGATAAATGAAGCTTGGAGATCAGCCCACAAACATTGCGAGGATACAAACGATAACAGCGAAGAGGGCCACACCTTCGATAAGGGCGGCGATAACGATCATGTTACTGCGGATGTCGCCGGTTGATTCGGGCTGACGTGCGATAGCTTCCATGGCGGAGCCACCGATCTTGCCGATACCGATGCCGGCGCCAATTGCTGCGATTGCTGCACCGATGCAAACGCCGATGCCGAGGGTTCCTTCGATAGCTGCTAAAATCATTGCTAACATAATTGCGGGAGATTAAAGGGTTATTTTTTAATTTTTTTGGTTATGCTTTTGCGGGGGTTGCCTGGGCGGAAGGGTCCGCTTCGGCGTGATGTTCTTCTTTTTTATGGCTTTCATGGCCTTCTTCCTGGCCAAGGGCTATGAAGAGGGTCGAGAGCATGGTGAACACGTAGGCCTGGATGAAGCTGACGAGGACGTCAATCAGGAGCATGAAGACCGAGAAGAGGATGCTGACCACTGCGGTGGCGCCTGTGACTACGGGGCCCATGGCGGCGAAAATGAAGATCAGAAGGGTCAGCACGATGACGATCATGTGGCCTCCCATCATGTTGGCGAACAGACGGACGGTGAGGGCGGCGGGTTTGGTGAAAACGCCGAAGATCTCGATGACCGGCATGATCGGCAGGGGATATTTGAGCCACCAGGGTACGTCGGGGTTAAAGATTTCCTTCCAGTAGTGTTTGGTGGCGAAAATATTGGTGATCAGGAAGGTGATGATCGCGAGTACAAGGGTGACGGCGATGTTGCCGGTGAGGTTGGCGCCGCCGGGGAACACGACGATCAGTCCCAGAAGGTTCATCACGAGGATGAAGAAGAAGACCGTGAGCAGATATGGTGCGAATTTGTTGGCCTTGTTCTTGAGGGTGGGTTTGATGACACCGTCATAGATGAAGAGGATGACAAATTCGATGGCTCCGGTCATCTTGCGGGGGCCTTTCATGCCCTGGGTCTTGTGCCAGCGGGCTACGGAGAGGATGCTCCAAATCACCAGTATGACTGCGATGAAGACGCCGCAGACGTTTTTGGTGATTGAGATGTCGACTTTGGGTTTGACTTCCTGACCGTCGATGATCTCGACAACCTTTCCTTTATAAGGGCTGTCTTTGCCGGCCACACGGAAGAGGGCCGAGCCGTCGCGGTATTCCTGTCCGTGCTCGACACGGGCGGAAGAGAAGATGTGGAGTCCGTCGCTGCCCCAGACGATTACCGGCAGGGGTATGCTCTTGTGGTGATTGAACGGCACTTCCCAACCGTAGCGGTCGCCAAGGTGCTCGAAGATGATGCCCTGTGCGTCAACGGCGCCGCTTTTCTCCTGCGATTCCTCTTTGGTTTCAGAGGCTCGCCCGGCAAGCGGAAGCAGAAGGGCCACAAAGGCCATTGCGATTGCTGCGAGAATATTTCGTTTCATCATCACCTTATTTAATATATGCAGACTGACACGATGTTGCTGTCGACATCAACGATTCCGCCGGTGACGCTGACCCGGTGCTCCTCGCCGTCGGTGGCAGCCGTATAGCGGATTTCACCTGGGGTCAGAGTGGAGATCAGAGCGGCATGGCCGGGGAGCACCGTGAAGGCGCCGAGGGCACCGGGGAGGTGCACTGCTTTGACTTCTCCCTGGAAGAGGATGTCTTCGGCCGAGATTACTTTTAGTATCATGCTTTATCTGCTGTTTTGAGAGATTCGGAGGGTTGTGGGGGATGAGGAGAGGCGGGAAGATTATTTCGCTACCTCGGCGAGGAGTTTCTTGCCCTTTTCGATGGCTTCGTCGATGGTGCCGACGTTGAGGAAGGCCTGTTCGGGATATTCGTCCATCTCTCCCGAAAGAATCATCTTGAAGCCACGGATTGTCTCGCTCAGAGGCACCATGACGCCGGGGAGACCTGTGAACTGCTCGGCAACGTGGAACGGCTGTGAGAGGAAGCGCTGCGCACGGCGCGCACGGGCCACGACGAGCTTGTCTTCGTCAGAGAGTTCGTCGACACCGAGGATGGCGATGATGTCCTGAAGCTCGTTGTATTTCTGAAGGAGCTGCTTGACTGCCTGCGCGGTGTTGTAGTGGTCTTCACCGATGATATTGGGGTCGAGGATACGCGATGTTGATTCCAGAGGATCGACGGCGGGATAGATACCGAGCTCGGAGATCTTACGGGAGAGCACGGTGGTGGCGTCGAGGAAGCTGAATGTAGTCGCGGGCGCGGGGTCGGTCAAGTCGTCGGCAGGTACGTAGATAGCCTGGACAGAAGTGATAGATCCGTTTTTGGTCGATGTGATTCGTTCCTGAAGGGCGCCCATCTCAGATGCGAGGGTCGGCTGATAGCCCACGGCCGAAGGCATACGGCCGAGAAGGGCCGACACTTCGGAACCTGCCTGGGTGAAACGGAAGATGTTGTCGATGAAGAGAAGGATGTCCTTACCGCCGCCGTCCTGATCGCGGAACTGTTCGGCAACGGTGAGGCCCGAAAGAGCCACGCGCAGACGTGCACCCGGCGGTTCGTTCATCTGACCGAAGACGAGGGTCGCCTGCGACTGGGCCACCTGGTCCATGTCGACGTCGGCGAGGTTCCATTCGCCTTTTTCCATGCCTTCCTCGAATTTCTTGCCGTATTTCATGACGCCGCTCTCGATCATCTCGCGCAGAAGGTCGTTGCCCTCGCGTGTACGTTCGCCGACACCGGTGAATACGGAAAATCCGTTATGCCCTTTAGCGATGTTGTTGATGAGCTCCATGATGAGCACTGTCTTGCCCACACCTGCACCGCCGAAGAGACCGATCTTGCCACCCTTGCTGTAAGGTTCGAGAAGGTCGATCACCTTGATACCGGTAAAGAGGATCTCGGTGCCGATCGTGAGGTCGTCGAATTTCGGAGCGGGCTGATGGATGGGACGGAGATCGTCGCGCTTCAGTTCGGGCAGACGGTCGATGGCGTCGCCGATGACGTTCAGGAGTCGGCCCTTGACCTGCTCGCCGGTGGGGACGGCGATGGGGCGTTCGAGGTTGTCGACACGCATTCCGCGGCGCAGACCGTCGGTACTTTCCATGGCCACGCAGCGCACGGTGTCTTCGCCGATATGCTGCTCAACTTCGAGAATGAGTTCGCCTCCTTCCGGACGCGCTACCTTGAGAGCGGTGTAGATCGGGGGGATGAGGTTGTCTTCACCATCGAAAATCACGTCGACCACAGGTCCGATGACCTGGGCGATCTTGCCGAATTTTTCACTCATCGCGTTTATAGATTTTTGGCGTACAGGGCTGCCGTAAGAGGCAGAAGCCGGACGTCGGGGGTTAGTTTATTTTGTGTGAGAGATATGATTTTATTTTAGAGATAGAGTCCGAATGTCACCACTAAAACCATGAGGACGAGATTGAAGAGGTTGATCGGAAGAAGGTATTTCCATTCAAGCGACAGGAGCTGGTCGATTCGCAGACGGGGGAAGGTCCACTTGAACCAGATGATGATGAAGGAAAGGACGATGGCTTTGCCAATGAACCAGACAACCGAGGGGATGTAGTCCATAACATGGTTGAAGGCGTCGAATCCGGGGATATGCAGTGGCATCCAGCCTCCGAAGAAGAGGAGGGCGGCGACACCCGACACGATAAACAGGTTGAGGTATTCCGCGAGATAGAAGAAACCGAAGTGGATACCGGAGTATTCGGTGTGGTATCCGGCGGTAAGCTCGCTCTCGGCTTCGGGGAGGTCAAACGGGCCGCGGTTGGTTTCGGCTGTACCGGCGATCATGAAGATGACGAAAGCGATGATCGCGGGGATGTGGCCTGAGAAGATGAACCAGAGGTGGTTCTGGGCCTCGACGATACCGCCGACCGACATTGTCCCGGCCATGACGACCATGGTCACTACACAGAGGCCCATCGAGAGCTCGTAGCTGACCATCTGCGCGCCTGAACGGAGAGCGCCGATAAGGGTGAACTTGTTGTTGGACGACCATCCGGCCAGCAGAATGCCGAGGACTCCGATCGAGGAGACGGCAAGGAGGAAGAAGATGCCGACGTTGAAGTCGATGATCTGAAGTCCGTTGCCCCACGGGAGCACGGCGAAAGCCAGCATGGAGGCGATGATTACCAAATAAGGAGCCAGGGCGAAAAGGAACTTGTCGACATGGTTGAGCGAGATGAGCTCCTTGATGAGGATCTTGAACATGTCGGCGATGCTCTGCATCAGGCCCCAGGGACCAACGCGATTCGGGCCGAGACGGCACTGGAAATAGGCGCACACCTTACGTTCGAAGAGGATGTAGAAGAGCGCCAACACTGCATAAAGCAGCATCAACCCTACTCCGATGAGCAGACATTCGAGGGTCACGGCAGCCCATTCGGGGATGTAGTCCGTGAGGAAAGAATGAAGCCAGGCGGTTCCTACTGATAAGTCTTGCATATTGAAAAGTTACTTATAGTTTCTCTCTGTGATTGTTGACTGGTATTTATTTTTCACTTGACTGTGTTTCCGTGACCCAGATCAGCGGTCGATGTCGGGAACGATGTAGTCAAGCGAGCCTCCGATGGTGATAAGGTCGGCGATTTTCTGTCCGTCGGTGATGTGGTCGACCACAGCTGCGGCGGGGAGACAGGGGGGAGCGATCTTCAGACGGTAGGGGTTGACCGTACCGTCGCTCTCAAGGTAGATGCCGAATGTGCCGCGGCAACCCTCGACCATCTTAAACCAGTGGCCTACGGGGAGTTTCAGCACTTTGGGCACCTTGACGCAGTATTCGCCTTCGGGGATATTGTCGATGAGCTGTGCGATGATGCGGGCGCTCTGGACCATTTCGTCCATGCGGACTTTGAAGCGGGCCATGGAGTCACCTTCTTCGCGCACCACTTCATCGAAGTCGAGTTCGGAGTAGATGCTGTAAGGAGCACATTTGCGCACGTCGCAGGCCCAGCCTGATCCGCGTCCGTTTGGACCGGTGACAGCCCAGGAGATGGCGTCCTCGCGGGTGAGTACGCCGACGTTTTCCATACGGTTGCGGGCGATGACGTTGCCGGTGAACACCTTGTTGTATTCCTTGATATTTGCGGGGAGGACGTCGAGGAGCGCGTGGACATCCTTCACGAAATCGGGGTGGAGGTCCTGCATGACACCGCCGATGCAGTCATAGTTGAATGTCATGCGGGCGCCGCATGTCTTCTCCATGATGTCGAGAATCTGCTCGCGGACACGTAGAGTGTAAAAGAGCATCGTTGTGGCGCCGAGGTCCATGCAGTAGGTGCCGATGAAGAGGCAGTGTGAGGCGATGCGCGAAAGCTCGTCCATGAGCACACGGATCACCTGTGCGCGGCGCGAGATCTGGATGCCGGCGGCCTCTTCGATGAGCATACACAGACAGTGGTGGTAGGGATGTGCCGAGAAGTAGTCGAGACGGTCCATGAAATGGAGGGTCTGCGGATAGGTCAGCTTCTCGCATATTTTTTCTACTCCGCGATGGATGTAGCCGAGATAGATGTCGATCTTCTTGATTGTCTCGCCGTCGACTGCGGTGCGGAAACGGAGCACGCCGTGGGTGGCGGGGTGCTGCGGGCCGATGTTGACCACGAAGTCTTCAGGCTGGAAGATGCGGCGCTCGTGCTTTTCAATTTTGCCGTCGGGGGTTTCTGTCCAGACATCGGTGAAGTCGGTCTGACGTTCGTTTTCAGTCGAGACTGGATTGAGATTGGGATCATCGTCATAGTCCTTGCGCAGAGGATAGCCCTTCCAGTCAATATTCAGGAAGAGGCGGCGCATATCGGGGTTGTTTATGAAGATGATTCCGAAAAAGTCATAGACTTCGCGTTCGAAAACGGTGGCGATGGCCCAAAGATCGAAAATCGAATGGATCAGCGGACGCTCACGGTCACCTCCGGCCATGACTTTGACGGAGATATGAGTATTGAATTTCGTGGACGTGAAGTAGTAGATGCAGCCCATGCCGCTGTCCTTCCAGTCCATACCCACGATTGTCACAAGGAAATCAAACGAGAGGTCAGCGTCGTCACGAAGGGTTTTCGCGAAATCGTGCCACTTGGCGTCGGGTACAGTCACCTGCATAATATCGCCGTCTTCAATGACAGCCTCAGGCAACAGCGTTGAGATCTTTTCCCGGATGTTGGACATATATTATGTATATAATAATGTGGTGTATTATCGATAAATTCAGTCGTTCACTCCGGGAACCGGATGTGCTTTGAGAAATTCGGCTTGTTTTTCCTGACGGTTGACTCCACCGAAGAATTTCTCTACCTTGATCTTTCGCGAGAGCTGCATGATACCGTAGATCATGGCTTCTGGGCGCGGGGGACAGCCGGGGACAAATACGTCGACCGGAACGATGTCCTCAATACCCATCGCAACATGGTAGCTCTTTTTGAAAGGACCGCCGGAGATCGCGCAGCTGCCGCAGGCGATGACATATTTCGGCTCGGCCAGCTGATCGTAAAGGCGACGGAAGACGGGCACCATGCGGTGGACGATCGTACCGGCCACCATCATGAAGTCGGCCTGACGTGGAGAGGCGCGGGCAACTTCCCAGCCGAATCGCGCCATATCATAACGGGCGGCTCCAAGCGACACGAATTCGATGCCGCAGCAACTGGTGGCGAAAGTGAGCGGCCAGATAGAGTTGGAACGCCCCCAGTTGATAAGTTTGTCAAAAGAGCCGACAATCACATTTGTCCCGCTCTCCTGAAGTTCTTTGACAAGTTTCTCGATATATTCGTTGTCTTTCCATGCCTCATAGGGCATACCCTGAGCAGTTACTTCCATTCAAGAGCTCCTTTCCGCCAGGCATAAACAAGACCCAGCACAATGATACCAAAAAAGACTGCGATCGCTGTGAGACCGGATGTCCCAAGTTCATGGACTCTCACGGCCCATGGATAAAGGAATACGGTTTCTACATCGAACATAAGGAAGAGGATGGCGAAAAGATAATATCCTACCTTGAACTGAGCCATAGACTCACCTCTGGTAGGAATACCGCACTCATAAGCCTCACCCTTCTGCGGGTTGAACGAACGTGGAGAAATGAGACCTGCAAGCCACAAAGCTATGGCGACGAGGGCAACGCCCGTCAGCAGCGCCACAACGGCAAGAGTCGCATTCTGAATTCCCAATGCTATCATAAAGTAAATAATACGGTTTTTACTATAATACACTGTATTTCACAGCCTTAAACAGCCCAAAGAGACCAAATCGCCTCCAAGGACTCTAATCGCAGTGCAAATATAGCGAAAATTTCCCGAAACTCCCCAAACTTTTTATTATGCTTTAAAACAATCTGTCCTGAAAATCTACAATTTGCGACAAAGCGCCCAAAAACGGCATTCAGAGGATCAATAATAGTTCTCCCAAGTCTCCCAGAACTCCCAGTTCTCTCAACTCTCCCAAAATTCCCTCCCTGCTCCCCCAAAACAAAAAAAGCGAACCGGAAATCTGTCTTTCTGACAGTTTCCGGTCCGCGGAGTTTAGAGGGGGCGGTTATCTACTTTCCCACTTTCGTAGTATCATCGACGTGGTGAGGTTTAACTTCTCTGTTCGGAATGGGAAGAGGTGGAGCCCTCACGCTATGGCCACCTTAGTATCTTAAAAAAGAGGTGACTGGAAGCGAAGACCGAAGGTCTTCTAAAGCTATCGAGCAGTTCTTTCAGACGGCTGAACCAGAGGCTTTGTCATCGTTTGCCGTGACATGATGTCCTGTGCCTTTTGAAATTGTTTTTTATTTGAGGGAATTGCTTCCCAAGAAAGGGTTTGGGCGATTAGTATCGCTCGGCTGTGTACGTTACCGTACCTGCACCTGCGACCTATCTACGTCTTCGTCTTAAACGGCCCTTATGTGGAGATCTTATCTTGAGGGGGGCTTCGTGCTTAGATGCTTTCAGCACTTATCCTTACCCGACGCGGCTACCCGGCGGTGCTCCTGGCGGAACAACCGGTAAACCGGAGGTCGGTCCAACACGGTCCTCTCGTACTAGTGTCGGGGCCTCGCAAATCTCCTGCGCCCACAACAGATAGAGACCGAACTGTCTCACGACGTTCTGAACCCAGCTCGCGTGCCAC
>UQVH01000027.1 GCA_900544535.1 uncultured Bacteroidales bacterium | reverse complement strand
CCTAAGGGGACAATGTCATAAATCCAAACGCGACCGACAGATAGAAGTGAACCACTCACTTGACGACTATAAAGCCAGGGCAAGAGAACTTCTCACAAGTGAGCAAGGGTTGAAGCACAGGAGCAGGCGTCCTGTCGAACCGGAGGCTGTGTTCGGGCAGATAAAGGAATGCGGCAGGTTCAGACGACTCAGGCTAAAGGGGCTTACCGGAGCGAAAATCGACTTCGGTCTGAAAGCGCTTGCCCATAATCTGAGGAAACTTGCCCAAGCATGGGCAAAATCCTCATTTTTTGACAAATTTTTATCTTCAGGAACAGCGAAACAGCCTTATAAGAACCCTCATTTAAACTTTTACCCAAAGCTTATATCAGTAGTGGCAAATGCAGCTTAAATCTTCATATTTTGTGTATAAAAATAGAGACTGCCTAACTTTGGTTGTTAGACAGTCTCTTTTTATTTCACCCTGATCATATATTTCAGCGTGATCTCTATCGAATTGTTGCGCGAAGCGGCAAAGAAATCACGTTTCGAATCCTTGAAAATATTTCCGAGTCCGAAATAGTAGCGGCCTTCGAGCATGATCGAATGCTTGCGTTTGATCAGAAGCTCGATGCCAGCACCGCCGGCTATACCGTAGTCAAATTTGCGGTCTATCGCCATCGAAAGCTGTTCGTTCGTGCGATAGCCTTGTGGAAAATTCGGGATATTCTTATAATTGTTGTAATCGAAATTCGCGTCTATCGAATTTCCGATCATAAAACTCACCTCCGGACCGAGATTTATGAAACCGCGGAACTTCTGCGACCCGAAATAGATATGTGTCAGCACCGGAATCGAGACATAAGTCAGCGTGCGTGTATATTCGAACTCCGGCGCCTCGTCCTTAGCGAAATTCTCGGCCCATCCGCGCTGCGTGATGTTGATCTCGCCGATCAGACCGAAAATCTTCTCCTCAGTATACCGGCAGGCCACACCCATGGTCAGGCCCTGCGTAAACTTCTGATGCACTTCTGGGCTGAACGACATTCTCGACAGCGTTGCTCCGGCTTTAGCTCCGATCGAAAAATTCGGTGAATATTCTCGTTGAGCATCGGCCTTGCCGGGCAGCAGCAGGACGAAGATGAAAAGCAGACCGATCCGGGCTTTCGATAAAATTCTGTCAGCAGTCATCAGAGATTGATTTTTTCAATTAGACCGCCCGGACGGAAATTGACGAGATAAAGCACATTGTTGCACTGACCTTCGGCGCCTTCCGGAGTCATGAACGAATAACCGTTCTGTACACCGTCATAGCGGGCCACAGGATTTTTCAGATAATTGAGGATGAACATGCCCGTATCGAAGCCCAACAAACCCTGACGCGGCACGGCGGGTTCCATACCGGTCCCATACCAGCCTTTGAAGCGGTCTTCGAGACGGCGTGTACGGATGTTGTCATCGTCGACAAAGAATCGTGAATAGACTGTGGTATTCAGGTTGTGCATGTTCTGCAAAGTCTCCCCGCGGAAAGTGATCCACTCCGGATAACCGATCAGTTTCACTGACGGCATTCCGGCATCGTCGCGCCACTCTATAATCGCAGGCATTATGCGGTTGAGATCGCTCTGACGGGCCGAGAGAGGGATGAAAGTATAATTGCCGTCAGATTTCAGTTCTTTCAGGTCGGCGGCGGTCAGCTTGGAGTCGGCGCTGATGGTCTTCCACTCTATACCCTTTGCCTCAAGGCGCTGTTTGAGGGCGCTTATGAAGTCGGCCTTGTCGGTGTTAGCTCCGTCGGCAAGCGACACAAACACCGGGGTCGAATATGACAGACGTCCGGCGAGCGCTTCGGCGGCCTTGTCGAGCATCTTCGGCGAGGGGATTGTTCCCTGCATCACAGCCGGATTGCTCTGATATGATTCATCACGCACGATGAAGCCGTTGAACACCTTCTGCCCGTGCTCGCGGCCGAACTCTCCCAAGATAGCCAACTGGTCGGAGGCATCCGGCGCAATGATCATGCGGTGGGTTTTCAGAGTGCTGTCCGAAAGCAACTGACGCAATTTCAAGGTCGAGCCTTCGGTGTCGTAGGCTGTCACACGCACGGGCACACCGTTGTTGCGCAGACTGTCGACAGCGATCAGGAAGCCCTTGTAAAACTCAGTGTAGCGCTGCGCGCTTTTCGACGGAGTCTCCTCATTGAGCATGAACGGCAGTACCACAGCAACGGACAGTTCCTCTTTTACAGCCGGTGTCACGCCCGACGCACGCGCGAAGTCATCGACACTTACTGTGCCGTCAGCTCCGACAGGTATCGTCCCTGACGGCGCCGGTTGCGTTACCTCGGCAACAGCACTCTGTGGAGCCGGGATGCTCAGAACCTGACCCTCTTTAAGAATGGTGATGCCGGGATTGGCGGCCTCAAGCTGCTCGACAGTGATTCCGTGAGCATTGGCGATCGAATAGAATGTCTCCTTCTTCTTCACAATATATCCTTCCGGAGCCATGCGGACTGTCGTGCCCTGCTGTCCGGCTGGAACTGCTGCTGAAACATTGACACCGCTTTCGCCATTCTCGACCTTCACGGGTATTGTGAGATGAAGAGTCTGCCCGGCTTTAAGCCCCTCGCGCACGATCGGATTCTGCTCGATCAGCGCGTCGGTGCTTATTCCGTAATTTTTGGCTATGCCGTAAATAGTCTCACCCTTTGTCACCGTGTGACTTATCATCTGGACTCCGTGTTGACTCGCATTACCGGGTGTAAGCACTACATTTTCCTCAGCAGGGAAAAAAAGCATCGTTCCGGCTTTCAGACCGTCGGCCACCGACGGATTGAACTTCACAATCTCATCTTTCGTGATGCCGAACTTATGACAGAGCGAATAGATCGTCTCCTTGCTTTCCACCGTGTAATAATGATAGGGATGCCCGTTTATCACTTTGACAGGCAGATCTTTCACGGCCGCGTCGGCCGAAATGCCGGCTGCCATCGCGAAAGCCAGAAGGGTGGATATGGTCAGTCTATTAAATTTCATGAGTTTATGGCTAAAAACATCTGCAAAGATACATCAAATTCTTCGATAAGCCTTTAGAGAGTGTTTGAAATTTTCTTATCATACGGCCAAAAGGTCTGAAAAATCAGCGGAAACGGCATAAAAAGAGACCGGCGTCATGCAAAGTCTGCATGACGCCGGTTTGATTCTTTGTTCCGTCAGAAGGACTTCTTATTTCTTCTTGCGGTTGCCGTAACGGCTCATGAACTTGTCCACGCGGCCGGCGGTATCGACGAGCTTCTGCTTACCGGTGAAGAAGGGGTGTGACGAGCTTGTGATTTCGAGCTTGACCAGAGGATAGGTCACGCCGTCTACTTCGATGGTTTCTTTGGATGCTACGGTTGAACGAGTGATGAAGATTTCATCGTTCGACATGTCCTTGAATACTACTTCGCGGTAGTTGGAAGGATGGAGATCTGCTTTCATTTTATTATTGTGATTTTTTCGTTGTCAGAAGTGATCGTTGCGCTGGTAGGGCGCGTAGATTCGTAATGGCGGTGCAAAGGTAAGGATTTTAATTGATTTATCAAAACTTTTTCCGCCATTATAGTTCGTCTCCCGTGTAGAAATCTATCAGGCGGCAGAGTGCCTGACGGCAGGCGGGACAGAAGTCGGGTGCGGTGTTGGTGCGCATCCGGCAGTTGTCGGCCGGACGGTAGACTCCGTGCGACACATAGCCTCCTCCCTCATAGAGACCTACCGGCCACTTCGCGGCCTCGCTGACCGGAGTGGGCCGCGGAGCGTCCTTGGGGATCAGATTTTCCCACTTGCCTTTGAAATCGGCCAATGTTGTGATGTTCGGTTCCCAAGGCTCGACTTCGGTGGGATAGGCTTCTTCATTGGCCTCCGACTCGTAGAAATATTCGTCGGCAAGTCCTCCGAAGCTGTGGCCGAACTCGTGGACCACGACCGGACGGAACTGCTTGTGGCGAGCGGTGGTGAGAGTGTAGCTGTTGTAGATACCTCCACCGCCATATTCCGGAGTGTTGGCGAGAATGATGATATGCTCGTAGGGTATTCCGGACAAAGCGTCATTAATATCCTTGACATGCAGACTGGTCAGATAACGATCCGAGTAGAAAGTGCTGAAATGCGATGAGAAGGCCGTCGATCTCCACTCACCGAGACGCGGCACACTGACACCGGAGTCTTCCGACGGCGTGGCCACGGCGACGAAATTGAACTTGTCGGCCCGCGATTTGAAAGGCTCGTAGGATAGGATCGCCTCCACGGCAGTCCGCGCATGGCGGTAAAAGCTGTCCATCTCGGCGCGGGTGTAGCCCTCTGCGAGAATGGCAACATCGATGGCCTCTTTCGGGTCGCCTCCACGATGGAGATAGCGGTGTTCGGCCACACGGCCATGACCTTTGCGCGCAATCAAAATGTCGTCAGGACGGAAACGGTGGGTCATCGAGGCCATCGGACGCTGGCGATTGTCAAGAAGTTCGACCGTTATGAGTGCCGGAGCCGAGGGATAAGGGAGCAGAACCGTATGTTCGAACGCCTTGGAGGTTGTGGCAGCCTCGTCGGTCGTCAGCCACTCGTGATAAAGCGACGAGAACGAGGTACGGTAGAGCGTGTCACCGTCGGCTTCCGAAACCACGGTCACAATGCCGTTGCCGCGGAGCGGAAGTTCCGCCATCCGGTGACGGCGCCCCGCCCAGCCGTCCATGTATGACTGACCCGAAAGCGCCACTCCCCGCTCTCCCGAAGGTGTTGCAGTAAAAAGATAGTCAAGACGGAGTGTCCTCTCCTCGAATTTCCGACCGAAGTCCGATGATGAGGTCTCGCGGATCTGAGCGCAGGGTGTCCCGCCTTTCAGTCCGGCTTCAACGATATCGGCCACCAACGAATTAAGGTAGAGTTCCAGATTGGTGTAGCCCAACTTTGTCAGACGGCTTCCGTCAGAAGCATCGTCGGGATTGAGTCCGTGGGCCTTTTCCCACTCGTCCGGTATTCCGTCGCTGTCCGAGTCGGTGCGTGATGCACCGCTGCGCAGTGCCGGCCAGCCGCGTGAACCGTCGGGATAGACGATATCGTTCTGGCTGTCGATAATGCCGTTGTTGCCGAAAGTCGCACTGCCGTCGCGCACGTCCCTGATTACAAGTTCATCATAGGCATCGCGGTGCAGCGAAGCTCCGGCGCAGTCAAGCACACGGTCACAGGCCTCGGCGGCGCTGTGGGTGGTGACGGTCTCGAAATCCATCGGGCTGTCAAGCTTTATCGCCGCGGCAATCGACTTGTCCCAGTAACCGTCGCAGTTTTCGGGATTTATCTGCCGGAGCACTCCGGTTTTCCAGTTGTCGCCGCCTACGGCCGCTATGTCATGGTTCACATTGCCGTCGACATAGAATTGACCCCATTTGTGAAGCATAGGGCGCCATACATTCCAGCCCACTTTTATCTTCCGGCCGTCGACCTCTATGCTGTTGTCGGCCATGTCGATGTCAAATGTGCGCCCGGCAATGCTCACGCGGTTCACCCCCTTTGCGGCGCCACCCTTACGAAGACCTTTCACGTCGTCACGGGTCAGCGAGGTGCCGAACAGACTATTGTAGTCCTCGGCGAGGCCGCGTCCGTCGAGACAGTACTGCACTGTGCGGATGCCGGGGCCGGCTATGCGCTCAGGCATGGTGTTTGTGGTTTTGCCGGGCTTGAAATAGTTGTTGACGATGTTGACCGTCATGCCCTCGCCGCCGTAGCAGCCGTTTGAGCCGTGGTTGTATATCACATTGTTGCGCAAGTCCATGCGTTCATCGGTCTGCGTATGCGGGCTCGGTCCGAGACGCGGCGTGCGCGAGGTGTGGTTGGCTATCAGATTGTGGTGATAGCTGGCGCCGCTGCCGCCCCAGTTGCCCCCGTAGCCGTGCGGGCCTTTCTGATGACCGCTGTTGTGGAGACTGTGTGAGGCGATGCACCACTGCACCGTGAAATCCCTCATGCCGTAGACAGAAATGCACTCGTCAATGCTCCAGCTGACCGAACAGTGATCCACCATCACATTGCGGTGTCCGCTGCCGCCGAGACCGTCGCCCTCATGGTGGGCCACTTCGCGGTCGCCGAGGCGGAAACGCATGAAACGCACAATCACATTGTCAGCCTGAATCGAGAACGGATAGTCGGCGATGCAGACACCGTCGCCCGGAGCGGTCTGCCCGGCTATGGTCACGTCAGGATTCTCCATACGCAGGGGTGATTTCAGGAAAATGGTGCCGTCGACATCAAACACGATCGTGCGCGGACCTGTCTGATTGCAGGCGTAGCGGAACGAACCGGGGGCGTCAGTATCTTCAAGCGTGGTGACGTGATACACTTTTCCGCCGCGTCCGCCGGTGGTCCACATGCCGAAGCCCTCGGCACCGGGAAAAGCGGCCACAGATGGCCTCACCCACTGCGACGGCACAATATTTCTTTGTCTCTCCTTACGTGGACGGTCCTGCATGGATCTTGGAAAACCATCCGGTGGAGCCGCCATGACAACACCTGAAGCCAGCAACAGTCCGGCTGTCAGAATCTGAATCCCTTTTATCATGATTTCAGAATAAAAATTTCATTCATTGCTTTATCACAAAATGTAGGGACGCTTTTTAAAGCGTCCGCTTCCTGACGTACCGAACCTCAGGCGATTGCGGACGCTTAAAAAAGCGTCCCTACATTTCAATCATATCTTTATATGATTACAATTATACGCTGTCAGTTATTTGACAAGGAACTTCTTGCCGTCACGGATATAGACGCCGGGGAGCAGCGGCTCCTTGACCTCGACACCCATGATGTTGTATATCTTGCCGTTGCCCTCAGGCTTAACCGTATCGATAACAATATCCTCGATACCGGATTCGCCTTCATTTGCAAGAGTTACGGTTAGTTTCAGACCAACCTGAGAACCGGCGGCACGGAATACGAATCTTGACACCGGAGATGAGAAGGTCTTGCTATATTGTTTATATACCATTGTCCCCTTGGTGTCGCTTGCATCAGCTCTAACCTTTGCAGGGAAAACGAATTCTGCGGATGTATCCTCGCCGTTTACTTTTGATAAGCTAGCATCATTGAAGTCATTTGAATAGCCGTCAAAGGCAACTGCGGTCGCAACTTTTCCGTCAGGGCAGATAACTTCAAAATCCACATTACGCGAATATTTGATATAGTCTTCACTGGTTCCCTTGCTGCATGCCTTGTCGGTGATAATCTTGAATCCGTTATTAAACACCCATGCGCCGTTGTCGGCAGTGGAGTAATTCGAGAATGTAATGTCCTCGGTAGTAGTTTCGCCGGGATCGGGAGTGTCGGGCTCCGGATCTTCAACATCGAGCGAGGGATCGTAGACGGGAAGTTCCACAGCGTTGTCGGCATATGTCAGCTGATCGTTGAGCATCTTGCCTTTGGCATTGCCGCCGTCGACAATACGCTGAACCAGCGAGTTCATGTAAAGTTCAAGGTTGGTATAGCCCGAAGCAGAACGAGCCGCACCGTCAGCCGCATCGTTGGGATTGAGACCGTTTTCAACCTCCCAGGCATCAGGAATGCCGTCGCCGTCAGTGTCTTTCGGAGCGGCAGTAGAGTTCAGAATCGGGAGTTTGGTTGCTGCGTCATAATCCGTACCGGCTTTATATTTCGACGGATAAGTAATATCATCAACAGTATTGATAAAACCTGCACCCATTTTTTTGCCGGTCTTGTTGTTATTCTTATCATATTCATCTCCGGTACCGAGAGAAGCCTTGTTTCCGGCCATGTCGTCAAGAATAGCGGTATCATATGCATCGCGTGTCACATATCTGTCGCTTGCTGTCTTGAAACGGCAGGCACCGACATAATCGTAGACACTATAATATGCATCGTCAACGCTGTGAGTTGTGGTATATTCAAACTCGATCGGCAGATCAAGCCTCATATCCTTTTTCAGCTGCTCCCGCTTGGCAGCGGTGTTGGCGAGATCATCCCACCCGCTCCAGTCGATCTGGTTGTACATACCATAGGTCCAGTTATCGTTCAGTACCACCGAGAACTTATGGTTTTTATTACCGTCTACATAGTAGGTGCCTACCTTGTGAAGAGCCGGAGCATAAGCCGGACTATTGGTCACATATTCGTTGGTTCTGATTCCGATACCGGCAATACGGTATTTTTTGTTATCTGAACCATTGACATACTTATTGCCGGGACCGGGCTGGTAGTAATTGTTGACAATGTTGACGTTCATACCCTCGCCGCCATAGCAGCTTTCGCCGGAATAGTTGAATAGCACATTGTTACGCATATCCATATACTCTTCCATCTGAGTGGTAGGACGCGGGCCGAGGCGCGGTGCGCGCGAGGTATGATTGGCCATCAGATTGTGGTGGTACGAAGCGTGTTTGCCACCCCAGTTGCCGCCGTAACCGTGATTGCCCTTGCTGTGACCGGAATGCACAAGGCTGCTGGCTACGATGCACCACTGTACGGTGGTGTTCTCCACGCCGCTGAACGACAGGCATTCGTCAAGGCTCCAGCTCACAGAACAGTGATCGACGATAATATCTTTCTGATCCAGTGCGCCGAGTGCGTCCCAGCCGTCAGCACCTCCGAGAGTGGCGTTTTTGTTGCCGAGGCGAAAACGCATGAAGCGGATAATGACATTGTTGGCACGGATCTGGAACGGATAATCGGTTATACAGATTCCGTCACCGGGCGCGGTCTGGCCGGCAATCGTAACATTGCCGTTTCTCAGGTCAAGAGTGGAATTCAGATGAATTGTTCCGGAAACTTCAAAAACGATGGTACGTTTTCCGCTCTGATTGCAGGCATAGCGGAATGATCCCGGCTCGTTGTTGTCTTCCAAAGTTGTCACCTTGTAGACTTTGCCACCTCGGCCTCCGGTTGTATAACGGCCGTAGCCCTCTGCTCCGGGAAATGCTTCAAGCTTTCCGGTCTTGGTTTCGGCGAAACCGAGCATCGAGCAAAGCAATGCGACAAGGGTGAATATTGCAAATCTTTTCATGTTGTAAGGTAAAATGGTTATAATAAGGTATAGAGTTTTAAGTTTTTTCAATTTAAGGCATTCTTTCTCAATATGCAAAGATAAGAGATTTTTCGGCCATAATCAAAAAAATCTACCATCCTCCGTAATTTTCACACCAAAAACAGTGATTTGTATACCTCTCCGGTCATTCCTGTGCTGCAAGACGATAGATCGCTTCAGTTTCGGCAGGACCGAGAGGGATGTAGGCGCCAACCACAGGCCCTTTGTTTTCATGAAGTTTTCTGACCAACAGACTGATGTCAGGTGACTCCACACCGAGGGCTTTCATCGTGACCGGAAGTCCTATCGAGCTGAAAAATGCGCGCAGACGGCTGACGGCCTCACGGGCGGCCTCAACGTCATCAGAGGCCTGTACGTCGAATACTCTGCGGCCCAACTGAGCTACCTTCGCGGGTTTGCTGCGCGACACGAATTCCATCCATGCCGGCACGATGACAGCAAGTCCGGCCCCGTGGGTCACACCGTAGACCGCGCTCAGCTCATGCTCCATGAAATGCGACGCCCAGTCCTCCCGGCGCCCGCAGCCGCAGATGCCGTTGTGGGCCAGCGTTCCGCTCCACATGATATTCGCGCGGGCATCATAGTCGTCAGGACAGGCCATCACTTTCGGCGCTTCGGCAATTATGGCTTTGAGCAGCCCCTCGGCAATGCGGTCGGTCACCTCTACCCCTTCTGTCGGCGAGAAATAGCGCTCAAAGATGTGCACCATCATGTCGGCTATTCCGCTTGCCGTCTGGTAAGGTGGCAGAGTGAAAGTAAGTTCCGGATTCAGACAGGCGAATTTCGGGCGCAGTGCCGTTTCGGTGCGCAGCGAGAGCTTGTGCAGACCGTCGAGACGGGTAATGACGGAATTGCCGCTCCCCTCGCTTCCGGCGGCGGGGATCGTGAGCACTACGCCGATCGGGAGTGCGGTCTCCACAACGGCCTTTCCGGCATAGAAATCCCAGAAATCACCCTCGTAAGGCACACCGGCGGCTATCGCTTTGGCGGTGTCGATCACCGACCCTCCGCCGACAGCGAGCAGGGCTTCAATCTCTTCCTCACGGGCAATCCGAATACCTTCATAGACAAGATCGTCGGTCGGATTGGGCCGGACTCCGCCGAGCGTGACCACAGCGATCCCTTCGGCCTCCAACGAACGGCCAACACGGTCAAGCAGCCCGCTGCGCACAGCCGATCCGCCGCCATAGACTATCATCACTTTCTTCCAGCCGGCTTTCTTGCAGAGCTTTCCGGCCTCGTTCTCGACCCCGCGCCCGAAGAGATAGCGCGTAGGGGTGCAAAATGTAAAATTATCCATCTGATATGCAATTGGTTATTGCAGTAGGGACGCTTTTCAAAGCGTCCGCAATTGCCTGAGGTTCAATCCGTCAGGACGCGGACGCTTTGAAAAGCGTCCCTACCGGGCCATCTTTCGATGGCGTGGGGTATTCTGTCTGTTATTCCTCTCCTTCGAGGAGTTCAAGCATCTTGATTGCCGAAACCGGGATGCGGGTGCCGGGGCCGAAGATGGCTGCGACTCCTGCCTTGTAGAGGAAGTCATAGTCCTGAGCGGGGATCACACCGCCGGCGGTGACCATGATGTCCTCGCGGCCGAGCTTTTTGAGCTCTTCGATCACCTGCGGGATCAGAGTCTTGTGACCGGCGGCAAGCGACGACACGCCGAGGATGTGGACGTCGTTTTCAACTGCCTGACGGGCAGCTTCGGCGGGAGTCTGGAAGAGCGGACCCATGTCGACGTCGAATCCGCAGTCGGCATAACCGGTGGCTACGACCTTTGCGCCGCGGTCGTGGCCGTCCTGGCCCATCTTCGCGATCATGATACGGGGTTGACGACCTTCGCGCTTGGCGAATTCTTCGCACATCTGCTGAGCCTTCACGAAATCCGGATCAGCCTTGGTTTCTGATGAGTACACGCCTGAAATGGTTCTGATTACTGCTTTATAACGGCCTACAACTTCTTCGCAGGCATCGGAGATTTCGCCGAGTGTGGCGCGCAGACCGGCTGCCTTGACGGCGAGATCCAGGAGGTTGCCCTTCTTGGTGCGGACACATTCGGTGATGGCGGCGAGGGCTTCCTTGACGGCCTTTTCGTCGCGGTGGGCCTTGAGGTCGACGAGACGTGCCACCTGGTCCTTGCGCACCTCGGTGTTGTCGATTTCAAGGATGTCGATCGGATCTTCGTGGTCGAGACGGTATTTGTTGATACCGACGATGGTCTGACGGCCGGAGTCGATGCGGGCCTGGGTGCGGGCCGAGGCTTCCTCGATACGCATCTTGGGCAGACCTGACTCGATGGCCTTTGCCATGCCGCCGAGCTTCTCGATTTCCTGGATGTGTTCCCAGGCGCGGTGAGCGATCTCGTTGGTGAGGGCTTCCACATAGTAGCTGCCGCCCCACGGATCGACCTGCTTGGTGACCATGGTCTCTTCCTGAATGTAGATCTGAGTGTTGCGGGCAATACGTGCCGAGAAGTCGGTCGGGAGGGCGATTGCCTCGTCAAGGGCGTTGGTGTGGAGCGACTGTGTGTGGCCCAGAGCGGCGCCCATAGCCTCGATACATGTACGGCCTACGTTGTTGAAGGGGTCCTGTTCGGTGAGCGACCAGCCCGATGTCTGCGAGTGTGTGCGCAGTGCGAGCGATTTTGGGTTCTTCGGGTTGAACTGCTTGACGATCTTGGCCCAGAGCAGACGGGCGGCGCGCATCTTGGCAACTTCCATGAAGTAGTTCATGCCGATGGCCCAGAAGAACGACAGACGCGGAGCGAATGCGTCGATGTCGATGCCGGCGTTGATACCTGCACGGAGATATTCGAGACCGTCGGCAAGAGTGTAGGCCAACTCGATGTCACAGGTTGCGCCTGCCTCCTGCATGTGGTAGCCGGAGATCGAGATCGAGTTGAACTTCGGCATGTTCTGCGAAGTGTATTCGAAGATGTCGGCGATGATACGCATCGAGAACTCCGGCGGATAGATATAGGTGTTGCGCACCATGAACTCCTTGAGGATGTCGTTCTGGATGGTACCGGCCATTTCTTCAAGCTTGGCGCCCTGTTCGAGACCTGCGTTGATGTAGAAGGCGAGCACGGGGAGCACGGCGCCGTTCATGGTCATGGAGACTGACATCTTGTTCAGGGGAATTCCCTCGAAGAGCACCTTCATGTCCTCAAGCGAGCAGATCGACACACCGGCCTTGCCCACGTCGCCTACCACACGTTCGTGGTCTGCGTCATAGCCGCGGTGTGTGGCGAGGTCGAAGGCCACCGACAGACCTTTTTGGCCCGACGCGAGGTTGCGGCGGTAGAAGGCGTTCGATTCAGCGGCGGTCGAGAAGCCGGCATACTGACGGATGGTCCAGGGGCGCAGGGGATACATGGCGCTGTACGGACCGCGCAGGAAGGGGGGAATACCTGAAACGTAGTTGAGGTGTTCGAGTCCTTCGAGATCCTGCTTTGTATAGATGGGTTTGACGGGGATCAGTTCCGGGGTGATCCAGTCTTCCCCCTGAGTTTCGGGAACATGGAGGTCGCCGAAAGCGTCGTTAACGATGTCTATTTCTTTGAAATTGGGTTTCATGTCTGAATATTGATGGGGGTTGACTGATTACTTCTTGAGGAGTTTGTCGTTGAAGGCGCGCAGAGTGTCGAGCACGTTGCAACGTACATGTACGAAGTCGTTGATACCGATTGCCTTGAGATCGTCGGTGCAGGCGGGGGCGCCGGCTACCACGAACTCGGCGCGGCCGTCGAGATACTTGAAGGCTGCGGGTGCGAGTTCGGCATATTCGTCGTCGCTTGAGCAGAGAACCACGATGTCGGCTCCCTTTTCGAGTGCGGCGTCAACGCCCTGTTCAACGGTGTCGAAGCCGAGGTTGTCGATAATTTCGTAGCCTGCGCAGCCGAAGAAGTTGGTCGAGAACTGTGCGCGGGCGAGACGCATCGCAAGGTTGCCGATTGTCAGCATAAAGACTTTCGGACGGTTCGATGCGGCTTCGGTGGCAAGACGCAGTGCCTCGAAATCGCTGGCGGCGCGCTTGGTGGGCAGCCCGGCGGGAGTTTCGCAGGCTTCGCTGTGGCCGCCGCAGGAGCATGAGAACGAGCCTTTGAGATCGACGATCTTGTCGGCTGCCATTTCGTTGACGTTGGGATACTGGTTGGTGCCGAGAAGGATCTCCTTGCGGCGGGCGACGTCGGTGTGGCGCTTTTCGGCGCTTTCACGGATGGTCTTCTGCACGTCGTCATCGTTGCAGCAGGCGAGGAATCCGCCCTTGTCCTCTACTTCGAGGAAGAGCTTCCAGGCTTCCTTGGCGATGGAGATTGTGAGGGTCTCGACATAGTAGCTGCCGCCGGCGGGGTCGATGACCTTGTCGAGGTGGCTTTCTTCCTTGAGGAGGAACTGCTGGTTGCGGGCTATGCGCTCCGAGAATTCATCGGGAGTCTTATAGGGAAGGTCGAAGGGCAGCGATGTGATCGAGTCGACACCTGCGAGAGCGGCCGACATGGCTTCTGTCTGGCTGCGGAGCAGGTTGACGTGTGCGTCGTAGAGTGTCTGGTTGAAGCGCGAAGTCGAAGCGTGGGCCATCATCTTGGCGACTTCGTCTGATGCGCCGTACTGCTTGACGATCTGTGCCCAAAGCATACGGGCGGCACGGAATTTGGCAAGCTCCATGAAGAAGTTCGACGAGATGCCCATGTTGAATTTGATGCGGGCAGCCACTTCGTCGGCGCTGCGTCCGGCTTCGGTCAGCAGTGTGAGCCACTGTGCGCCCCAGGAGAGCGCGTAGCCGAGTTCCTGGAAGATATATGCTCCGGCGTTGCTGAGCATGTCGCTGTCAACAGAGAGTACACGCAGACCGGCCACATCCTTCACGGCGTCGAGCAGTTCGGATGCCATTGCGGCGAGAGTTGCAGGGTCGAAAGCCACACCCTTGCGCAGGGGCTTGCGGAACGGATTGAAATCAATCGAGCCCTTGAACGAGTCGGCGCAGCCGGCGGCTTTGACGTACTCAACAAGAGCCTTTGCAAGCGGAAGAGCCTTTTTGACACAGCAGGTGAAGTTGATCTCGACTTTGGCGAGGTCGATTCCGGCGAGAAGCACCTCAAGAGTTTCGGCAGTAGGTTCGTCTACATGGAATCCGAGAGAGGTCACGCCTTTTGTCAGTACGTCGAGAGCCTTTTTGTTGGCTTCGGCGGGAGTTTCGGCGATGATTTCCTGACGGGTAAGCCAGTCATTGTCTGTGCGTGTCCCGCGCACATAAGGAAATTCACCGGGAAGCGAGTTGGTTGTCTTCAGATCTTCGATGTCTTCCAGACGGTACATCGGCTGGACATTGAAGCCTTCGTTGGTGCGCCACACAAGTTTCTTGTCAAACGGTGCGCCCTTAAGGTCAGCTTCCACCTTGGCTTTCCACTCTGCGGTGGAGACGGGAGGAAACTGTTCAAACAATTTTTCTTTCTTTTCTGCCATGATTATGGTATTAAATATACTGTTCAGGTTTTGGAATGTAACCTGAGAGGTTAACAATCGTCCTGCAAAGTTAATCGGAAACTTCCTAAAAGCAAAGAAAATAGAAAGAAAAATAAACGAAAACAGCGCCCTTTCAGGCGCTGTTTCAGCTGCAATGCGGCGTTTTTTGCCGATTTTAAGAGTTACTTATGTTCTTAAACAATATTTCCTGAGTTTTCAGAAGAGCGGGAAAGTACTGTTCGTATAAACATATTTCCGGTCAAACTGTTCCTGCGACATGGTCAGCATGACGATTCCCTGCGCGAATGTCAGAAAGTTCCACACACCGCAGGTGACAAGTGAGAGCAGTATGCAGATAAAGGCACCCCCGGTCTTGCCGATGTAGAAATACTGTGCGCCGATCCAGCCGAGGAGGATGGCGAGGACTCCGGCTGTGGTCTTGTCCTTACCGGAGGTGGGGATGTAGGCGCCTGCGGGGGGATAGCCGCCGTAAGGAGGAGTCTGACACTGCGCTCCGCCGAAGCCGGGCTGAGCGCCGGATGCGGAAGGAGGTGTCGGACCGCCAGCCGACGCACCGCACGAGGGTGCTTCAAACAGGAATGCCAGTTCGGGCACCTGTCCGGCTGCGAGCCATTGTTTCATTCCCTCGCGCCATACCAGCGTGGCGGGCGTGATGCCCATCGACGGGAGTTGCTCTTCGGCCACCGGACCAGTCTGAGCATTGTTCTGATAAACGTACCAGGTTGCCATAATCAAGAATGTGTTAATGAGTGGAGAAATATTGAGTGTTGTTTTTATCAGCGTGTCATCAGGAAGCCCTTGAAGTCGGCGAAGTCGGCGCTCATGGCGACTGACTGCTTCTCGCCTTTCATGAATGCGGCGAGGCGGTCGGGGATGGCGACGGATGCCCCGACGGCGCCTTCGACGGTTTCCTTGAACTTGGCAGGATGAGCGGTTTCGAGGAACACGCCGGTCTCGCCCGGCTTAAGCCCTTCTTTGAGTGCTTCATAACCGCAGGCACCGTGCGGATCGAGCAGATAGCCGGTCGAAGCATAGCAGTCGTGCATGGTGCGGCGGATCTGATCGTCGGCGAAGGTGAATCCGCTGATGAGCGAGGTGATTTTTTCGTGAGAGTTGCCGTAGAGGTCGATGATGCGGACAAAGTTGCTGGGATCACCCACGTCCATTGCGTTGGCTATGGTCTGGACGCTCGCTTTGGGCGAATAGACGCCGGTCAGGAGGTAGTTGTAGAAAATATCGTTGGCGTTGTTGGCCGCGATGAAGCGCTTGACGGGAAGCCCCATGCGGTGGGCGAAAAGTCCGGCTGTAATGTTGCCGAAATTGCCGCTGGGCACACAGATGACGAGGTCTGAGGCCTTCCCTAAGGCTTTCATCCGCGCATAGGCGTTGAAATAATAGAACGCCTGCGGAAGGAAACGGGCCACGTTGATCGAATTGGCCGACGTCAGCGTCATCCTGTCGCAGAGTGCGGCGTCCATGAACGCGCTCTTTACCAGGCGCTGACAGTCATCGAACACGCCGTCGATTTCGACAGCCGTAATATTGCGGCCGAGTGTGGTGAACTGGCATTCCTGAATCGGACTTACTTTACCTTTGGGGTAAAGCACATAGACGTGTATGCCGTCCACGCCGAGAAATCCGTTGGCCACGGCCGATCCGGTGTCGCCGCTGGTGGCCACGAGCACGTTGACCTCGCGTCCGGCGCCGCGCTTTCTGATGAAGTACTGCAACAGACGGGCCATGAAACGCGCTCCGACATCCTTGAACGCCAGTGTAGGTCCGTGGAAGAGTTCGAGACTGTATATGTCCCTCTCGACTTCAACCACAGGGCAGTCGAACGACAGCGTGTCGCAGACAATGCGGTCGAGATCCTCCTTAGGAATGTCTTCACCGAAAAAGGCTTCGGCCACTCGGCAGGCGATCTCCTGAAACGACAGGCGGTCGATCGTCTCGAAAAATTCGGCGGGGAGCGGAGTGATGCGTTCGGGCATGAAAAGCCCGCGGTCGGCGGCAAGGCCCTTGACAACGGCCTCTTCCAGATCCACTTCGGGGGTATTTCGGTTTGTACTGTAATATTTCATTTGCAATTCAGAGGCTTACGTAAGCCTATTGTTATTAGACATTTATATTATTCTTTACCGGTGCCCATGAAACGCTCCATAAACTCACCAAGGCGCAGGGTGCTGTAGGCTCCCGCCGCGCAGCTTTTTTCGTCGTAGACTTCGACGGCGTCGGGGGTAAGACCCGGCGCATGGATCACGAAAGGCACCGCCTCGGCCATGTGGATGCGCTTTTCGACAGGTGTGGCATGGTCGGGCAGAAGAGCTACGCACACCGGCTCGTTCCATGTCGCGATCTCGCGCATGATCGGTCCGACAACACGGCTGTCGAGATATTCAATGGCCCTGACCTTCAGGTCGATGTCGCCGTCATGACCGGCCTCGTCGGTGGCTTCGAGGTGAAGAAAGACGAAGTCGTCAGTGCGCAGAGCTTCCAGAGCCGCCGCAGTCTTGCCCTCGTAATTGGTATCGGCAAGTCCGGTGGCGCCTTCCACCTCTATGCTGCGCAGTCCGGCGTAGTGGCCGATGCCACGGATGAGATCGACGGCGGTGATGACCGCGCCTGTCTTTACAGAGGGAAACATCTGTTGGAGGGTCAGCATGTTCGGGCGGTAGCCGGGACTCCAGGGCCACATCGAATTGGCCTCTAAGCGTCCTTCGGCACGCCGGTGCAGGTTGAAAGGATGTCTGGCAAGAAGTTCCTGCGAGCGCAGTATGAGGCTGTTGAGCAGATCGGCGGTCTCGGCGGGAGTCATCCGCGGAAAACGGCTCTCATGACTGTCCGTAGCTGCGCATCCGGCGGCTTCCGCATCCGGATCTTCCGATGGCCTGACCATCAGTCCGCGCCACTGCTCGCCGGGATGGTCGTGGGGCGGAGCGCAGGCAATGTGCTTGTTGCCACCTTTTATAATAAGGAGATGGCGGTACTGTATGCCGGGGATGAAACGCACACGTTCGTTGCCGAGACGGCTGTCGAGATAGCGGATCAGTTCGGTGCCCTCTTCGGTGGTGAGATGGCCGCCGTGGTGGGTGACGATCTCCCCTTCCGCGCCTAAAGAGATGATGTTGCAGCGCATGGCCATGTCGCCCGGCTCCATATCGTAACCGATGCTTGCGGCTTCGAGCGGGCCACGCCCCTCGTAGACCTCGTTGAGATCATAGCCGAGAATGGCGGTGTTGGCCACCTCGCTTCCGGGAGCGAAACCGTCGGGGATGGTTTCGAGCAGTCCGCAGCGGCCTTCGCGTGCAAGCCGGTCTAAGTTTGGCGTAAAGGCGTATTGCAGGGGAGTTTTTCCCCCTAAGGAGGCGACGGGATGATCCGACATCCCGTCGCCGAGTATGATCAGATGCTTCATGGCCGGGCTCAGTTGTTGGCGGTTGACATGATGTTGGCGAAGACGCCTGCGGCAGTCACTTCGGCTCCCGCGCCATAGCCCTGAATGAGCATCGGATATTCGTGATAGCGTTCTGTTGTGAGAAGTACTATATTGTTCGAGCCTTCAAGCCCGTAGAAAGGATGGCGGCTGTCGACCTCCTTAAGCCCCACGCTCATCCTGCCGTTTTCCATCTTTGCGACAAAGCGCCAGCGCTTGCCCTCGGAGGCGAGCACCCGGCGGCGCTCCTCGAAATCGGCGTCGAGTTCCGGAAGTTTGCGCCAGAAATCTTCGAGCGATCCGGCAAACATTTCGTCGGGCACGAAAAGATTCTTCACCACCTCTTCCTGCTCGGCCTTGTAGCCTGCCTCGCGGGTGAGGATGACAAGTTTGCGGACCACATCCTGACCGCTGAGGTCGATACGCGGGTCCGGTTCGCTGTAACCCATCTCTTTGGCGAGACGGACGGTCTCGGAGAAAGGCACGGTTTCGGAAATGGCGTTGAAAATGAAGTTGAGCGTCCCGCTGAGCACGGCCTCGATTTTCAGAATCCGGTCGCCCGACGAAACGAGGTCGTTGATCGTGCCGATGATCGGCAGACCGGCGCCCACGTTGGTCTCGAAGAGGTATTTCACTCCGCGCTGCAAGGCTGTGGTCTTCAGACGGCGGTAGATGTCGTAGCTGCTCGACGCGGCGACCTTGTTGGCTGCAACGACCGAGATATTGTGGTCGAGGAATGTCTGATAGAGCGAGGCAACTTCCTTGCTTGCCGTACAGTCGACAAAGACGCTGTTGAAGATGTTCATTCCAACGATGCCGTCGCGCAGACGTTCGGGGTTGCTTTCGGGGCTTGCCTCCAACTGCTCGCGGTATGTTGCAAGGTCTATGCCCGCACGGCTGAAAACGGCTTTGTGGCTCGATGCGATACCCACCACATTGAGTTTCAGCCTGTGGGTCTGCATCAGTTTCTCCTGCTGGCTGCGAATCTGCTCTATCAGCATACCGCCGACAGTTCCGACTCCGCAGATGAAAAGGTTGAGTTCCTTGAATTCGCTGAGGAAGAATGAGTCGTGGATCACGTTGAGCGACTTACGCAGATAGTCGCCGTGGACCACGAACGAGATGTTGGTCTCGCTGGCGCCCTGTGCGCAGGCGATCACGCTGATACCGCTGCGGCCCAGTGTGCCGAACAGTTTTCCGGCGATGCCGGGGGTGTGCTTCATGTTCTCGCCGACGATGGCCACGGTGGCCAGACCGCTCTCGGCGTGCATCGGGAACATCGCTCCCTCTTCGATCTCTTTGGCGAACTCGCTGTTGAGTACTTCGATAGCTGCCGGGGCATCCTCGTCGCGCACACCGATGGAGGTCGAGTTTTCCGACGATGCCTGGCTGACCATGAAGACTGATATGCCGTTGTCAGCCAAAGCGGTGAAGATTCGGCGATTGACGCCGATGACACCCACCATCGAGAGACCGGTCACGGTGATCAGCGAAGTGCCGCTGATGCTCGAAATACCTTTGATCGGCTTGCGGTCATCCTCGATTTCGTTACGGATCACCGTGCCGGGGCCTTTGGGGTTGAAGGTATTCTTTACGTATATAGGGATGTTGTTTACACAGACGGGATAGATTGTCGGGGGATAAATCACCTTCGCACCGAAATTGCAAAGCTCCATCGCCTCGACATAACTGAGGGCGTTGATGGTGTATGCGGTCGGGATCACGCGCGGATCGGCCGTCATGAAGCCGTCCACGTCGGTCCAGATCTCTAAGGCCTCGGCGCCGAGCGATGCCGCGATGATCGAGGCGGTGTAGTCGCTTCCGCCGCGGCCGAGATTGGTCACCTCGCCCGAATCGCGGTCGGAACTGATGAAACCGGGTACTATGTGGATCGCGCCCTCAAGCACTTCCGGACTGAACTCTTCGATGACAAGACGCCGTGTCAGTTCGCTGTCGAGAAGCGACCGGCCGTGCTTGCGCTCGGTTTTTATGAAATTTCGTGAATCATGGAGTACTGCGCCGGAAATCAGGCGCGCCACAATGCGGCTGCTCAGCCGCTCGCCATAGCTGACGATAGTTGCCTGGGTCTTGGGGCTGAGATCACGGATGAGATATACGCCCTGATAGATCGAGGAGAGTTCGGCTAAGAGAGAATCGGTCTCCGCGAGAAGGTCCTCGCGGCCTTCGGTGATGACCTCGCCGATCATGTCGTGATGGCGGCGCACGATTGACTGAAACAGATCCTGATAGTCCTCGTTGCCCTCCGATGCGGTACGCGCCGTTTTAATCAGAAGATCTGTGACACCTCCGAGAGCGCTGACGACAACGACAACCGGTAAATCCTGACTTTCGACAATCTCTTTGAGATTGAGGATACTTTTTGCGGAACCTACGGATGTCCCGCCAAATTTTAATACTTTCATTAGGTAGTGATTGAATGTTTTTCCCGCAAACCATAGCCAGACAAACGGCTATCAGATTCACGGTTTAACTTTACAAAGTTTTTAAATAATTGACAAAGTTAATCAAATTTCCAATTCCCCACCAAAGTTTTGCAATAAAATAAATTCGCCCCTGTTTCGACGAATGACAGCGGAGGCCATTATACACCCATCGCCAATAGGACGAAGGCTTCGCATTTGGCGCGGTAGTCTTTTTCGTTATAGAGATTCTCGATATAGTAAGGCGGGATGCTATGGTAGCCGAATTTGGCGCCGAGTATCGCACAGGCGACCGCAGCATTGGTATCGGCATCGCCTACGGCCTGCCCGTAAAGACAGCCCTTCATGCGGTCATATATTTCCTCCTGTCGTGTCATATGCTATTTAACGTGATGATTTCACCAACTTTATACCGGTCAGATTTTCTATTGATCTGATATAGGCTTCCGATTCATTGTCGATTGAGTCACAAGAGCCATCGAGATATGATTGTCCGTATCGTTCCCAAAAATCTATCAGGTCGGAAACATTGTTGTAAATGTCGGCGCCGGTGGTCACTTGCAAATGTCGTTTCCCGGAGTCTCCGGCTTTAAAGAAAAAGCATGGAAATGCACTCCTTTCACGCCCCCATAAATTATTCCATGAATAATAATTCTGCCATTTGGCCGTATCCGTTTTTATATCCGTGTCATCCTTGAACATACGCGACATAAACATATCTCTCAGACACTTTCCGCAGATAATTTCAAAGTGTGCGATGTCTCCGATCTTTGATATTATTGTTCGGAAGTTGCTGTCGCAATAATCCTTATAATCAGCCTCCATAAGCTTCACCTCCTTGCCGCAACGGTCACACTTGCAATTCACATCATCCTGATAAACAGTTCCATATTCACAATCCACGATTCCTTGCAAGCCGTAATCATCAAGATTGATCATATCAGTTTCGAGTGATCGCCATTTGGGCATAATTTGCGTTCCGTCATAGTATTCAAAGCTATATTTCAGCAAATACTTCTGATGGCACTGCCGGCATTCCCACGTGAAAAGCTCGACGAGTTCCTTTTGGCTCGGTCCTTTTTCTCCGGTCACGGTAACAACTTCCTTGCGGAATTCATCAATCATTCCGCAATGAGGACATCTTATAATTGGTAAGTTGCAATTCGCAGGTGTCATGGCAGGCGTTTTTTTATTTTACTTCATAAAGATACCGCTTTTCTCCGAAAAGTAAACCGAAAGCTGGGGATTTTTTCAAATAATTATCCCGCCCTTAATCCCACTTTTCGATTTCAACGGATACTTGCTTCAATGAATCGCCCTGCAACTCGTAGGTGGTTATGTGAGTCTCCTGCATGTTAGCGCAGTACTCTGTCTCAACCCGCTTCGTCACCGCTAATGATTGATGAGGTGACGATCCAACCAACGATATACACATTTCGACTATGGAGCTACCTCCGGATTGATAATGAATGCGTATTGTCTTGTTTTCATAATCAAATACAGTCTCGCCACCTTCGCCACCGGTAAAATAGACAAACGGTTCCTTATCCATAGGCGACAGGAAACCAATGCAGGGTTCATTATTGTTGCCGTTAACCAGATCAAAACATGCGAACCGAGTATTGTTATAGCCTATATATGGCACAATAAAGTCAGGCTCGCCGTCAAAATTGACATCCATAAAGAAAAAGTCGCCGTAGCGGCCTGTCAGTTCCTGCTTCGTAGGCAGATCTATCTCCATAGCGCATGAGTCGCTCGTCAGCTCTATATTTGACGGAAGTCCGTGCAAAGCTAAATAGCGGTTGATTGAGTCACCGCGCTCAAAATGCCACAGACATAGATCCTTTGTCTTCAAAATTGAAATGTCGTAGCCGTTGGGGTGGTTTGTCAGATTGACAACAGCACTCTCCTCGCCAAAAAATTCAGGCACTCCGAGATTTACTTCGACATTTGCCTCTTTGTCATTCCGACAGGCCGTAAGCAGCAATAAGCCTAACAATAATTTTTTCATTTTTAATATCATCATCTGTCAATCAACATCATTTTCACTCTTGCGAGAAATTCTCTTGAAATATTTTTAATTTTCTTACCGATCAACTTCGGTGTTTCGGCATTGTAAGCCCTTGCACAAAGTCCGTGACGGTCTGCAAGATATAGCGCACGTTCGTTATGGTATCTCTGAGATATGAGTGTCACACTGTCAGTCAGCTCTTTCGCCCTGACAATCGAGTTGACGGTTCGCGTTCCCTGATAGTCCAAAACGATTGAATCGGCAGGCACTCCTTTCATAGCTAAAGAATCACGCATGGCAGTCAGTTCATTGCAGCCATCGGCATAATCACCACCGCTTGCAATAATCCGATCTATTTTCTTGCTTTTAAATAGTTCTACTGCCGCGTCAATCCGCGTATCAAAATAATAGTTGTGCTCACCCTGCGGTGTGACAGGCGATGTCCCAAGCAACAGACCATATCTGCAATAAGGCACATCGTCCACCGCATCATATAGCCGAGCATTGGCATTGGCGCTCACCAACGCATAGCAAGCTCCAATTGCCAGAATCATAATGCCAAGGAGAGCACCGACCATCTTGAAAAATCTGTTCTGAGGCATACTTGTTATGAATCAACGGAATCGGTCAAAATCATTAAGACTCTCATTTAATCATAAATCATAAGGAGGCTCAATAGGATCAATTTCAAGATTATTATTTACACGAAAATAATAATTTTTTTTTAAATCTTTAAGGAATTTATCATCCACAATTAATTCTATATCAAGTTCTTTACATAATTCTACAAGTTCTTCTGTTAAATCTTTTTTATATATAACAAGTTCTATCATTTTTTAATTGTGTATTTCAATTTAATAACCTACCGATCATCCATTCAACTATTTTTAAGATAACATTTATATCTGAAATGTAAACGATTATTTGTGGGAACTATTGTTCTTTCTTGCCATATGTTCATGAAGCCACTTGTCACCGTCTTCTTCGGATGGCAACGAGAGGTAATAATCCTGCTCTTCTTTAGTGAGATCGCAGACTATATATTGCAGATCGTCCCACATTTGGGTTATGCCTTTGTCATATTCCTCTTTTTGCCGCTCGTATTCCGGAGAGCCTTTCTCAGGGAATTTGAGCTTAGGATTATTTTCACTGATCCAACGATTAAAATTTTCAAATGAGAGAGCCATAAATTTTAGAATTAAAATGAACGTACCTTTTCCTGATAAGTCCTATAAAAATTCCTTTTCAGGAAAAGGTACGCTTTATTTTGTGATGTGTGATTTTCAGCAAAAGTCATAATATTCCCGAATTGCTGTTTTAAACATCTGTTCAAAATATTACCATTCTAATATTTTTTTAAATAAACATCCACAAAAGATTCAATTCCACTTTCCATTTGGACACTTTCAACAGGTAATCCAAATACCGTCATGGAGGATCGAATTGCCCGCAAATGCCCTTCAAGCGCCGCTCCATAAATTGCTATTGAACTAATTTCGCCATTACTTCCTGGATAAAATAGGAATAAGCTAACAGGAGAACCATCTCTACACAACATTATCGCATGTATTCCTCCTTGAGCATCATATAAATATGAATTTATTTCATACTTTTGGTACATTGGAATTGTTTTAAATCCTTGAACAATGTTGCCAATTTTTGTCAAACTATCTTGGTTCAATGAATAATACATAATATAATCAATCTAAATATAGGTGAATGTGAATATTTGAAATAAAAAGAGATTGTCTACAATCTTTATGGTTACTCATAACATTTCTTTGGTTATCATTACAACCATAAATTGACGTGGAAAATCCTCCCACATTAATTCATCATCGAAGAAACACGTGTTCATAACCATAAATACGGGAACTCCAAAAAACGTTTTCGTATCCCAAATTGAATCTCGGATTCCTTTCACGAGTTCTCCCATGCCTTGTACTACTGCACGTTCAATTTGATGATTTTCATTTAATGTCAAATCAATTTGAAATGTTTTAGATGTAATACATACAGAATCCGTGCCATAATTTATATTGTAGTCAAGACATATTTTATCGCAAAATGCTTCAAACGATTTAAGGAAAAGACCAGGATATTTTGAACAAGTCGCATTACTATGGAATCCCTCTGCATAATGATAATCCGCAGAGAATTGAGAATATTTACCCATTTCCGTTGATTAATTTTTTGCTAATGCAACTCCAAGTGGGCCACCTATTCCGATAAGGATAAATCCAAGAATTTGCCAACCGCTGGGATCATTAAGTATATCAAAAACAAACCCCCAAAATATAATCCAAATTATTGCAAACATTATATTAAATTTTTAATTAAATATCTTAATATGTATGACTTAAGCCATTCTCAATTGTTTCTATGAACAAATTCCGGTTGTCCTTTCATTTTAAAGGACAACCAGACGAAAATGAAGATGAGAGTATCCTATTTCAAATTACTAATTATTGAGTTTGCTTCAGCAATAGTCATTTGAGGGAAATCACACTGCATTGTCAGTAAGGTCCACAGTAACATTTCTTTTTTATCAATATCATTATCAATTGCCAACATAGATCCCAAATATGCGCATACAAGCCGCTTTTCCTCTGGTGTCATTTGTTTTACAATAGTCACAGCCTGCTGCAAATCCATTGAATTTGAGGCATCAACGTCCTCTGTTGATATTCCAATTTTGGAATTAACTACCGAGTTTAATATCAATTCTGACATTTCGATTTTTCCATCAGCCATTGCCATAGCCGCTATCAACCGTTGAATTGCCTGCTTTTCTTTAGATGTAAAGTACATAATAAAGTATTTTTCTCTCATCCCCCGTTGAGACTTAAGGTATTGACATGAAAAAGGTGTGAGGAATGTATCTTGTTTTATCCTAAAGTCAGGTCTTCGCATTACCTTACAGCATAGATAAAACAATAGCCCCACACCGATAGAGCTATATAGACTGCCGGTAACGACAGGATATAAGCTACCGATGCAGGTGCTATTGCCAATCTCATCTTCATGCTGTATATCAAAGTTGCGAAGTTTGACTTTAGAAGATAAAATTTCAATAACACCTTTTTAATTAAGTTGTTGATTCTGCGAGCCAACTCTTTGGCCGTCCGAATCAAGTGCAAATATACGAAAAATGTTATTGGCGGGGCTATTATCGGGTATGTTTTTCAACATAAAATTCAGGGGCTATATGAGAGGACCGAAAAAATTTTTGCCTGGAAATTTGACTTTTGGGGTGGAGGCGGGTATATTAGACGGAGGCCTCCGAATGAGATGGCGTTTAATGACCGGTTCCGAACACTATCCAAGATCATTTTAAGTCAAATTTTCCAATCTCACCGCTATGATCAAAAGCAGATTACCAATCCTTGTCACTTTGCTTGCGCTGACGGGCGCTCCGGCCTATGCAGCCACAGGCAACGTGACTCCTCCGGCAGCCACTTCCGCCGAGGCCCCCAAGTCCAAACCGACTCTCGTCAACCGCATCACGAAAAAAGACCGCTTCAAGATGGCTGTGGCATACATGAAGGCCAACACCCACATGAGCGTCAAGCAATATGCAAAAATCACAGGTCTCAAAAAGGACATCGCACAGGCCGAGCTCAATGTTTTCGCCCAGGATTCGAAGAACCCGATAAGAGGTTGTTTAACAACAAGAGTTAAAATCTGAGTGGTGTATCTTTTAGATAAATTGTTGCAAATGAGAAAGGAGCATAGCGAGCTATGCGACTGACGAATTTCAACAATTTAGCAAAAGAGACACCAAGGCTAAGGTAACTTTAAAATTATTGAAACATGAAATTATTGATAGAAAAACAATACCATCGCCTACGAAAGTTTTGGGCGCCTATGGCTCTTCATCTCAGTCACATAGCTCGCTATGCTCCTTCGATTCAGAACCATATCCACCTCAAAACTTTCGCTCAGATTTTAACTATTGTTGTTAAACAACCTCTAACCTGTGCCGGGCAAAAAGAATCTATATTATCTGAAATGACAGGTTTTTCACCAACCGACTGAACGAAATGGCACCGACGCTGTCTGACAAGAATATCCTCGATACCCTCGGCTATGACCCGGAGGCAGGATTCCGCATGCTGCTGCGCCGCTATAAAGAGACGGTCTACTGGCACATACGCCGCATCACCGTGGTCCACCACGATGCCGAAGACGCCTTGCAGGAGACATTTCTGAGGGTGTTCAGAAATATCGGCAAGTTCAATCAGGAGATGCCGCTGACCGCCTGGATATTCCGCATCGCCACAAACGAGGCCATACGCCAGCGCGGGAAAAACCGAGATTTCCCCTTGCCACCCGACGACGAGAACGGACAGGAGATAGAGAGAATACCGGCCGACGACTATTTCGACTATTCCGACCTAGAGACCGTGAAATTGCAGAAAGCCATCCTCTCGCTCCCTCCGAAACAACAGCTGGCGTTCAACCTGCGCTACTACGACGAGTTCGATTATGCCACCATCGCACAGATCACCGACTCGACCGCGACCAACGTCAAAGCGAACTACCACGCCGCGAAAGAAAAAATAATCCGTTATATGAATTCCCACGACTGAGACATATGGACAGCTACAATTTTAACCCGACAGTAAAGAAGATGCCCTATCGCGTACCGGACGACTTTTTCGCCGATGTGGAAAAGAGGATGGTAGCAGACGCTCTCCGACAGCGCCGCCGGGGCTACATGCGGATCATCTGGCAGGGAATCGCCGCAGCGGCTGTGCTGGCGCTGCTGTTCATGGCGGCACGGCCGGGAATATTCCGGCACAGGACGGATTTCACGGAAGTGGCACAGGCTTTCGACGATCTGTCGGACGCAGACCGGTCCTATCTGCTTGAAACCTATCAGGACGACATTTTCATAACAAACAACGACTAACAATCCTATAATGAAGAATTTAATCCGACTACTGCTTCTCGCGGCGATGATCTTCGCCTTTGCCATCCCCGCGGGAGCACAGCAACGCAAGACCACCGAGCGCCTCTCGCGCGAACAGCTCGCCGAAAAGCAGGCGCAACTCATTGCCGAGAGACTCGCTTTCAACCCTGAGACGACAAAGAAATTCATCGACACCTATACGCGCTGTCAGAAAGAGATCTGGGCATTAGGACCGGCCAAAAGCAAATCGCCGAAAGGACGGCTCACGGAAATGCAGACCGACAGCCTCATCCGCGCGCGGTTCAGCCACAGTCAGAAACTCTTGGACATCCGCAGAAAATACTACACGGAATACAGCAAGTTCCTCGCCCCCTCGCAGATCGAGAAGGTCTACAAATCAGAGGGCAAAGTGGCAAAAAAGCTGTCGCAGCGGGCCAAGAAGCAGTCTAAAGACAAGAGTCAGGCAGCTTCGAAAGCCAAGCGCAAGAAGAAATAACTCCGTTTACGCGCGTGTCAGCTTGCGGGCAAGCCTCCGGGCGGCACGGCGCACTTCCTGCTCATAAAGCCGGCGTTCACGGCGGTTTCGGGGAACAAAAGGTTCAGGTTCGCAGTCCTCCCCGGCCGTGGCGTCGGCTTCAGCTGTCTGTCCGGTGGCTTCGGAATCATTGTCCTGAGCCGGAGCGGAAGACTTCACGGCGGCACGGCTGCGGGCACGGCGCGAGCGCTCGACAGCCTTGTCGATCTCGGCGCGCAAGAGGGCGAAAGTCAGAGCGACAGCCGTATCAGCATCGGCCGGCGGCACAGTGCCGTCGGCCATATATCGGTCTATGCAGGCCATCGTTTCAGCCACGGCATCACGGCGGCCTATCAGACTGAGCGACTCGCTGACGCGACCGGTGATGCAGGTGTAAAACTTTTTAGAGACGGGGAGTTGGGTTTTGGGCGCATGTTTTTTCATAGCTGTAATTTTTTTGATTTGTTTGTGTTTCAATGATGCAAAGATAAGGGTGCGGAAGCCCGATTTAGTGCGATAATGCGGAGAGGGTGAAATTTTTTTGCTATCTTTGCAGTCCAAAGCATTTGATCTATGGCTGAAAATTCTCTTTTGACACGGTTGGACGGCATCGACGCCCGCTTCGAGGAAGTGGGCACACTGATCACTGACCCGTCTGTGATTCAGGATATGAAACGCTATGTCCGTCTGACCAAAGAGTATAAGGATCTTGAAAAGCTCACAGGCGTCACCCGCCGCTACCGTGAGCTTTTAGGCAACATCGAGGAAGCGCGTCAGGTGCTTGCCTCCGAGAGCGATCCCGAACTCCGCGAGATGGCCAAAGAAGAGCTTGACCAGGCCACCGAGGCCATCCCGGCCATCGAGGAGGAGATCAAGCTGCTGCTCATCCCCGCCGATCCGGAAGACGGCAAGAACGCCATACTTGAGATCCGCGGCGGCACCGGCGGCGACGAGGCCGCTATCTTCGCGGGCGATCTCTACAAGATGTATGTAAAATACTGCGAGTCAAAAGGCTGGAACGTGGCCGTCACGAGTTTCAGCGAAGGTGCGGCCGGAGGTTTCAAGGAAATCGTCGTAGCCGTGACCGGCGACAACGTCTACGGCACACTCAAATATGAGAGTGGCGTCCACCGCGTCCAGCGTGTGCCCGCCACGGAGACTCAGGGGCGCGTCCACACGTCGGCTGCGACAGTGGCCGTGCTGCCCGAAGCCGAGGCTTTCGACGTGGAGATCAACGAGGGGGAAATCAAGTGGGACACTTTCCGTTCGGGAGGTGCCGGAGGCCAGAATGTCAACAAAGTGGAGTCCGGCGTGCGTCTGCGCTACATGTGGCGCAATCCCAACACGGGCGAGAGCGAGGAGATACTGATCGAATGTACCGAGACCCGCGACCAGCCCAAGAACAAGGAGCGCGCCCTCAGCCGTCTGCGTACATTCATCTACGACAAAGAGCATCAGAAATATATTGACGACATCGCCTCGCGGCGCAAGACCCTTGTCTCGACCGGCGACCGCTCGGCCAAGATACGCACCTACAACTATCCGCAGGGGCGCATCACCGACCACCGCATCAACTACACGATCTACAATCTCCAGGCATTCATGGACGGCGAGATCCAGGACGTCATCGACCAGCTGACCATCGCCGAAAACGCCGAAAAGCTCAAGGCCGCCGAACTCTGAACCCTGCAAAAACAAAGCGCAAACAATACAAGCTATCAACGATATGAACAGACAGCAAATCATCGAACAGATCCGCAAGAAGGGCACCTTTCTCTGCGTTGGATTAGACACTGACATCAAGAAAATCCCGGAGCATCTTCTGACGGAGGAAGATCCGATGTTCGCCTTCAACAAGGCCATAATCGACGCTACGGCGCCCTACTGCGTGGCCTATAAACCCAACACCGCCTTCTACGAAAGCCGCGGCACCGAGGGGTGGCACACTCTGGAGCGCACCGTCAACTACCTGCGCACCAACTACCCCGACCATTTCATCATCGCCGACGCCAAGCGCGGCGACATCGGCAACACATCGTCGCTCTACGCCCGCGCGTTTTTCGAAAACATGGGTGTCGACGCCATCACCGTGGCTCCCTACATGGGCTTCGACAGCGTGAAGCCTTTCATGGACTACGAGGGCAAGTGGGTCATCCTCTTGGCTCTGACTTCCAACCCCGGCAGCCGCGACTTCCAGTTCCTGACCGACATGACCGGCACCCGTCTTTTCGAGCACGTCCTTGAGACGGCACAGAAGTGGGGCACGACCGAAAACCTGATGTTTGTCGTCGGCGCAACCCAGGGCGCCATGTTTGCCGAAGTGCGCCGTGTGGCTCCACAGAGTTTCCTGCTTGTTCCCGGTGTGGGCGCACAGGGAGGCAGCCTTGAAGAGGTGGCCAAATGGGGCATGACACCCGAATGCGGCCTGCTCGTCAACTCATCGCGCGGCATCATCTACGCATCCTCAGGCACCGACTTCGCTGAAGCCGCCGCCGCCGAAGCCCGCAAACTCCGCGACCACATGACCATCCTCCTCTCCACCTACGGAGTGATCTGATAAAGAGGTCTGAAAAAGAACAAGTCGAGACTGCCACTTAGTCGGGCAGTCTCGCTTCTTTTTTATATGCCTGAGTAATCTGAGGAGTAGCATACTATGTGCCGGTGCAAGAGCGGAAGCTCGGAGAGCTTGGATTTCAGGAACCCCAGGCTGAGCGAGAGATGGAGCCATAGGCGGAGGCTGCGAGCGGTGCCTGGGGTCAGTCCCGGTCGCGCGGACGCTTGCATCGAAGATGCTGGCTAACATCCTGACCGCTAACCAGCTTCTCCGAAGCAGCCACACATGTCGCATGGCATGACCTCAGGCACCGCTCGGCCCTGCGGGCACTCGCTCACCCTGAGGTTTCTGAAACACAGCCTTTTCAAGGCTTTGCGACACAACCATCACAAATCCAGCCTCTAAGTTAAGGAGGCTATTGCAGACGCTTTAAAATTTAATATCCTGATACAGTTTTTCACTTCTATTGCGAAGGGGCGCTTGGCGGGGTCGGGAATTTTTTGTAATTTTGTAAGTTACGAAACAACTCTCTGACTATGGATTTCCAGCTTACTTCCCAATATAAGCCCACGGGCGATCAGCCGCAGGCGATCGAACAGCTCGTGGCCGGCATCAAGGCGGGTGAGAAGGCCCAGACACTTTTAGGCGTCACCGGGTCCGGAAAAACTTTCACGATGGCCAACGTCATCGAACAGGTTGGAAAACCGACTCTCATCCTCAGCCACAACAAAACCCTCGCAGCACAGCTTTACAGCGAGTTCAAGGGATTTTTCCCGAACAACTCGGTGCAGTATTTCGTGTCGTACTACGACTACTACCAGCCGGAGGCCTACATCCCCACCGTCGACAAATATATCGAGAAAGACCTCATGATCAACGACGAGATCGAGAAACTGCGTCTCTCGACCGTCTCGGCCCTCCTTTCGGGGCGCAAGGATGTCGTGGTGGTCTCCTCGGTCTCCTGTCTCTACGGTATGGGCAACCCCGAAGACTTCGACAGCAATGTCGTGACCGTGAAAGTCGGGCAAAAGATCACACGCAACAAATTCCTGCGATCACTGGTCAACTCGCTCTATTCGCGCAACGAACTTGAGCTTTCGCGCGGCACTTTCCGCGTCAAAGGCGACACCGTCGACATCCGTCTTGCCTATGAGGAAATCATTGTCCGCGTGACTTTCTGGGGCGACGAGATCGAGTCGATCAAGACCCTCCACCCCTCCGACAATGTCTCGCTCGGCTCACACGACATTTTCCAGATCTATCCCGCCAACCTCTTTGTGACATCGCCCGAACGCATGGGTTCAGCCATCGGGCAGATCGAACTGGACCTTGGAGAACAGTACAACTACTTCATGCGCGAGGCCAAGGAGCTTGAGGCCAAGCGCCTGCTCGAACGTGTCACCTACGACGTCGAAATGCTTCGCGAGGTGGGCCACTGCTCCGGCATCGAAAATTACAGCCGCTATTTCGACGGCCGGCAGCCGGGGATGCGCCCCTTCTGTCTGCTCGACTATTTCCCTAAAGACTTCCTGACGATCGTCGACGAAAGCCACGTGACGCTGCCGCAGTGCCGCGCGATGTATGGCGGAGACCTTTCGCGCAAGATGAACCTCGTGGAATACGGCTTCCGCCTCCCCGCCGCCCTCGACAACCGTCCGCTGAAATTCGAGGAATTCGAACGGCTCACCCCGCAGGTGCTCTACGTCAGCGCCACCCCGGCAGACTATGAGTTGGAGAAATGCGAAGGTGTGGTCGTTGAACAGATCATCCGCCCCACCGGTCTGCTCGACCCGGTGATCGAAGTGCGTCCGTCGCTCAACCAGATCGACGACCTGCTCCACGAGATCAATCTGCGCATCGAACGCAACGAGCGCGTGCTCGTGACCACCCTGACCAAACGCATGGCCGAGGAGCTGAACGACTATCTGACGAAAATCCGCATCAAGACGGCCTACATACACAGCGACGTCGACACGCTCGACCGCATCAAGATTCTCGACGGCCTGCGGTCAGGTGAATTCGACGTGCTCGTCGGAGTCAACCTTCTGCGCGAAGGTCTCGACCTGCCGGAAGTTTCCCTTGTAGCCATACTCGACGCCGACAAGGAAGGCTTCCTGCGCAGCCACCGCTCGCTGACGCAGACTGTAGGCCGCGCAGCCCGAAACCTCAACGGCACCGTCATAATGTATGCCGACAAGATCACCGACTCGATGCAGCAGACCATCGACGAAACCTCGCGCCGGCGCGCCATGCAGCTTGCCTACAACGAAGAGCACGGCATCACCCCACAGGCCATCATCAAGGCCCGCAACTCGATCATCGGACTGGAGACTGACGCCGACGACATCGCCGACAACAGCCGCGCCAACCGCAGCAACCGTCCCGACCGCGGCGGCAAGACGGGTCGCGCCAAGTCCATTCCCTACGCCGAGGAATACAGCACCAAAGTCGACCTCGCGGCCGATCCCGTCATCCCCTATCTCAGCGCCGACGCATTGCAGAAGCTCATCACCACGAAGCGGCTTGAGATGGTAGAGGCAGCCAAGCGCATGGACTTCATCGACGCCGCCCGTCTGCGCGACGAGGTTCTCGCCATGGAAGACCGGCTGTCGAAAATGGAGCCACAGACTCAGAAAGAAGAAGCAAAATGACCGAAAAGAAAGCAAAACAAGATATATCTCTCCGTTCCCGGACAATCTATCCCGGCGCCGACCGCTATCTGCCCACTTCCGTCAAGGAGATGAAAGCCCTGGGCTGGAACCATGTGGACGTAGTACTTTTTTCAGGTGACGCCTATGTCGACCACCCCTCGTTCGGCGCCGCCGTCATCGGGCGAACCCTCCAGGCCGCGGGCTACAACGTGGCCATCGTGCCGCAGCCCAACTGGCAGGACGACCTGCGTGACTTCCGCAAATTCGGCGCTCCGCGGCTCTTCTTCGGAGTCTCGGCCGGAGCGATGGACTCGATGGTCAACCACTACACCGCCGCCCGTCGACGACGCAGCGACGACGCCTACACACCCGGCGGACGCCACGGCGCCCGACCCGACCATCCGACCATAGTCTACTCGGCCATACTCCGCGACCTCTTCCCCGACACGCCGATCATTGCCGGAGGCATCGAGGCCTCGATGCGCCGACTATCGCACTACGACTATTGGGAAGACCGCCTGCGTCCCTCGCTCCTCGCCGACTGCAAGGCCGATCTGATCAGCTACGGCATGGGCGAGCAGTCGGTCGTCGAGATTGGCCGCCGCCTTGAGGCCGGAGAACCCGTCGGCTCGCTCCGCGACCTGCCGCAGACAGCCGTCCGCATCCCCGACTCCGACTTCCGGGCCGGTGACGACGACATAATCCTCCACTCCTTCGCCGACTGCCTCCGCGACAAGCGCTTGCAGGCCGAAAACTTCCGCCACATCGAACAGCAGAGCAATTCGATGAACGGCCGTGTCCTCTGGCAGCGCCACGACGGAGGCTTTTGGGTGAAAATCAATCCGATGTATCCCCCGATGACCACCGGCGAAATCGACGCATCGTTCGACCTGCCCTACACCCGTCTGCCCCACCCGCGCTACAAGGACAAGCGGATTCCGGCCTACGAGATGATACGCCATTCGGTCAACATCCACCGCGGCTGTTTCGGCGGCTGCTCGTTCTGCACCATTTCGGCGCATCAGGGCAAATTCATCGCCTCGCGCAGCCGCGAGTCGGTGCTCCGCGAGGTCCGTCAGGTCACACAGATGCCCGATTTCAAAGGCTATATCAGCGACATCGGCGGTCCGAGCGCCAACATGTACGGTCTCGGAGGCAAGGACCGGAGCATCTGCGCCAAATGTCTCCGTCCCTCCTGCCTGCACCCTAAAGTCTGCCCCAACCTCAACACCGACCATCAGCCGCTTCTCGACCTCTACCGGGCAGTCGACAGCGTTGCGGGCGTCAAGAAATCGTTCATCGGCAGCGGTGTGCGCTACGACCTCTCCATGCACCACACCGGCGACCGCCGCATCGACGAGGCCAACCGCACCTATAACGAGGAGCTGATCACCCGCCACGTCTCCGGTCGTCTGAAAGTGGCTCCGGAACACACTTCCGACACGGTGCTCAATCTGATGCGCAAGCCATCTTTCCAGCTCTATCACGAGTTCAGCCGCTTTTTCGACCGCGTCAACTCGCGCCACGGCCTGAAGCAGCAGCTCATTCCCTACTTCATCTCGTCGCATCCCGGCTGCCGTGAGGTCGACATGGCCGAGCTCGCCGCCGAGACCAAAGAGCTTAACCTGCACCTCGAACAGATTCAGGATTTCACTCCCACTCCGATGACCCTCTCCACGGAGATTTACTACACGGGCTACCATCCCTACACCGGCGAACGAGTCTTCACCGCAACCACTCCGGAGCAGAAACAGGCCCAGCGAAAATATTTCTTCTGGTATGACCGCGCCAGTCAGCCCGATCTCATCCGGTCGCTCCAGCGCCTCCACCGCACCGACCTGCTCCGACGCCTCTTCCCCCGCCAAGCATCATATACCTATCGCAACAAAGGGAAGAAATAACCGTCAGAAAACCGACTTCTTCAATCACCTTTTAACGGGGTGTAGACAAATCCATTTGCCCACACCCCGTTTTCATCTGATTTACAACATCTTGCACACGCATTTGTAGACAAGTTGGATTTGGATTTTCATTCTCCGAAACATTAACTTTGCATTGTCACGAACCGAAACTATTTTTTCATAACATCAAACACCCACAACTATGTTTAAAAAATTTCCAATTTACTTGACATGCCTGCTTGTCACTGCCATCATGGCCGGCTGCACTGAAACCGCCAATGACATAGCCCCTGAGATTCGGTCGACCATTGATTATGGCGCACTCGCCGATGAACTCTGTCTTCCGGTCGAACAGGTGAGAATGCTTACTCCAAAGGAGATCAACATGGCAAAAGCGACATGGATCATAGAGCAAAACACTGTTCTCGACGGCTGGAACTATATTGTCAACATTTCAGAAGCCGATGCCGAACGACTTGGCGTATCAACCGATAATTATCAAGAGGTTGTCAGTCAACTTCACAATCTGACAAAATTATACTATGATGGTGAAGGGCGCGGCACATGCTACCCATTTGATCCACAAGCGTATGTAAAACAACGAAAAGAAAATTACAAAAATGCGAAAAATTCGCCCGTCGAACCGATAAGCCGTGTTGAATACGACAACAAGATCGCCGGCACACTTGCTTCAAGTCTTTGGCGCAGAAACAGTATTGAAACACGTGCCGTCCGCGGATGTCGCTACATTTCAGCATATTGCGCATACGGACAGGAAATCGATCCTCCCGTCTATTTTGAATTGGAAGTAACAATCGAATCCACAACCCAAATCCAAAGAGGGAGTCTGAAGTCAAATGTCGGAGGAACTCTCATATTCAAAAAAACTCCTATTAATGAAAATAATTATATCAAAATAATGTTTATGAGTAATGCCCCGTTCAGAAACGTCCCTGCGATTTGCGAATGGAAGCAAGTTACTAATTAACAACCGATAAAACTTAGAGGATTTGATACCTCCCTCCTATTTCTATTTTTATTGCTCTTTGTAGCCGGGAGTTGTGAAGCTCCGGGCTACTTTCATTCAAAAAAATACTACCTTTGTATCCTCAGAGGATTTATAGGTCTAAACATACAGCCGTCAATGATAAAAATACCAAGACACATTTTCGTTACCATAGTCACAGGCATCGGACTCTTGCTTATCTGTTCATCCTTATGGCTCTACGCCGATAAATCGGGAAACAGACAGCATAGCGAAGCCCTGCCCATAGACATCAAGATTCGTAATTATGAATTTTATCTTTCCTTTTCGGTATATGATGAATATGAGAGGCAACAAAATTTGTTGGATCCGTATGTATATGTAGTTGACAAAAAATATTATGACCTGCGCATAAGTAAAGAAGACGCCTTAAGCCTGGGGGTGACAGAGGATTTTTATGACCTGACAATGGATAGCTATAAGTCAATCAAAGAGAATCCGCCCGCATGGGCAAACACTGATATGATGGCACAAATAGAACGCCATTACGAGGCAATACGAAACGGAGATTTAAGACCCGGTGAAAGCACTCAGTCTTTCAAAACAAAAATACCGTCAATACGAAAACGCAGCCAAAATGAAACGCCCTGACATAGAAATATCCGATATGGCAAGATTGATACTGCCTATGCTTTGCGTAGCTCTGCCCGTTTTGATCTGTATCGGCTGTTCAAAAGGCACTGATGCTTTCGCCGGGCTTTATGCTGCCGCTGATTCAGCCTGTCGTGCCGAGAATTATACGCAGGCCATAACTTTGGCAATGAAAGCCTCGGATGCAGCCCGCGATGACGGACAGCCATTTTCAGCAGGGATTGCCGAGGATCTGATTGCCGACATAATTTCCGAAACCTACGGCGGTCCAGACGTAGTCAGCCACCGCCTGCAAGCTGCCGCAGACTATCTCGAAGCGGACAGTATCCGGCACCACCGCTATGCAATGATTGACGCAGCCGTCGCATATTCCAACATCGACAGTCTGTACCGAGCTATGACGATGCTCGACAGCATGCGTCTCACGGCTCCATCCGATTCGGCCTTTGTCGTCGCCTGCCTGCGCACCGAACTGCTCATCTCAACATACGCCGGCTATCTCTCGGATACGGAAAGAATCTATAAAGCGATGCAGGGCTACCGCAGATTCTATACTCCCGATGCATTCGACTACGCCTGTGCCTCCATGATAAACGACAACTTGATCAATAAGCCGGACAATTCACTCTCAAAAAACCAGCTTGACAGCGCCCGCCTCATAGCCCGAACTTCCGATGAATTGGCCTTTGTCGAATTTGCAAACCGTCGCTACGACATCAACCACTCGGATTTCCGGAATTCCCCACCCTTGCCTGATGTCGGCGAGATTGACCGCGAGTCCAGAACCAACACCTCTGTCATAACTTCCAAGCGAGATTTTATCGACGGAAAACTTACCGCATGGCAAAAACATGCATCACGGCTGATCGTCATTCTCAGCCTTGGACTGCTTGGGGTAACAACCATCGCGATAACCGCCATCCGCTTCTATCGGTTGAAGATCCGCGTTAAAAACGCGGAATCCGAGAACCGTATGGAAATTATCGCTCGCATATCTGAAGAACTCACGGCGCGGCGTAATGAAAGCGATGTGGCCCGGAAACGCATAGCGAACCTTTACCGAGAGCGTTGGGAGACCATCAACTTGCTCTGCAATGAATTTTTTGAAAAAGGAGATTCCGAAAAGACCCGCAGCTCCATTATCAACGAAGTTGAGAAGGAACTCGATAGCCTGCGTTCTCCACGCAAACTTCGGCAGATAGAGGGATCTGTCAATGAATGCATGGACGGACTCATCAGCCGTATGCGTGTCCAATGTCCATTTCTGAAAGAAGACGATATTCTCTTTCTTTCGCTCATACATGCAGGGTTCTCACCTCGCGCCGTCAGTCTCTTTACCGGCATAAAGCTGAAATATTTCTATACACGCCGCAGTCGGTTGATCGAACGCATAAAGCATTCCGAGGTCCCCGACCGCGAGGAGTTTATTCCCAAACCTGACAGATCAGAAACATGATAATTCCGCTCCGAAATCGGGGTGGAAAAAGCCCTTTCGGAGGGGTGAAGAAAATCACAACGCCAAAAACCCAGATAACAGCCTGACTTTCAAGGTATATCAGAAATCAGTGGAGAATTTTTAGAGCCCCTTGAAATTTGCATAAAACACAATCCGTGTCGTATCTTTGCATTGTCGGGTTCGGGACTGCAGACCGCACTCCGATGAATGTCAAACCCCTCAAACACCATCTCCAAATGAAAGCGACACTCAACACCATCCTCCTCTCCCTGCTGCTCACTGCGGGGCTGACCTCATGCACTCAGTCTGACGAGACAAAAGAAATCGCGGAAATCCAGGAATCAATCGCAAAAACTGACGAGGCTCTAACATATGAAAAAGCCAGAGCCGAGTTAGATCAACGCAGAGCCAAAAGCAGAGAGCGCCAGAAAAAAAACCTTGAAAAAATGGCCTCCACACCCGAAGGCCGGGCTCGAATGGAAAAATCCCTTACAAAATGGAAAAACAGCTACGTGGAAGGAAAATATCTTGTTTTCAACCTTACGCGCGATGAAGCTATCAAGAAAGGTTTTACATCTGAGGAATACGACCATATAATTGCAATGTATACCCAAATCAATCATAAAATCGACAGTTGTGAAGAGGTTTCAAAAGCACCAAACATTACTGCCACATTCCATATCGACAATTTTATCGACAATTTTAACAGCGCTCGCAACGGTACGCATGAATATTACGAATACTTGAAAAAGTATTACAACGAGAATCCCGACGTTCCCGCTTTAAGAGAGCGGAAATAACAATCTTGATACCCATTAAATTTCTATTAAGTAAGTCGTAAAAATTATTTTATACTAAGCCGCATGGGTAAAATTGATATTG
>UQVH01000026.1 GCA_900544535.1 uncultured Bacteroidales bacterium | reverse complement strand
CAACGACCCCGAGATTACAAATCACGTGCTCTGGCCAACTGAGCTAAAGAGGCAACAAGTTATTGTGCGCTTGCTTTTGCAGAGGTGTTTCCTTTCAAAAGCGATGCAAAATTAGTGCAAATATTTTTACCCTGCAAATTTTTTCACGTTTTTTTGCTATAAAATTTCTGCATTTTCGCAGCGCAAAGCACACAACAACCAGAAATATCACTGATTCAATGACAGTTAACGACAATGGCTTTTAATCCACTCATAGTGGGCCCGCTCGGTCTGCGGAGTGGTCCAGTGTTCGTTGATCGGCGTCAGATGCGCGTCTTTCGGGGTAGAGATGGCATTGAACACCTCATAGCTTGTGGTCGGAGGACAGGTATTGTCATTGAAGCCCCAGGTCATTCTCACGGGACACTGAAGATGACGCGCGAAGTTGACTACATCGTAATATTCCAGCGTGCGTATCTTTTCGGGAGTAGCAGTTTCGGGATCTTTGCGGAAGTGGTGCGGATATCCCCCGGTCTTGTCGCCAAGATAGCCGGTCATGTCCGAAAGAGCGGGATGGTTGGCCACACAGCCGTTGACTCTCTCGTCGAGCATTGCCGTGGTGATGGCAAGCGCTCCGCCCTGCGAGCCACCCTGAGTAAAGAGATTTTTGCCATCCCACTCCGGGAGCGAGGTCAGCAGATCAAGGAAACGGCGACATCCGAGATATACGTCCTTCATATAATATTCGTCCGGGTCCTCCATTCCGAATTTCAGATAGTCACCTTTTACCTTACGTTCGGCGGCAAATTCAGCCTCGCTCAGTTCGGGGTGTAGGCCGTGGATCTCGATTTCCAGTCGGATCATGCCACCCTCACCGTAGTAGCGGTGGGCCATCGGATCTTTGATTGTCTTCACTCCGGCTCCGGGAGGAGTGAGCACGGCGGGGTATTTTCCTCCACCCTTAGGAATGAACAGATAGCCGTACATGGCACGTCCCTTGTTGTTGAGCTGAAGTCTGATCAGCTGACAGGTCATTTTGTCTGTGCTGTATTTCTCCACCGGTTCGGCTGTATAGGTCAGAGGATATTTTTTGTCCTCGGCCACGGCCTTTTCCCAAAAAGCGGTGAAATCAGAAGGCTCTTTGACAAACGGCTTAAGTTTCTCAGGCGAGAAGCCGACCTTGACATGATGAGAGAATTTGTTGCCGTCGACAACCGCTTCGAGTCTCAGATCACGGAAACCGGGTTTATTCATAGTACCTATATTAAGCTCACCGCGACCGTTACGGTCAAGTTTGAGCTGACCTTTTGTATCGGCCGCAAGCATATCGGGTCCGATTGTATAGTCCACCGTCATCTCTGAAGCCGGAATACCGTAACGGTAAAGCTCGACAGATATTTTAGCACTGTCGCCTGTCTCGTAAAGCCAGTCGGCATGATCGGGATTGGTCACCCACAGCATATCGCTGCGCGAAGGATAATTTTCGGCCGTCACTGCCGGAAATAAAGAAGCCCCTAATATAATTAAGGTGTAAAGTCGTTTAAATCTCATGGTAAAATTCAAGTTAAATCACTTATTTTATTAAGATGTCGTTTAATATTAAGCAAAATTAGTGATTTTCCTTAAAATGGCGTAATTTTGCCATAGAATATAATCCGACATGAAACGACAACTATTACTCGCAGCATTGTGTTGCGCCGCCACCGGCGCCACTTTCGCACAAGTCAACAGTCCTGACGCCGGAGGCTACCTTGAAAGAGGTATCCTCATGTTTGACGACCGCAATTATGAGGGCTGCATCGACCAGCTTACACGAATCCACAATCTGAGTCCCACACCTGAGCAGGCCGAACGAGCCCTCTACTATCTCGGACTCGCTTCGCAGGGCCTCGGCGATGACGAAGCACTCGATCTCTTCAAAAAGTTTCTCGCCGACTATCCGGTGTCGCCGCTCAGAGCCGATGTAATGATGTCGGTCGGCGACTACTGGTTCAACCGCGGCAGCTATGCCGACGCGCTCAGAGAATATGCCCAGGTCAATCCGATAGCACTCACGGCAAGCCGCTGCGACGACATGACCTACCGCACGGCCTACTCCTACATGATGCTCGGCGAATATGCCACGGCCGCGAGCCAGTTCCGCACGCTGCAAAGCTCTCAGGAATACGGCAATGTCGCCCGTTTCTATCTCGGCTATATCGCCTACGTCAACAAAGACTATAACCTCGCACTGCAATATTTCCGCAACGTCGACACCTCGCGCGAGCCCGGCAATGCAGCACCCTATTATGAAGCGCAGATAGCTTTCACACAGGGCGATTTCAACCGTGCGCTCGAAATCTCGCGCCGGCTACTGAATTCTGGGACTGTTCCGGCCTTCACAGCAGAGTGCAACCGCCTTGCCGGCGAGTCGCTCTACAACCTCGGCGATGAGAACGAAGCTCTCCCCTATCTTTGGAAATACTGCGCCGAAGCCTCCTCTCCCCAGCCGTCGGCCTTCTATATCCTCGGCGTAAGCGAATATCGCCGTGGCGACTACGATGCCGCGATCAAACTGCTCCAGCAAGCCATCGGCACCCACTCGGCTATGGAACAGAGCGCCTATCTTTTCCTCGGCCAGGCCTATCTCAAACGCGGCGACAACAACTCGGCCCTTATGGCATTTGAAAACGCCTACCGCGTCGACTATGACCGCGAGGTGCGCGAAACAGCCTTCTACAACTATGCTGTGGCACGCATGGACGGAGGCCGCGTCCCCTTCGGCAACTCCGTGGCCCTGCTTGAAAATTTTCTGAAGGAATATCCCAACTCCACATACAGCGCCGACGTGCAGCGCTACATCGTCAACGGCTACATGACGGACAACGATTATGAAAGCGCACTCGCCGCACTCGACAAAATTCAGAAACCGTCGGCCGAACTCTTGGAAGCAAAGCAGAGGGTGCTCCTCGTGCTCGGTAGCCGCGAATATTCCTCCAGGAAAGTTTCGCAAGCAATCACACACCTGACTCAGGCCCGAAAAATTGCAGCCGACAATCCATCTATCCGCCGACAGTGTGACCTGTGGCTGGGCGACTGTTACTATACCCGCGGCAACTACGACGAAGCCGCCGATTGCTACCGCTCGTTCATCAGATCGGTACCGAAATCCGACACCCGCAACAGAGCCATCGCCTACTACGATCTCGGCTACACCCGTTTCAGCCAGGAACGCTATGCCGACGCTCTAACCGACTTCCGCGACGCAGCCTCCGTAATGCAGAACGAAGACAACGATCTTGCAGGATCACTCCTTGCCGACTGCTACAACCGAATCGCCGACTGCCACTATTATCAGTCGAACTTTAACGATGCAGCCACAGCCTATAACAAGGCCTACGACCTCAACCCGTCTGCCGGCGACTACGCGCTCTACCAGCTCGCCATCATGAAAGGGCTCCGCAAGGACCACGCAGGAAAGATCGAAAGCATCGACATCCTTGCCGAACGCTTCCCCTCTTCCGGCCTCATACCCAACGCACTGCTTGAAAAAGCCGAAAGCCAGTCAGCCTTAGGACAGACAGACAAAGCAATCACCACTTACCGGCGTCTCGTGCAGCAATATCCCAACACCGCTCCCGGCCGCAACGGCTATCTCCAGCTTGCCATCACCTACATCAACCGCGGCGAGCGCCAGCATGGAATCGAGACTTACAAGAAAGTAATCTACACCTTCCCCTCCAGCGAGGAAGCCCGCATAGCGGCCGACGACCTCAAGCAACTCTATGCCGCCGACGGCAAACTCTCGGAATTCGTGGCATTCATCAATTCCGTGCCCAACGCACCGCGCTACGAAGCCTCAGAGCTTGAGAAACTCGCCTTCCAGGCCGCCGAGAACGACTATGTCAACTCCGGCACCACCTCCAAGCTCTCGGCCTACATCGCCGACTATCCCCAGGGAGCAGACCGCGCACAGGCACTCTATTATCTCGCTGACGCATCTTGGAACGAAGGTAAACCCGCCGAAGCACAGGGCTATGCCATGCAGGTGCTCCACTCGCACCCGGATTCCGAAGTGGCCGAAGACGCCATGCTCATAAAAGCCGCGGCCGAAAGCTCGCTCGGCAAGACCGAGATCGCCTACTCAACATATCAGCAGCTCGAAGGCCGCGCCTCCGGTTCCAACATGCTCCGCGAGGCCCGTCTCGGCCTGATGCGTACTGCTGCCGACTTAGGCAAGTATGCCGATGTGGTCAACACCGCCGACAAGCTCCTCGCCACCACCGCGTCCAATACTCCCGCCGACATCAACGAGATAAAATTCATGCGCGGAATGGCCAACGAGAAACTCAAAAACTTCGACAAAGCCTATGCCGACTGGTTGAAACTCGCCGCGAATCCCACTGATATCTACGGAGCGAAAAGCGCCTTCTACATGGGCTCTTCGCAGCTTGAGCGCGGACTCGTGAAAGGAGCGAAATCGACAGTAGAAAAACTCATCGACTCCGACACTCCGCATCAGTACTGGCTCGCCCGCGGCTTCATCCTTTACAGCGACATCCTGCGCAAGGAAGGCAAGACATTCGAAGCAGACGAATATCTGAAATCACTCAAGAGCAACTATCCCGGTTCCGAGGCCGACATCTTCCAGATGATCGACGCACGTCTCTGATCCGGCAGACTCCGCCCCCAAACCATCCTCCCTACATTTCAGTCTACAACTAAAAATGAATACAAGATCCATCATATTTTCAATCTGCCTTGCCATCGGCGCTCCTCTCTTCGGACAGGGGCTACACAAGGAAATCAACGTCGAGCAGGAGATTGTCCCAGTCAAGCGCGATGCAGCCCGCATCACCATACTCCCCACCCTCCAGCTCCCGCCTGTCAGCCGTCCGCAATTAGCGTTCAGCAACAGAGTGGTCACCACCCGCGTCCCTAACTCCATCACAACTCTCGAACCGGTGGCCTACGGTGAAAATCTCTTCTCGTCGCCCTACCGAGGATATGTAGCCCTCGGTCTGGGAACGCCGCTTTTCAACGGCGCACTTTCGGCGGGTTATTGCATCCTCAACACCGACCGTACACGCCTGAGCGCCTGGGGCCAGTATGACGGCGACATCTACACACGCAAAGTTGACGGCGAAAAACAATATTGGCGCGACCACACCGCTTCTCTCGGCCTGGATCTTCATCAGGCCGTTGGGAAAAAGTCGTTTTTCAACGTAGGCACTGACTACACCTACGGCTACAACACGATCCCCGCCTCTTTTGATTCTTTCTCACAGTCGATAAGCCGTTTCAATCTCGCGGCCCTCTTCTCCTCCCGCAGCCAAGGGCTCGACTGGACCGCTGCGCTCCGCTACCGCCATTTCGGATTCTACAATGTCGACGCTCCCCAGCTCATGCGCATCATAGCGTCCTATCCCGGCACTGAGTTCCCTATCCGGCCTTTCGTACCGGGTGTGTCAACCGAAATTCAATTTCCGTCAACCGGCGAAACAGAGGTCTATCCGATTGACGGAGGCAATCCGGTGCGTCAGAATCTCTTCGGAGCCTCGCTCACCGGCAAGCTCTCCTTCGGCGAGAACACTACTCTCAGCCTTGACGCCGACGCCGATTTCCTCCACACCAACGGCCACCGGACGCCGCTCTACCCATATACTGACATAGACAACGTGACGGTCAAAGGGAGCAAAACATCAGGTCTGATCTCCCTTACCCCCCACCTCGACTGCTCGTCACAGACTCTCAGAGCCCGCATCGGAGCAAAAATCGACCTCAGCGTCAACAGCGGCCGTGTGTTCCATATCGCCCCCGAAGCCTCTGTCGCATGGACTCCATCACAGATCGTCGGCTTCGAAGTCAAGGCCCGCGGAGGCTCCGAACTCAATTCCGTAGCCTCGCTTTACGACATTACCCCCTATCTCAACTCCTCGATGGCATACTCCCAGTCACACATCCCCTATGCTTTCGACGGACGTGTGACCATCGGTCCTTTCCTCGGCGCAAATCTTGAATTTTTCGGCGGCTATGCCAAAGCCAACGATTGGCTGATGCCCATCTCTGGCGACGGTTATATCGGAGGCGCTGTATTTGACCGTGTCGACCTATCCGCCTGGCATGTCGGAGCGGCCCTCGGCTACGAATACCGTAAAGTCCTTTCCGCACGCGTCAGCTACGAGACCGCACCACACAACTACGACCACAGCTTCTATGAATGGCGCGACCGTGCCCGTCATGTTATCGACGCCAGCCTCAAAATCCGGCCTGTCGAACCGCTCCAGGTCACTCTCGGATGGCAGTTCCGCGCCGGACGCCGCGCCTACTTCATGACCGACAATCTCTCCTCGCCGGAACTCGCACTCTACACTCCGCAGGCCCGGTCGCTCGGTTGTGTGTCAAATCTCTCCTTGGGCGCATCCTATTCAGTCAGCGATCCTCTCACCGTCTTTGCCCGTGGCGAAAACCTCCTCAACCGCCACTATCTCCACATCGGCGACCGCTATTCACAGGGAATAAATTTCATGATCGGCGCTTCACTGAAATTCTGAACCCCACATTTCTTTTAACCTATCTGCAAAATTAACACTTGGCTGCGGCCAAGTGTTAATTTTGTTAATAAACTATCTCTTGTAATCAGCTTGATATACCTTTGTCACCGTTTTTATAAACCGTCTGCATTCAAAACGCACACACCGCACATTTTAACTGAACTTATCAACTAATCCCTATAACACCATTCATTATATATCAAACCAACCACATTATGAAATCACTCAAATTGATCGGCCTCGCAGTCGTGGCCGCATTCATCTGCCCCGCATTAACTTCATGCAGCGACGACGATGACGATGACAAAGGAAGCAACGGCGGCAGCAATGCCACTGATGTTTTTGACGGCAAACAGCTCACCAGCGTCGGCGATATTTCTTTCTCCTACGATGACAAAGGCCGTTGCACCGGTATTTCGGAATACGGAACACAGGAACTTTCAATCAATTACTCAAAGGGTACTATCCAGTTCTATGAAAACGACTACGCAGGCGGCAACATTAAAATCAAATTCAACGGCAAAGGCTACATAACCGAAATCTCAGGCACTATTTCAGGCTCCGAAGACGGCGACACCTACAAAGCCTCCGGGAAATACACTTTCTCTTACAGCAATGGCTGCCTTACAGGCGTTCACGCCGTATCGAAGGAAAGCGGTGTTGAAGAAGGCGAGAAATACAATTACAGCGACGATTACAAGGAAACATACAAGTGGACCAACGGAAACCTTGTTGAGACATCCTGTAAATACACTGAAAACGAAGACGGCGAAAAGTTCTCCGGTTCGTCGCGGTCTTACATAAGCTATGGTTCAGAAGTCAACAAATTCCGTCAGTACACTTTGGCGCTTGCCGAAACTCTTTTTGACGGAATCGACGATGACTACTGCGAATCTCTCTCCCTCGTCGGGATGTTCGGCAGCGCTTCCGTCAACTTCCCCACAGCTGTCGAGCAAAGCTGGAACGACAGCGACGGCGACAGCGGCGAAACCAGCTACACTTGCAGTTTCACACTCAACGCCGACGAGGCCGTGGCTTCCGAAACCAACTCGCACAGCAGCTACCGCACATATTATTACAGCTACGGAACTCCGCGCACAGTTGTCAGCTCCGATTCTGAAAAGATTCTCGATTTCAGCAAACTCCTGCGCCGCCGCGCTCACTCGAAACATTTCGGCCGCTGATTCCGGCTGCTAAAAAGACCAGATCGGGCTTGTAACGGAATTTTAACCGAAATTTCATAAATTTTTAACATCCCGCACCCGGATTCGCCACAATAGACGCGAATCCGGGTGTTTTTGTCATTTACCTGCAATAATAAACTGATACATCCGTTTTTATCGTAAATCAACAATAAATTTATTCATTTACTTTACACGCATTCACGACTTACTTGCCATGAAGAAATTCTCATTAGCGGCATTTGCTCTTTTCCTTTTCGCCGCTCCGTTCGTTGCCTCTGCCCAATACAACTCCTATTATACCGATATGCCGGTCGAATTGCGCAAGGTTGAGCCTTTCACCATCCCTGACCGGAGTGTCAGCCTTGCCGAACGCGGAGCCGTGGGTGACGGCGCCACGCTCAACACAGACATCATTCAAAACGCTATCGACGAACTTTCCCAAGCTGGCGGGGGCCATCTCGTAATCCCGCAGGGCATCTGGCTCACCGGCCCGATAGAACTCAAGAGCGGAGTCGATCTGCATTTAGAGCGCAATGCCGTGCTATTCTTTTCCCCCGACAAGGCCCTCTATCTCGACTCCAACCCGAAAGCATCACGAGTACGGGCCTGCATCAGTGCCACCCGTTGCCGCAACATAAGCATCACCGGCGAGGGAACCCTTGACGGCAACGGTGCGCAATGGCGCCCGGTCAAACGAATGAAAGTCAGTGACGTCGAATGGAAACGCTTCCGTAAATCAGGAGGTGTCGAGCGCCAGAACGGCACACTCTGGTATCCCTGGGAACTCAAATCGGGCTATCCCGACATAGCGGCCACACCGGAGAAACAAGAGAAAAAACGCAACGACCTCTTCCGCATTTACCACTGCGAAAACATCCTCCTTTCGGGTGTCACCTTCCAGAATGCGCCGAAATTCCACGTCCATCCCTTCAACAGCCGCAATATAATAATCGACGGCATCACCGTGCGCTGTCCCTGGAACGCTCAGAACGGCGACGCTATCGACCTCAGCGACTGCCATCAGGCACTGGTGGTCAACTGCATCGTCGACGCGGGTGACGACGGTCTCTGCATGAAAAGCGGAGAGTACAAGCCTGACGCCCTTGTCAACGGATGCGAAGACATACTCCTTCAGGACAACACAGTCTACCACGCCCACGGCGGTTTTGTCATCGGCAGCGAAGATATATGCGGCATGAAACGCATCGTGGTCCGCAATTCCACATTCTCAGGCACCGACACCGGACTGCGCTTCAAAAGCGCTGTCGGCCGCGGAGGCAAGACTGAGGACATATACATCAGCGGCATCATGATGACCGACATACAGGCCGAGGCCATTACCTTCGAATGTAACTATGCCGACCGCCCGGCGGGATCGAAAGAGAGTGACATCGTGAAACCCGAAAAGCTCGAAAAGGTTCCTGAATTTACTGACATCCGGATTTCCGACATAGTCTGCCGTGGCGCCTCAGTCGCTATTGCTGCCAGCGGTATCGAAGGCCTCGAATGCGTCCGTGACATCACCGTCGAAAACTCCACCTTTATATATAGTGACAAAGCCACCGAAATCGACAGCGCGACAGCAGTCGTGACTGTCAAGGATGTGAAATTCATTCCGGACCGCAAACTTTGATCCGGATTTCAAGAAGATACAATCTCCTCATGACATACATAAGGGTGGGCCTATTCCCCCCTCCCCTGCGAAAGGGACTGTCTAACAAGTTTGGGCAGTCCCTGTTTTCGTTCCTAAGAGTGGCAACCTAACTTCCCGGCTGACGCCTCTCGGTAAACAAATTCTGAAAATTTGACAAATTTTGTTTATATTTCCACATTTCTTTTGCATTTTGCTGCAAAATCGACATTATTTTATTACTTTTGCGGACATTTTATTATTCAAAAAGTACTTTTATTTATAACAACAGTTAGATGAACAATGATCAGATAAAGGTGATCTTTGCCGAAGAAGAACATGCGAAGTATGCCGAGCAGATTGTCACCCTAATCTATGAATCAGCCCTTCAGCGCGGCACGGGTATCGCCCGCCGCACACCTGAATATATCGCTCAGAAGATACGTTCGGGGAAGGCTGTCGTCGCTCTCTGTGATGACCGTCTCATCGGCTTCAGTTACATCGAGAGCTGGGAACATGGTGATTATGTGGCCACCTCAGGCCTTATCGTCGATCCGGAATTCCGACGATTGGGGCTCGCCGCACGAATCAAAGCCAAGACCTTCGAGCTGGCCCGCCTCCGCTTCCCGTTCGCAAAACTGTTCAGTATCACCACTTCTCTTCCGGTGATGAAGTTAAATTCCCAGATGGGCTACAAACCCGTCACCTTTTCGGAACTCACTGACGACGAAGAATTCTGGGCAGGTTGCAAGGGCTGTGTGAACTACGACATCCTCCAGCGCAACAACCGCCGGATGTGCCTCTGCACCGGGATGCTCTATGACCCAAAAGCCAAACTCGAACGTCCCTCCAAGCGAGCCCCCTACGTAATGTGGATTCACAACCGTCTCAAGAAGATGCTCCACCTTAAATAAAAAAAGAAATTTAACAACATCATCCCCCAATAGACACAATAATATTATGGAAAAGAAGAAAAAAGTGGTTCTGGCCTTCAGTGGTGGCCTTGATACATCTTTCGCTGCAAAATATCTCTCCGAAGACCTCGGATATGAAGTACATACCGCAATCGCCAACACAGGCGGTTTCTCCGATGAAGAACTCAAGACCATCGAGGAGAAAGCCCTGCGCCTCGGCGCCGCCTCTCACGCGGCCCTTGACGTAACCGGCGACTACTACGACAAAAGCATCCGATATATGATCGCAGGCAATGTCCTGCGCAACGGCACCTACCCGATCAGCGTCTCCTCGGAACGCATCTTCCAGGCAATCGCCATCATCGAATACGCCAAGAAGATCGGCGCCGACGCCGTGGCCCACGGTTCGACCGGCGCCGGCAACGACCAAGTGCGTTTCGACCTCACATTCCAGATCCTCGCACCCGAAATCGAGATCATCACCCCCACCCGCGACATGACCCTCACACGCGAGTATGAGATCGACTATCTGAAGAAACACGGCATCGAAGCCGACTTCAAGAAGATGGAATACTCCATCAACAAAGGTCTCTGGGGCACAAGCATCGGCGGCAAGGAGACTCTCCATTCGGAGCAGACCCTCCCCGAAAGCGCCTATCCCAGCCAGATCACCGAAAACGGAGAGGAACACATGACCATCACCTTTGACCGCGGCGAGATCTCGGCGGTCAACGGCAAGCACTACGACAACAAGATCGACGCTATCCGTGAAGTCGAGCGTCTCGGCTCGCGCTACGGCATCGGCCGCGACATGCACATCGGCGACACCATCATCGGCATCAAAGGCCGTGTAGGCTTCGAAGCCGCCGGTCCGATCCTCATCATCGCCGCCCACAAGATGCTCGAAAAACACACTCTTACCAAGTGGCAGCAGTACTGGAAAGACCAGATCGGCACCTGGTACGGCATGTTCCTCCACGAGTCGCAGTATCTCGAACCAGTCATGCGCGACATGGAAGCCTTCCTCGACAAATCGCAGCGCAATGTCAGCGGCGCCGTCGAGATCATACTCCGTCCCCACAGCTACACCCTCGTCGGCGTAGACTCACCCTTCGACCTTATGAAGACCGACTTCGGCGAATATGGCGAGGTAAACAAAGCCTGGAGCGCCGACGATGTCAAGGGCTTCACCAAGATCCTCGGCAACCAGATGAAGATCTATCACAACGTCCAGAAACGAAACGGAGGCGACGAGTAGGCCGATGAAGAAAATAGGTATCATCGGAGGCGCCGGCTACACAGCCGGCGAACTCCTGCGCCTCCTGATCAATCATCCGGAGGCCGAAATCGTATTCGTACATTCGTCGAGCAACGCCGGACGTCCGGTCTGTGAGATCCATGAAGGCCTGACCGGCGACACCGACCTTGTCTTTGCCGACAGCTACGACCTCTCGGCTGTCGACGTGCTCTTCCTCTGCCAGGGCCACGGTTTCAGCCGCAAGTTCTGGGAGGAGAACCCGATGCCCGAAGGACTCAAGGTCGTGGACCTCGCGCAGGACTACCGTGACGAAAGCGACGGCTATATCTACGGGCTTCCCGAAGCCAAGCGTGAAGCCATCCGCGGCGCATCGCTCGTAGCCAACCCCGGCTGCTTCGCCACCGCCATCCAGACCGCCCTGCTCCCCCTCGCCGCCGCCGGGAAGCTCAACAGCGAGATCCACGTCACAGGCATCACCGGCTCGACCGGCGCCGGAGTGAAACCGGGCGCCACCACGCATTTCAGCTGGCGCACCGACAATCTCTCGGTCTACAAAGCTTTCAGCCATCAGCACCTCGCCGAGATCCGTCAGACACTCCGCCAGCTCCAGCCCGGCTTCGACGCCGAGATCAGTTTCGTTCCCGTGCGCGGCGACTTCGCAAGAGGCATTTTCGCGATGACCTACATCGACACCGACCTTACGCTCGAAGAAGCCGTCGGCATCTACAAGGATTTCTATGCCGACGCCGTCTTCACCCACGTCTCGGACCGTCCTGTCGACCTCAAGCAGGTAGTCAACACCAACAAGGCGCTGATCTCGCTTGAGAAACACGGATCGAAGCTGCTGATCATCTCCGCGATCGACAATCTCCTCAAAGGAGCATCCGGACAGGCCGTGCAGAACTTCAACCTCATCTGCGGACTCCCCGAAGACTGCGGTCTGCGTCTGAAGCCCTCGGCATTCTGATCCCGTCCCTCGCCCGACTCCGGCCACGCGCCAGATCTACCTTTTCTTTTTCATTAATCTCCAACCGTTACAATTCACCACTGAAAGGATGAATCTTTTCGACGTATATTCACTATATGACATCGAGCCCGTCAAGGGACGCGGCTGCCATGTCTACACCGCCGACGGCACGGAATACCTCGACTTCTACGGAGGCCATGCGGTCATCTCCGTCGGCCATGCCCACCCGCTCTATGTGTCGGCCATCGCCGACCAGGTGTCGCGTCTCGGCTTCTATTCCAACTCCGTGCAGAATTCACTCCAGCAGAAATTAGCAGACCGTCTGGGCCGTATCTCCGGCTACGATGACTATGCGCTCTTCCTGTGCAACTCCGGAGCCGAGGCCAACGAAAACGCAATGAAACTCGCCTCGTTCCACACCGGACGCCGCAAGATCCTTGCCTTCGACCGAGCCTTCCACGGACGCACCTCCGGCGCCGTCGCCGCAACCGACAACCCCAGGATCCAAGCACCCTTCAATTCGACCGACAACGTGGTCTTCGCACCCCTCAACGACATCGAGGCAGTAGAGAAGCATCTCTCCACGGGCGAATTTGCCGCTGTCATCATCGAGGGCATTCAGGGAGTGGCCGGAATACGCATGGTCGACGATGACTTCATGCGCCGTCTGCGCGAGGTCTGCACTGCCACCGGAACCCTGCTCATTCTCGACGAGATCCAGTCAGGCTACGGTCGTACGGGACGCTTTTTCGCCCACCAGTACACCGGCATCCGCCCCGATATCATCACCTGCGCCAAAGGCATAGCCAACGGCTTCCCGATGGGTGCCGTACTGATAGCTCCGTCCATCAAGCCGGTCAAAGGAATGTTAGGCACAACCTTCGGAGGCAACCATCTGGCCTGTGCCGCCGCCATTGCAGTCATCGATGCTCTTGAAAGCGAAGCCATGATAGCCAACGCCGCCGCCGAAGGTGAATATCTGCTGGAAGAGCTCCGTCGCCTCGCTATGGAATGCGACGAAATCACCGAAGTCCGCGGCCGCGGACTGATGATCGGCATCGAAATCAAAGGCTCGGCCTCCGAAGTCCGCAAGCGTCTCCTTTTCGAGCACCGTATCTTCACCGGAGGCGCGGGCGAGCACACCGTGCGTCTCCTCCCGGCCCTCTGCCTTCCCCGCTCACACTCCCGCCGCTTCATCGAAGCCTTCAAACAAGTACTCACCTCTCAAAAACCTTCTTGAAAAATGCGCAATTTCACTAACGTAACCGACATAGGCCCCCTTGACCTCGCCGTCAAAGAGGCGCTTCAGATAAAAGCCGACCGCTTCGCCTTCTCAGACCTCGGCCGCAACAAGACACTGATGATGATCTTTTTCAACTCCAGTCTGCGCACCCGTCTGAGCACACAGAAAGCCGCCCTCAACCTCGGCATGAACGTAATCGTGCTCGACGTCAATCAGGGCGCGTGGAAACTTGAGACCGAACGCGGCGTCATCATGGACGGTGACAAGGCCGAACACCTGCTTGAGGCCATCCCCGTGATGGGTTCCTACTGCGACATCATCGGTGTCCGCTCCTTCGCCGGACTCAAGGACAAGGCCGAGGACTATGAGGAGAGGGTCATCAACCAATTTATCCGCTACTCCGGTCGCCCGGTGTTCAGCATGGAGGCCGCGACCCGTCATCCGCTCCAGAGCTTCGCCGACCTCATCACCATCGAGGAATACAAGACCAAGGAGCGCCCCAAAGTGGTCATGACCTGGGCGCCTCATCCCCGCGCTCTGCCTCAGGCTGTCCCCAACTCGTTCGCCGAATGGATGAACGCCACTGACTATGATTTCGTGATCACCCACCCCGAAGGCTATGAGCTTGCCCCCGAATTCGTAGGCCGCGCACGTGTCGAATACGACCAGCGCAAGGCTCTCGAAGGCGCCGATTTCGTCTACGCCAAGAACTGGTCGGCCTACGCTGATCCCAACTACGGGAAAGTCCTCTCCACCGACCGCGCCTGGACCGTCGACAGCGAAAAGATGGCCCTGACCGACAACGCATTCTTCATGCACTGCCTGCCGGTGCGCCGCAACATGATCGTGACCGACGACGTCATCGAATCTGACCGCAGCATCGTCATTCCTGAAGCCGCCAACCGCGAGATCTCGGCTCAGGTAGTGCTCAAACGTCTTCTTGAAAGTCTGAAATGATGGAGGAGACAGTCAAAGTGATCAAGATCGGCGGCAATGTCGTCGACAATCCCGAAGCCCTCGCCCGCTTCATCGCCGCCTTCGCCGCGATGCCCGGAAAGAAGATTCTTGTCCATGGCGGAGGCAAGGAGGCCACACGCATGAGCGCGCGTCTCGAAATACCCACCACCATGATCGAAGGGCGCCGCGTCACCACCCGCGAGACCCTCGACGTAGTGACGATGGTCTACGCCGGACTGGTCAACAAACGGGTTGTCTCGATGCTCCAGGCCGCCGGATGCAATGCCATCGGCCTGACCGGTGCCGACGGAAACGCCATCTGCGCCACCCGCCGCAAGCCGGAGCCTATCGACTACGGCTTCGTGGGTGACATCGCACCCTCCGGAGTCAACGCCACCCTGATCGGCTCGCTGCTCGACGCCGGACTGACGCCGGTCTTCTGCGCCATCACTCACGACGGCAAAGGATCGCTGCTCAACTGCAACGCCGACACGATAGCTTCGGCTGTCGCCACCGGTGTGGCCCGCATAGCGCCGGTCGAGCTTGTTTACTGCTTCGAACAGCCCGGCGTCATGGAAGACATCGACCGCCCCGACTCGGTCATTCCCCTGATCACCCCTGAGATCTACTCCCGTCTGCGGGCCGATGGTGTGGTCAGCAAAGGCATGATCCCCAAAATCGACAACGCATTCACCGCCGTCAACGCCGGTGTGAAATCCGTAACCATAAAGCACTCCGATGCCCTCGATCAGCCCTCAGGCACTGTCATCAGAAATTGAGCTGCTCCGGCGCATGATCGCCACTCCGTCGTTTTCACGCGACGAAAGCGGCACCGCGCAGCTGATTTTCGACCATCTGGCCGAAAAAGGCGCCGCGCCCCTGCGTTTCCGCAACAATATCTATGCTCTGTCGGCAGATTTTGACCAGGCACACCCCACACTGCTGCTCAACTCGCATCACGACACCGTGAAACCTGCCGCGAGCTACACACTTGACCCGTTCAGCCCCGACATCCGCGACGGACGCCTCTACGGACTCGGCAGCAACGACGCCGGAGCTTCGGCTGTGGCTCTGATCAATACCTTTCTCTCTCTGCGCGAGACGCCGCTGCCCTGCAATCTGCTTCTGGCGATCACTGCCGAGGAAGAGGTCGGCGGCGAGAACGGAATGCGCGCGTTCCTCCCACACCTTGAAGAGGAGGACATAAAGATCAGCTGCGCCATAGTCGGTGAGCCTACCGGGATGCAACCGGCGGTGGCCGAACGCGGCCTCGTCGTGCTCGACTGTCTCACCCGCGGAGTCACCGGTCATGCCGCCCGCGGCGAAGGGATCAACGCTATCTACCGCGCTATGGCCGACATCGACGCCCTGCGTTCGTTCCGCTTCCCGAAAGAGTCGGCCATCCTCGGTCCGGTCGGACTCAACGTCACACAGATCGACGCCGGATGGCAGCACAACGCCATCCCTGACGAATGCAAATGGGTCGTCGACATACGCACCACCGACGCTTTCACCAACGAGGAGACCGTCAGCCTGCTGCGTTCTGCCGTCAGCCCCCACACGACACTCACACCGCGCTCTACACGCGTACGCGCCTCAGTCATCGGCGAGGATCATCCCCTGGTCCGCACCGCCCGCAGCCTCGGTCTGACACCCTTCGTATCGCCCACCACAAGCGACATGTCGCTGATGTATGATTTCCCCTCACTCAAAATCGGCCCCGGAGAGTCATCCCGCAGCCACTCGGCCGACGAATATGTCTGCCTCAGCGAGATCGAAGCTGCCGTACCACTCTACCGCAGCCTGATTGAACGCACCGTAAGCCAATTGGTCTAATTAGTCCAATTAGTCTAATTAGCCCAATTGGACCAATTTCAACCCTCAATCCCCTGAAAAAATGAAACTCTGGAGCAAGGGCTTCGAGCCCGACAAAATGATAGAAGAATTCACCGTCGGCCGCGACCGCGAACTTGACCTGCGCCTCGCACGCTACGACGTGCAGGGTTCTATGGCCCACATCAAAATGCTTGAAAGCATCGGACTGCTCAAAACCGACGAGCTCGACGTACTCCTCAAGGCCCTCGGCGAGATTGCCGAAGTCATCGAACGCGGCGAATTCACAATAGAGCCGGGAGTGGAAGATGTCCACTCTCAGGTAGAATTCATGCTTACCGAACGTCTCGGCGACATAGGCAAGAAGATCCACTCAGGACGCTCGCGTAACGATCAGGTGCTCGTCGACCTCAAACTCTTCATGCGCGACGAACTGCGCCGGATCGCCGACGCCACCGACCGTCTCTTCAAGCGCCTCCAGGCTCTGAGCGAAGAGTATAAGGATGTACTGATGCCCGGCTACACCCACCTCCAGGTGGCGATGCCCTCCTCGTTCGGACTTTGGTTCGGAGCCTACGCCGAATCACTTGCCGATGACATGCAGATGCTCGTCGCCGCCTACAATATCGCCAATCAGAACCCGCTCGGCTCTGCTGCCGGCTACGGCTCCTCATTCCCTCTCGACCGTGAGATGACCACTCGTCTGCTCGGTTTCGAGACGCTCCACTACAACGTGGTCGCCGCCCAGATGTCGCGCGGCAAGACCGAGCGCGCCGCATCGATGGCAATAGGCGCCATTGCCTCGACCCTCGGCCATCTGGCTATGGACGTGTGCATGTGGATGTGTCATAACTTCGGGTTCGTTTCTTTCCCGGACGAGCTGACCACCGGCTCTTCCATCATGCCACACAAGAAAAACCCCGACGTCTTCGAGATCATGCGCGGCAAATGCAACCGTCTCCAGAGCATACAGAATGAGATCGCGCTGCTCACCGCCAACCTCCCATTGGGATATAACCGCGATCTTCAGCTGCTCAAAGACATTATCTTCCCGGCAACTACGGAGATGGTCGACTGCCTCGACATGGCCGACTTCATGTTGCAACACATCCGCATCCGCCGCGACATCATCGACGACCCGCGCTACGACTATCTCTTCACCGTAGAGGAGGTCAACCGCCTTGTGCTTGCCGGAATGCCATTCCGCGAAGCCTACAAAAAAGTCGGTCTCGAAGTTCAGGACGGCACCTACCGCCCTGTGCGCTCCGTCAGCCATACCCACGTCGGTTCCATCAACAACCTCTGCAACGCCGAAATCGCCCTGAAATTCCAGAAGCTCTACGACCGCATCAGCCGGTAAGAGTGCGTTTAATGGCAAGAGCTAAACACGCTCTAAACCTCAATCAAACAGACCGCTACTCCGTCACCGGGGCATTTTTGCCATCGGCAGGGAGTAACGGTCCTGCAATTTTTTTAATAATTTTTCTTAAAGAGTCATTCGCAAATACGCGGAAAGTTGCTATTTTTGCTTTCGGAAATTAAATTGTACTTCAAAATACATACATCACAATGTTAAACAACAAAATTCAGGACGCTATCAACGCCCAAATCAACGCTGAATTCTGGAGCGCCTATCTCTATCTCTCCATGTCGCTCCACTTCCAGGCCGAAGGAATGCCCGGAGTCGCAAACTGGTTCAAAATTCAGTTCCAAGAAGAGCAGGCACACGCCACCATCTTCATGAACTATGTCAACCAGCGCGGAGGCCGTGTAGAGCTCAAAGCCATTGATGCTGTTCCTACCGTATGGGAATCTCCCCTCGATGCGTTCAAAGCCACACTCGAACATGAAAAGAAAGTGACAGCCCTCATCAACGATCTCTATTCGCTCGCCGAAGCCGAGAAAGACTATGCTACCCGCGACCGTCTGAACTGGTTCGTCAGCGAACAGGTGGAAGAAGAGGACAACTGCCGCACACTCATAGACAAATACTCTCTGATCGGCAACGACGGCATGGGCCTCTACATGCTCGATCAGGAACTCGGCACCCGCACCTACACCGCTCCCTCTATTCTTTCAGAATAAGACCGATCAGTCGAGCAAAAATAGACTGAAACAGAAAAACAGGCCGGACAGACATTTTCACTAATGCCCGTCCGGCCATCATAAACATTTCCCGGACCGAATATTATACTATTGAAAACTTAAAAGCAGCCTCTATTAGGTTAAATTGTGTTAAAATATTCGGGGGGGGGTAATTTTTTTTATTTATTTTTGCCCTGCAGAAAAAATAAATAAAACTACTGATTCTACATCTATCATACTCGTTACTATTAATCAACCAACCTCTCTTAAAAACGTATCTCCTAAAAATTTGGAAAGGAAACCCTAATGGTGGTTTCAACTAAACTCATATAACCACTTATTTTACGTGTGTCTTGATCCTTTGGGCATGCTTGAGCCCGCTGATCTACAATCTCAATCGAGGATTCAAGACTTGATCAATTTTTACAGACAAATTGTTACTATCGAGCGAAGGACATCGTGATGATGCCCTTCGCTGTCTGTTTATACCTGAATGTCGCAAAACTCAATATTTACAGTAGGGACGCTTTTTAAAGCATCCGCAACAACCTGATGAACAGCCATTTGCAATGGAGGACGCTTTAAAAAGCGTCCCTACCGGAGGCAATGCCACAGGTTTTGCAACATTAACTTGTATGAACCTGTTATGTCCTGGTGGATGATTATTCTTCTCTCGCTGCCTGATAGGCGCCTATATTGGGTGCCGTGCCGAAACGGCTGACGCCATAGAAGTCAGTGGAAGCCTCCGGAAGAGTGAGTGACGGATCGGCAGTACCGAGTGCAGGCGATTCGGGTTGCAGACGGTAGTCGAAATAATAGTCGCTGCGCACGGTGTAGTAAAGCGGATCGCTCTCCCACAGGCAGTTGATGAAATTGTCATCGTCGGCCCCGGCACTTTTCAGCAGACAGCGCCGCAGAGTGACCTGACAGCCTGTAAAATCGCCGACCGAAAGATCCGAACCGTTGCCGTAGATGATACTGTTGGTGAAATCGGCGACAAGATATGGCATTTCCGAACCGTTGTCGCTATCCGCATTATAGTGGTAGAACTGAACTGACTCTCCGCGAAGCGCCGAGAAGAGATAATAGTTGGAGATGGTCGAATGGTTGACCGTCGTCGTGCCGCCGGTAATCGAAAATACACCTTCAGCGGCCTCGGCAAGCTCGCAACCGACAATATGCAGATCGGCATAACGGGCCCGCAGCGTATAGCCAGCGCTGTTGCGCAGACGGCAGTTGAGAAGGCTGACCTGCGAGAGCGAATCGGCAAGCACACCGCTGACGGTATTGCGCACAATCGTGTGGCTAAGGCGGTTGCCGCGGCTTTCCGACGCAAATTCCAAACCGCGCCACTGCGAGGCCATAAGGTCGAACGGAATCTGGCCGACAACATTGCCTGTGCGGTCGCCGCAGAGATTGACGGGCTGTTCGGGAGTACCCTTGCTGACGAGAGTTCCCTCCACACGACAGAAAGCCTTGTCATGGAAATGAAGCGTGGTGCCGGGAGCGAGTGTGAGAGTGGCGCCGGGGCTTACCACAAGCGAGTCGAAAATCTGATAGGGATAGGTGGCATCGAAACGGGTGTCGCTGTCGATGACGGCGCCTTCAAGACGGGTGACGTCCTGCCCGTCGGCATGGATCACCACACTGCGTTTTACGCCGTTGGTCGTGAAGTCGATCGTCTCGTTGATCTCCGAAAGTCCGGGAGAGCCGTTTGGGTTCAGCGTAGCCTCGACAAAGACATATATCGAATCGTTGGGCCGGATCTCGACATCCTGAAAACTTTCGCCGGCAAAACCGTCGACATTAAGGCGGAAGCAAGAGCTGCCCCCCGCGATCGAAATGTCGCTGATACGCATGATCTTGTCATGGCGGTTATAGACCATGAAACGGCTTGTCGGAGTGGGCTGACCGGTGAACACGGTACCCATAAAAAGGGTATCTACCGAAAAATCGGGCTGGGAGGAGGGAGAGGTGTCGATGCCGTCCTCTATACATCCGGCAAGGATCAGAGTGAAGGCCGACATCAGGACTATGCTGAGGAGTGTTTTCATTTTCTTGGATAGTTATGCCTGTACATAACGCTCCGCACCCCCTGTTTATTGCCTGCGGCTCAGTGACTGACGGAGTCAGCGGACTCTTTCTGCCGGAAATACGGCGCAAGACGCGAGCGCACGGTGTCGGCCGCCGCGCTGACCGAGCCGCCGCGGTAGAGCTGCCGGCCCAGACTGTCGGTGACAATGAAAAATGGGACGTATGGCACCTGGAGATTTCTCACTGCTGTGTGGGCCACTCCGCCCGGCAGCCACGCCTGTACCCATTTGGCGCTGTCGCGGCGTATGGAGGCCGCCCATGTGGCGCTGTCGGACATGACGGTAAATTCAGCCTCACGGAAACGCTTCTTGTCGAGAGTCTTCTGAAATTCGCGCAGGATCCGACGGATGCTGTCGGGCTTGCTGCGCCCGACGAAAGCGAGCAGACTGTAACTCTGCATCGAGGGGACGAAACGGATTACCGTGTCGGGGGCCGCGCGGAAAGTCATGCTGCGCAGGTCGGCCCTCACAGCCGGCGTCAGCTGTTCGCCGAGAAGTCCGGCAAAACCTCCGATCACCCCTTCGGGCCGTGCATCGGGAGTCAGAGCATTGATCAGCGAATCGGCAAGCAGTTCATATCCGCGGGCCTGAAAACGGGTGGCGATAAGCATGGCCGAAGAGATGGCCGAGGGATTAGACCGCACCTCTTTTGCGATCAGGCTGTTGACGGCCGCGGCATCACCTTTGGTCAGCACGGAGTCATTGACCACAAGGAACTCGGCATAGCGCTTTGAGTCATCGTTTCCTTTTATACGCACCGATGTTGGGTCGGCAAGCAGCATTTTGACTTCCAGTTCGTCACCATTAGCCGCCACACAGCTGAAAAGCGGGTCACCGTCAACAGTAAACACCTCGACGAGAGTGGGCTCCTGCGAAACTCCGCGCAACGTCACTTTGTCATCGACAGGATGGAACGAAACCCGACGCAGGTCGCGATCGACATAAAACATCTCGACACCCTTGTTGCCGAGACCCTTTATCTCGCATTTGATCAGGAACTCTTCACTGTTGCCGCAGCCAGTAAGCACGGCAAGAAGAATCAGCGAAACGGCCAAAAATATGGAGTAATAGCGCATAGTCTCAATTTTTTCAGGCAAAAATACGAAATTATTCTTAATTTTGCGTCTCGTGAGACTCTTTCACTTACCGAAGCACTGTTCCACGACCTCTACAAGCAACTGCCCGATGACTAAGATCCACAAACTTGTCCTGAGCATCACAACGATGATCCTCATTTCAGCGGCAATTCCGACAAGAAGTGCCGCACAGATCGTCAACATCACCAACGACGAGATCGACACAGACAGCGTCCGCCGCGCATTTGACGACGGACCATATTTCGGGCTTTACAAGGACAACTATTTCATCTTCGGCTGTCCGGTCGGCCAGCCTGTCAGACGCGACAACACCAACATAAAGTTTCAGATCTCGATCGCACAGCGTCTGACCCGAAGCACGCTGCCCGGCGGGACCTATCTCTTCCTTTTCTATTCTCAGAAATGCTTCTGGAACGTGCTTGAAAACTCCCTGCCGATGACCGATCTCAACTTCAATCCGGGCATCGGACTGACAAAGCCGCTCTTTGTCAAGGGACGCTTCGTCGGCAAGCTCAACCTTATCCTCGAACATGAATCGAACGGCCGCGACGGCACCGCGTCGCGTTCATGGAACAAGATCAGTGTGGGAGGAAGCATCATGATCGATCCACAGATAGTGGTACACGGAAAGATTTGGATTCCGATCATCGACGGAGTCGAGAACAAGGACATTCTCGACTACTGCGGCATCTATCAGGTTGGAACCAGTTTCAACTCCCAAAACGGGCGCTTCGGACTGGCCGTAAACCTCGTCAAACGCAAAGGATGGAAGCTTAACTACAACACCACCGTTGAGTTCAACTACCGCATCTTCAAACGCGACAACCAGTTCCTCTTCCTGCAATACTACAACGGCTACGGCGAAGGCCTCCTCGCCTACAAGGAATTCCACACCATGCTCCGCGTCGGCCTCGTCATCAAACCCCGCCTTTTCAGTGACTATTGACCAATTATTCCCGAATGATCATCCCTGCCGGCCTTTCAAACTGCTTTCCGTGAGAACGGAGGTGAAAAGCAGCAGTGACCGGACATAAATGAAACGGAATTTTCGGTAAAGATGACGGGTTAATTCATTTTTATGATGCGTTGATTCATTTTTTTTGTATTTTTGCACTTATGAGATTAGTTATACAACGAGTGACGGAGGCTTCGGTCAGTATCGGAGGTTCGCTTCACAGCGCTATCGGGCCCGGTCTGATGGTGCTTGTCGGTGTATCCGAGGGTGACAGCGACGATGACGCGCGCTGGCTTGCCGCCAAATGCACCGCCATGCGCATCTTTGCCGACGACAACGGAGTGATGAACCGCTCCGTAGCCGAGACCGGCGGAGAAATCTTGGCCGTCAGCCAGTTCACCCTCTGCGCGTCAACCCGTAAGGGAAACCGGCCGAGCTATATCCGCGCGGCAGCCCACGACACAGCCATACCGCTATATGAGCTTTTCTGCTCTGAATGTCAGAACTTGCTCGGACGCGAGGTCAAGAAAGGGATCTTCGGTGCCGATATGCAGGTGGCACTGGTGAACGATGGTCCCGTCACAATTGTTATAGACTCAAAACTACGTGAATAAGGAAACCATGAACATCCCCCCGACTCCTGACGATTCGATCTCTCTGCGCTCGGTGCAGGCCACCGTCGACGAGTGGATCAAGACCATCGGGGTGAGATATTTCTCACCTCTGACCAACACCGCCATCTTAGCTGAAGAGACCGGAGAGGTGGCACGGATCATGGCACGCAGATTCGGAGACCAGTCGTTCAAGGACGGTGAAGACCCCGACGCACTGGCCGACGAGCTGGCCGATATGCTCTGGGTGCTGACGGCGATAGCCAACCAGACCGGCATCGACCTGACGGAGGCTTTCCGCCGCAACATCGAGAAAAAAACCGCCCGCGATGCAATGCGCCACGCCTCGAACCAAAAACTGCAGGACAAATAAGACCGGAGGACAAAAGGAATCATCGAATCCAACATACAGAATCTATAATCCGCAAACACTGAAAAATAATAATCATCATGGATAGGTATCAGCAAGTAATCGCCGACAGCCGCGTCACAACTTCCGACGCCGAAGTCGCAGCCAAAGTAAACGAAATTCTTGAAAAGCATCTTGCCGAAAACAACACTCCGGAAGTGCTCAAAAGACTGTTCAACTCCATCGACCTGACCACTCTGAAATCGACCGACTCGCAGCAGTCAGTGGCCGCGTTCACCGAAAGAGTCAACGCTTTCGCGCACGAATATGCCGATCTGCCCAACGTAGCGGCTATCTGTGTCTATCCCAACTTCGTGCCGGTGGTGCGCACAGTGCTCGATTGCAGCGACGTGGACATCGCAGCCGTGGGCGGATGTTTCCCCAGCGCCCAGAGCTTTATCGAGGTAAAAGTCGCCGAAATCGGTCTGGCAGTAGAAGCCGGAGCTGACGAAATCGACATCGTCTTAGGTCTCGGAGACTTCTTCGACAAGGACTATGAGGAAGTCTGCGACCAGATCATCGAGATGAAACACTCCTGCCGCGACTCGCTGATGAAAGTCATCCTCGAAACAGGCGCTCTCAAGACAGCCGAAAACATCCGCAACGCCTCGATCCTCGCGCTCTATTCCGACGCCGACTTCCTGAAGACCTCGACCGGCAAGGAATATCCCGGCGCATCGCTCGAAGCCACATATATAATGTGTGAGTGCATCAAGGAATACTATGAGAAGACAGGCCGCATGGTAGGATTCAAAGCCGCCGGAGGCATCTCCACAACCGAAGACGCGCTGAAATACTACACGATCGTCAAAACAGTCCTCGGCGACAAGTGGGTGGAGACCTCTGAATACTTCCGTCTCGGCGCCTCACGTCTTGCCAATGCCATCCTCTCCGACATCCTCGGCAAAGAGACAAAATTCTTCTGATAAATGAAATATTGGATAATCATCGACAGCGTGCAGAAAGGTCCGCTGTCAATCGAGGAACTTTCAGCCATACCGGGAATCAGCCTTACGACCCCGGTATGGCATGAAGGCCTCCCTGACTGGACGACAGCGGCCGGTGTGCCTGAGATCGCCGCCATGATCGCCGGACGACAGGCAACTCCGTGGCCGGGACAGCCATACGGGCAACAGCCCTACAATCAACAGCCTTACGGGCAGCCGAACTACGGCCAGCAGTCTTACAACAATCAGCAGGCTCCCCAGATGCCCTACGGCCAATGGCAGCCGGGTGGACAGCCTTATGGAGGAATGCCCTACGGACAGCCCCGCTATCCCGGCCAGTCATTCGAACCGGCCGATCCGAACCGGATGCCTCCCATGCCCGACAACTATCTTGTCTGGGCCATCATCACCACCATCTGCTGCTGTATTCCCACCGGAATCGTGTCCATCATCTATGCTTCGAAAGTCTCTCCGGCCTATATGCGCGGCAACTACAACGAAGCCCTTGACGCATCGTCGAAAGCCCAGATGTGGGTGATCATATCATTCGTGGCCGGTCTGATCTGGGCCCCGTTCTCGATGCTCTTGGGGCTGCTTTAACAAGACTGACCGTCACACACCGTCCGGCACGCCATACATGGACCGTCAGAAAAGCAAACTGATCCTCACACGCCGCAGAGTGCTCATCACCGCCGCCTGCATCGCCGCGGCAGGGCTGGCAGTCCTCTACTCGACCGTCGATCCTTCGACCAATCTTTATCCGCGTTGCAGCTTCAAGATGCTCACCGGCCTTTCCTGTCCGGGCTGCGGATCACAGAGAGCACTCCATGCACTGCTGAACGGTCATCTTGCGGAAGCCTTCAGGTTCAACGCGCTTTTCATCGTCGAGATCCCCCTGATCGCGCTGCTGCTCGGCCTCCGCTACTCAGGCAAACGCGGATCACGCCTCAGACACGTGCTCGGCACACAGACATTCATCCTGCTCATCCTCGCGACCATCATTATCTGGACCGTAGTCCGAAACATTTTAGAGATATGAACAAACTGCCATCCCGACAGCTTACATACCGGGGGCTGCTATTCGTCATTGTGGTCTCAATCTCCGTCTACTTCCTTCCGCGTACAAGCGAAAACCATTACGTGTTTGAAGAAGGGAGACCCTGGAGCTACGCGCTTCTTACAGCGCCGTTCGACATCCCCATCCATCTCGATTCGCTCAGCGCGGCCAAGATCAGAGACAGCATCAATACATATTTTGAGCCTGTCTTCACCCGCGACATCACGGCTGAAAAAACCATAGTCTCCGACTACACCACCCGACTGAACTCCACCACGGGGCTTGACATCACACCGGCCCAGCGCAACCAGATCATACGCGAGATCCGAAATATCTACGACAACGGAATCGTCGACCGCGAGACGTATGCGAAGATCGAAGCCGGCGAACTGCCGTCGGTACGCTTCATCCACGACAACGTGGCCATCAGTATGCCGACGACATCCTATCTCTCGGCATTCCGCGCCTACGAACACATTGACAGCCTCTTCCGCAACAAAGGAATGCATCAGGCCGTCTCGGCCACGCGCCTCTCGGAAGTACTTCAGCCAAACATTCTTATAGACACCGTCACCACCCGGCGTCTGCTCGACGAGGCCTATCAGAAGGCTATGGCACCTGTCGGCATCATACAGCAGGGGGAACGCATCATCGACAAGGGCGACATTGTCACCTCACGCCTCGCGACAGTTCTGCGCACCTACGAGAAAATGGCCGACGAACGCGGCAAAGGCACTATCAGCCAGCACTACTATCCGCTGGCCGGTCAGATTCTCTATATGCTGATCCTCTATGGCGCTCTCTATGGCTATCTGTTCATATTCCGCCGCGACTATTTCGACGACGACCGCACGGTGCTGTTCATCATGACCCTGATCGGGCTTTTCACACTTTTCGCCTTCGCCATGCAGGCCGGGTTCAGAACGGGGCTCTACATAACGCCGTTCACAATCGTGCCCATCCTGATTTTAGTCTTCTTAGACTCGCGCACGGCCTACTTCTGCCATCTGATCCAAGTGCTGATCTGTGCCATAGTCACATCGTTCGCACTTGAATTTGTCTTCGTTCAGTTCATAGCCGGAGTCGTGGCCATCGACTCGCTCAAAGACCTCTCGCGCCGCAGCCAGCTCATACGCACCGCAGCCCTAATCTTCATTGCCTACGCGCTCTGCTATGCCGCCATCGAGATCATGCAGTCAGGCTCACTCTCACGGACCGAGGGCCGGATCTTCGGATGCTTCGCCATCAACGCTATCTTGATTTCATTCAGCTATGTGATGATGTTTCTTGTCGAGAGAGTCTTCGGCTTCACTTCGCGCGTGACGCTCGTTGAACTCAGCGACATCAACAATCCGTTGCTCCGAGAGCTTTCGGAAGAATGTCCGGGGACTTTCAACCACTCCATGGCCGTCAGCAACCTCGCTTCGGCTGCCGCAAGCCGCATCGGCGCAAATGTGCAGCTTGTCCGTACAGGAGCCCTCTATCACGACATAGGCAAAATCAAGAATCCGGCATTCTACACCGAAAATCAACACGGCGTCAATCCCCACGATACTCTCGAGCCCATACAGAGCGCCCGAATAGTCACCGGGCACGTCAGGGAAGGACTGATACTGGCCGAAAAAGCCAAACTGCCGCAGATGATACGCCGTTTCATCTCCGAACATCACGGAGCCGGAACAGCGCGCTATTTCTACACCACCTACTGCAATGCCCATCCCGGAGAGACGGTAGATCCCGCGGCGTTCAGCTATCCGGGACCCAATCCGCAGTCAAAAGAGACCTCGCTGCTGATGATGGCCGACGCCATCGAAGCCGCCTCACGCTCCATGCCCGACCATTCTCCCGAAGCAATTTCCGCACTGGTCAACAAGATCATCGACGGACAGATCGCCGACGGACTGCACAACGAATCGCCGATCTCGTTCCGCGACGTCAGCACCATCAAGGAAGTCTTTGCCCAACGCCTGCGCACAATGTATCACTCTCGTATCTCTTATCCGGAACTAAAAAAGACACCCGCCACGACGCCGGCTTCCGGTGTGACAAGCCCCGATACGACAGCAAACAACACCAACAAACCATCCTGACACAAACCCACCCCAACACAATGCTACGCAAATCCGCTCTTCCGCTTCTCGCCTTAGCTATGGCACTTCCGGCCATGGCCTACGACCCGATCACTCTGCCGGTCATTCCATCCGATCCCGCCATCGAAAAGAAAGTCAGCGAGACCCTCTCGCGCATGACTCTTGACGAAAAAATAGGCCAGATGACACAGATCCAGCTCGACATACTCGGCGAACAGGCACCCGACGGAACCTTCCGCCTCGTCCCCGCCAAACTCGACACGATATTCGGCATATACAAGGTAGGCTCAATCCTCAACGCACCTTATTCTTACTGCCTCGACGCCAAAGCATGGAACGCGATCATCCCGCAGATACAGGAAGCCTCGATGAAATATATGGGTATCCCGTGCGTCTACGGCCTCGACCAGAACCACGGCACGACCTATACAAACGGCGGCACACTCTTCCCGCAGAATCTCAACGTGGCCGCATCCTTCAATACCGAGATAGCACGCCGGGCCGCTGAAATCACAGCATACGAGACCCGCGCAAGCGACTGCCCCTGGACCTTCTCTCCGACTCTCGACCTCGCCCGCGATCCGCGCTGGCCGCGCTTCTGGGAAAATTACGGTGAAGATCCTCTGGTCAACGCCCTGATGGGTGCCGCAGCAGTCCGCGGATTTCAGGGCGACGACCCAAACCATATCGACCAGAACCATATCGCGGTTTCCGTGAAGCACTTCATGGGCTACGGAGTGCCGTTCTCAGGCAAAGACCGCACTCCGGCTTACATATCGCCGTCGGATCTGCGCGAAAAGCACTTCGCACCATATCTTGAGACCATCAAAAACGGAGCACTCACCGTCATGGTCAACTCATCGTCAATCAACGGCACTCCGGTCCACGCCGACTGGACGCTGCTGACACAATGGCTCAAAAACGACCTTCAGTGGGACGGTCTGATCGTCACCGACTGGGCCGACATCAACAATCTATATACCCGTGAGAAAGTGGCCCGCGACAAAAAAGACGCCATCCGCATAGCCATAAATGCCGGCATAGACATGGCGATGGAACCCTACAAGACCGACTACTGCACTATACTCCGCGAACTCGTGGAGGAAGGAAGTGTCAGCATGGAGCGTATCGACGACGCAGCCGCCCGCGCCCTGCGTCTGAAATATCGCCTCGGTCTCTTCGACCATCCGAACACCACACTCAAGGAGCATCCGGAATATGCCTCAAAGAAATTCCGCGAAGCCGCTCTTGAAAGTGCCGTCGAAACAATGGTGCTTCTGAAAAACGACGATAATCTACTGCCTCTGAGCCAGGGCACACGCCTGTTCGTCACCGGTCCGACGGCTAACTCCATGCGCTCGCTCAACGGAGGATGGTCCTACACCTGGCAGGGACATCAGACCGACAGCTACGCCAAAGACTACAACACCATACTCGAAGCTCTCACAGCAACCTTCGGCGCCCCGAATGTCAGCTATGTCCCTACTGTCAGCTTCAAGAGCGATGGACATTATGAAGCCGAAACCGTCAGCGACTTCGCCCCTGCCCTGAAAGCCGCACGGGAAGCAGACGTCATCGTGGCCTGCGTAGGCGAAAACTCCTACTGCGAGACACCGGGCAACCTCACCGACCTGCACCTTTCTGCCAACCAGCGCGAAATGGTCAAGGCTCTTGCAAAAACCGGCAAACCGATACTCCTTGTCATCAACGAGGGACGCCCACGTATCCTCGCCGACATCGAGCCCCTTGCCACGGCAGTGGTCGACGTAATCATACCAGGCAACTTCGGCGGCGATGCCCTCGCCCTGCTTCTGAGCGGAGAGCGGAACTTCTCGGCGAAGCTCCCCTTCACCTATCCGCGCGAGATCAATTCGCTCGTCACCTACGACTACAAGGTGAGCGAGGAAGTGGGCAAGATGGAGGGCGTCTATGACTACGATGCCCGCGTCAACGTGCAGTGGCCTTTCGGATACGGCAAGAGCTACACGACATTCAAGTACTCCAACCTGCATGTCGACAAGCATGAATTCGGGCCGTCAGACATCCTCACGGTAACAGTAGACATCACCAACACCGGAAATGTCGACGGCAAGGAAGCCGTGCTGCTCTATTCGTCGGATCTGGTCGCCTCCATCGTACCCGACAACAAACGTCTGCGCGGTTTCGACAAACTCGCGCTGATGCCGGGCGAGACACGAGCCGTCCGATTCACCCTCCCAGCCTCGGATCTGGCATTTGTCAACGCCCATGGACAGTGGACGCTCGAAGCCGGAGATTTCACTCTGAGCGTCGGGCCGCTCAGCGCCAAAATAAGATGCAAGGAGAGCTACACATGGACAAGACCGAATATCTGACACAAAGATACGCTCTCCGCAGGCCGCTTTTAGTGCGATAATGCGGAGAGCGGCAAAAAAATTTCTCATATCTACCATCCACCCTCCAAAATGAAGACCATTTTTCTGATAGGCTATATGGGCTGCGGCAAATCGACTCTCGGTAAGGCTCTCGCCCGGCGCTGCGAGCTCGATTTCATAGACCTCGACGACTATATCGAGGCCCGCGCGGGCAAACAAATCCGCCAGATTTTCGCTGACGACGGCGAGGATGCATTCCGCGATCTGGAACGCAGGATGCTCCGCGAAGTCAGCGAAGGTAAGGAGCGTGATGTGGTGGTGGCCTGCGGAGGAGGGACGCCCTGCTTTGCAGGAAACATGGAACTCATGCAGTCGAGAGGTCTGACGGTGCTGTTGGCCGCCTCGGAAGAACGTCTTTTTGAAAGACTCAAGCGAGGACGCCACAAAAGGCCGCTGATAGCCGCCCTTGACGACGATGAACTTGAAAAATTTGTCAGACAGCAGCTTGCGGCACGTATGCCATATTACAGCCGCGCAGCCGAGACCTTCGACAGCACATGCCTTGAAGACGAAGACCAGATCGAAGAAAAATGCCGTGCCTTCATCAGCCGTTTCGGGCTGCGGATGAAAGAAACGGAAAGCAACGCATGAAAGGAAACTCCTGAAACACCGAACATGTCACAATCTACTCCCACTCCACAGGTACAGCCACAAGAGACACTGACGGACCGCCGCAGCCTCACAATAGGGCTTCCGGCATGCCAGAGTCCATCCGAACGCCGCTTCCCGCTGACTCCGGAGGCTGCCGCAGAACTGATTGAACGCGGATTCCGGATCAGAATGGAATCCGGAGCCCCGGCGGCTATCAACTACACCGACAACCAGTATATGCGCGCAGGTGTCAATGTAGGCACCCGCGAAGAAGCCCTGGCCTGCGACATCGTCATACATCTAGCTCCACCGGATGCCGCCGACGTCAGAAAAATGCGTCGAGGAGCCATGTTGCTGACGCTGCTGAAACCCCGCTATCAGAAAGCCGAAGCCATCAGGGAGCTGCTGCGCCGCCACATCATCGCGATCGCTCTCGATCTGATCGAGGATTCGGCAGGCTGCACACCCTTCGCCGACATACTCGCCGAGATCGACGGTCGGGCCTCTGTGGCAATGGCCTCGTCGCTGTTGGCCGACTCGGCCCGCGGAAAAGGAATATTGCTCGGAGGTGTCGCCGGTATCATACCCTGCGAAGTACTCATCATCGGTTCAGGGATCGCCGCCTGTGCGGCCGCCCGTTCGGCGATGGGACTGGGAGCGACGGTGAGAATGTATGACAACGACGTCTATTCATTGCGCCGCGCATCGCAGGAATTAGGCCCCTGGGTAATAACATCCACCTTACACCCCCACACGCTTGAAAATGCTCTGCGTGCCGCCGATGTCGTGGTGGTCACACCGACATCCGAACCATTCAGCGCCGGAAGCGAACTGATCTCGGTGATGAAACGCGGAGTACTGACTTTCGATCTGTCATCGGACTGCGGAGACGCTTTTCCGGGGATGACACCTGTCGATCTGGCCGACGCTATCGCCGTCAGCAAATCAGCTTCGCTGCGCGATCGGATCTGTTTCGTCCACACCGGCTGCGCCGTAGCCCGCACGGCCGCAATGGGTCTAAGCAACACTCTGATCACACTTATGAACTCAATCGTCAGCTGCGAGGGAGTGAACAACGCACTGAAACTCCTGCCCGGAATGCAGAAAGCAACCTATACTTTTTTCGGACGCATCGTCAACCCGCAGGTTGCAAAAGCCACCGGAATGCGCAGTGTCGACATCAGCATCTATCTGACACTTTCATAAATCCGATAAATACCTCTTATGGCCCCACGCAAGAAATTCTATGTTGTCTGGAACGGTTTCGCAACCGGAGTCTTTGATTCTTGGGAAGAATGTGAGCTGCAAGTGAAAGGCTATCCCGAAGCCCGTTTCAAGAGCTTCGACTCGCAGGAAGCCGCTGTTGCCGCATACCGCGGAGATCCGGCCGAACAACTCGAACTCCTTGCCGCAATTGCCAAGGGTCCGGCACAGGAACACGTCAACTACGAAGCCTTCCCTGAGATCAGGCTTGACGCACTGGCTGTCGACGCCGCCTGCTCGCGAAACCCCGGTCCCGTTGAATATCAGGGCGTGTGGGTACGCACGGGCGAACGCATATTCCATGCAGGACCTTTCGAGGGCGGGACTAACAATATCGGCGAATACCTCGCACTGGTCCACGGGCTGGCACTGCTCACGCAGCAGGGACGCCCGAACGTGCCGATCTACACCGACTCGCGCACTGCCCGCTCGTGGGTGCGCAACCGTCAGCCCAAGACAAACCTGAAACCGACTGCCGCCAACGCACAGCTGTTCGAGATGATCAGACGTGCCACTCTCTGGCTCCAGACCCACGAGATCACCAATCCGATCCTGACCTGGGACACTCCCGTCTGGGGGGAAATTCCGGCTGATTTCGGCCGCAAATAGCAATCAGGCCTCCTCCGGATGGGCAATCAGTGAAACAGGCGAAATTTTCATCTGTTTGGGATAATTATCTTGAATGTGATTTAAACTTTTAATCTCCGAAAGAGGTTATATTTGCAGACCCGTATTCCGACCGGAATGCAGCGGGTTCAAGATCTCACGTTTTCAACTAAGCATTTCCCAATCATGGCAAAACGCAGACTTATAATCGCCCTGCTCACACCGTTGGCCCTCATGGCAGCCGCAAGCTCACCGACAGACATTCCCGTAGAAGGGAGCGTCATGAGCCTCGAACAGTGCCGGCAGTTAGCCCTGACCAACAACAAAAATCTCCGCCGTTCGGCACAGCAAATCAAGGTAGCCGGATATGAGAAAGACCAGGCGTTCGCGGCATATCTGCCTGCGATCGACTTTGCCGGAGGCTATATGTACAATCAGAAAGGCGTCTCCGTATTCAGTTCCGATCAACTTTTGCCGATCAAGTCGTTCAACCTTGAAACCAAAGGCTATGAGTTCGATCTGGTCAAAAATCCGGTGGACGGAAAACCGCTGATCGTCGACGGGAAGCCTATTCCGGCCCAGATGGCCTATCTGCCGAAGGACGCTTTGAGCTATGACCTCCACAACGTATTTTTCGGGGCCGTGACACTCACCCAACCTATATTCATGGGGGGAAAGATCGTGGCCATGAACAAGATCACCGGCTATGCCGAACAACTCGCCGAAGCGATGCACGACAACACGGCGCAGGATATAATCTATGCCGTCGACGCGGCCTACTGGCAGGTGGTGTCGCTCAAAGCCAAGCAGAAACTTGCTGTCAGCTATGTCAATCTGCTCGACACGCTCAGCCACAATGTCAGTCTCATGGTCAAGGAAGGAGTAGCCACCAAGAGCGACCAGCTCACCGTCGATGTGAAGCTCAATTCGGCGCAGGTCGACCTGACTAAGGTTGACAATGGACTTGTGCTCTCGCGCATGGCCCTGGCACAGGTCTGCGGTCTGCCCGTCCACACCGTTTTCACCCTCGCCGACGAGGATGCCGAAACCATCGCGACGACAGCTCCGGTGGCCCGCAGCTATGACATGCAGCAGGTCTACGCCTCGCGTGACGATCTGAGAGCTCTTGAACTCGGCGTAAAGATCTATAAGGAGAAAGAGGCCGTAGCCCGCGCCTCGATGATGCCCAATCTTGCATTGGTCGGCTCCTACACATTCTCCAACCCCAACATGTTCAACGGCTTTGAGAAGAAATTCAACGGCATGTTCTCGGTGGGAGCCATGCTTACGGTGCCTATCTGGCACTGGGGAGGCAACTACAATAAAATCCGCGCCGCAAAAGCTCAGACCGTAGCCGCCCGTCTGGAACTCGACAACGCCCGCGAGCTGGTGGACCTTCAGGTCAATCAGGCAGCTTTCAAAGCCGACGAAGCCATAAAGACATTCAACATGACCGAGACCAATCTCGCCAAAGCCGATGAAAACCTCCGCTGCGCCGAACTCGGTTTCCACGACGGAGTGATGACAGTCGACAACGTCATGGAGGCACAGACTGCATGGCTCAAGGCCCACTCAGAGAATATCGACGCCCGCATCGACGTATATCTCTGCGATGTCTATCTCAAAAAGGTGCTCGGCCGTCTCGACACCGACAGCCGAGAATAAAGATAAGCAGCGCGCCACATTATAATATTACAGATAATATTACAGCGAATCAAAAATCAACCTCATAACAAAATCATCAACAGTCATGTCAGACACGCAGAACAACCCCGCCGCAAAAGCAGAACGCAGCGAGAACCGCATCCTGATGACGGCATTAGCCATCATGACAGTAATCTGTATCGTCCTTGCCATAATCGGATTCTGCTTCCTCAACAAGCCCTCCGAAATCGTCGAGGGACAGGCTGACGCCACATCCATACGTATTTCCGGCAAACTTCCGGGACGCATCGTCAAACTCTACGTCCACGAAGGAGACATCGTGCATGCCGGAGATACGCTGGTGCACATCCATTCTTCACTGGCCGATGCCAAGCTCATGCAGGCAGAAGGCATGGAGACAGTGGCCCGTACGCAGAACCGCAAGATCGACGCCGGCACCCGCAGCCAGATCATACAGGCCGCACGCGATATGGCCGCACAGGCTGAAGCCGCCGTATCAATCACACAGAAGACCTATACCCGCATGGAGAACCTCTTCAAGGAGGGTGTGATCTCCGAGCAGAAACGCGACGAGGCCAAAGCCGCCTACGACGCAGCCGTAGCAGCCCATCGCGCGGCACAGAGCCAACTTGACCTCGCAGTTTCAGGCGCACAGAAGGAGGACAAGGAGAGCGCCGCCGCAATGGTCGATGTGGCCAAAGGCGGAGTGGCCGAGGTAGAGAGCCTCTTGGAGGACCAGTATCTGATCGCCCCCTGCGACGGACAGATCGACCAGGTCTATCCCGAAGAGAGCGAATTAGTATCGCTCGGCGCACCGATCATGAGCCTGCTCAAACTCAGCGACAAGTGGGTTACGTTCAACGTGCGTGAGGAACTGCTCAACGACATGCCGCTCGGCGGAGAGATCGAGATCATGATCCCGGCCCTTGACAAGAAAAAGGTCAAAGCCAAGATCTATTATGTGCGCGACCTCGGCAGCTATGCCACCTGGCAGGCAACAAAAGCCACTGGTCAGTGGGACAGCAAGACTTTCGAAGTGAAAGCTCATCCGCTCGACACCATCCCGCAGCTGCGTCCGGGAATGAGTGTGGTCTATTTCAAGAAATAACGCCTTGCCGGCGACGAATCAACAACAATTTCCAAACCGTCACCAAGCTCCATCAAGATGTTGCTGTCCGATATAATCAAACGCGAACTCCGGCGCATGACCTCACGGAAGATCTATGTGGTCATGATGTTAGTGGTGCCTTTGGCATGCACATTCTTCTTCCTAAATCTCATGCACGAAGGATTGCCGCTGAAAGTGCCCGTGGGGATGGTCGACCTCGACCATTCGTCGCTCTCGCGCCAGATAGGCCGCTCGCTCAACGCTTCGGAGCTGATAGACATAAACTCTGATTTCGAGAGCTACAACGAGGCTATCACAGGGGTCAAAAACGGTGATATCTACGGATTTTTCCTCATCCCCTCCGATTTTCAGGAAAAAGCGATCGGCGGCCAAAAGCCCACCCTCTCCTTTTTCTCCAACATGACTATTTTCGTCCCCGGCTCCCTCAGTTTCAAGGGATTCAAGACCATTGCCGTCACAACTACGGGAGGCATCGTCAGAACCACTCTTGTCAGTGCCGGGGCCGACGAAGCGATGGCCGGATCGCTCATACAGCCGATGGTCGTGCGCACTCATCCGCTCAACAACCCCTGGACCAACTATTCGATCTACCTCTCGCAGTCGTTCATCCCTTGTCTGCTGGCCCTGATCATAATGCTGGTGACTGTGTTCAGCGTCTGCCAGGAATACAAGACTGGCAGTTCGGTCGAATGGCTTGCCGCGGCACAAGGCCGTATGTGGTTAGCCCTGCTTGGCAAACTCCTGCCGCAGACGGTCATTTTCACGGCAGTCGGAGTGGCCATACAGGCCGTTATGTTCGGCTTCCTGGGCTTTCCGCTCAACAACCATCCGATCCACATGATCCTTGCCATGCTGCTGTTGGTGACCGCCTCCCAGGGATTCGCGATGTTCATCAGCGAAATGCTGCCCAACTTCCGCATAGCCCTCTCGATTGTCTCTCTGACAGGCATTCTCTGCTTTTCCATCGCCGGCTTCTCTTTTCCGGTCGAGAAGATGTATGGCGGGGTGGCGATTTTCTCCTATATCGTTCCTATCCGCTACTACTTCCTGATCTACATCGACCAGGCCCTCAACGGCATCCCGCTCTACTATTCGCGTTTCTACTACGTGGCCCTGCTGTTGTTCACTATGTTGCCGCTCATAGGTCTGCGACGTCTGCGCAGACTGTGTGAACGACCTGTCTACACCCTCTAATCCCCTCCAAATATTTTCCACTTCTCCGAGATCATGAACTGGTTTAAAAGCTTATTCCGCGTATGGCGCCGGGAGACGCATCTCGTCTTCACAGACATCGGTGTCCTTCTGTTTTTCTTCGCGCTTCCATTGGCCTACCCGATCGTCTACACCCTCATCTACAATCCTGAGGTGGTCAAGAAGATCGACACCGTCGTGGTCGACAACTGCCGCACGGCCGAAAGCCGCGAACTGGTAAGGCACCTCGGAGCTACTCAGGGATTCAACATCGTCGGCTATGCCGCTGACATGCAGGAAGCAAAACGCGCGTGGATGGAGAAGAAAGTCTATGGTGTCCTGGAGATTCCGAACGACTACGACCGTAAGATAGGCCGCGGCGAACAGGCCGTGTGCTCGTTCTACTGCGACATGTCGCTGCTGCTGCGCTACCGCCAGTATCTTTTCTCCCTCACCGATCTTCAGATGGAGGAAGTCAGCCGTATCACAGCCCGACGCCTCGCCGACGGCGGATTGCTGACCAGTTCGATCAGCGGGCTTCCGGTCAACACTCAGGCCAATTTTCTCGGTGATGTGTCGCAGGGATTCGCCTCGTTCGTAATGCCCGGCATTGTCGTGCTCATTCTTCAGCAGAGTCTTCTGCTCGGCATAACCATGATCGCCGGCACCGCCGCTGACCGGCGCCGCAAAAACCGCGGCTATGATCCGCTTGACTATGAGGCCGGGACTCTGGCGACAGTGCTCGGAAAATCGCTCTGCTACATGATGGTCTACATTCCTATGAGTTTCTACATTCTTGACATAATCCCCTGGATGTTCTCACTCCCGCATATCGGCCACATCCGCGATTTCATGCCTCTGATATTCGTGATGCTCCTGGCCACGACCTTTTTGGGACAAACCTTGCAGGTGTTTGTCCGCGAACGCGAGTCATCGCTGCTGGTAATCGTCTTCACTTCGGTGGTCTTTCTCTTCCTTTCGGGTCTTACATGGCCGCGCTATGCTTTCAGTCCGTTCTGGAAGATGATCTCCGACCTTGTCCCGGCCACATGGGGAATGGAGGCGTTCATACGCATCAACAGCAACGGCTCCTCGCTGGCCGATGTCGGCCAATATTACTCCTGGCTGTGGGGACTGACCGGACTCTATTTCGTCACTGCCGTCATACTGCGCCACTTTACGTCAAAAGCGCATGCCGACTGTCAGAGTCAGGGCCGAAAAAGTGCTGAAGTGAGTGAAGTTTGAGTTAAAATAGAGCGAGCCCGTCGACCGCAGCTGGGCGGCTGCAAAGAGCTTGCGGTGGTTATAGACGCAACCAAACCAAGCCTTGTAATTGTTGGCCAGCATGTTGCGGTGGCCGTCGGTGGCGTCTTCGTATGTGTACTTGTAGCCCAAGGCTCCCATGACCGTAAGATTCAGCAGCCAGCGGCGCGGTTTCAGCACCCAGTTGCGGGCATAGCCGCCAAGGACCGCAAAATCACGGTGATGGAACTTGTAGACGGGGTTGGCCAGCGGAAGTGCTTCGCGCATGTCGTCGGGAAGTCCGGAAAAATCCATTCTCGAATCCATTTCAGTGAGATTTATCCCCACGAGAGCCGTCCCGGCCGTGCGCAGCTGATATTTTGAGAAACTGTAAGCCGCAGCATGTGAATAGCGGCGGTGGTTGAAGAAATAATAGGCATCGAAATTGGTGGTCTTGATGCTGATGTCATCGAAATTATACCTTATATCCTTACCATCGTTGTACTCTCCGATGCGCGTCAGAATCATGCCGCCTTCCGAGGAAACGGCGCTGTAATTGATCGAAAAGCGCGAACAGGTGAAATCGAAATTGAACGTATGGCGCTTTGTGTTGCGGTCAAAAAGTCTGTCCATATTCCACATATAACCAACACTGACAGCCATGAAACTTATGTAGGCACCTGCATCGGAATAGAAATTCGAGTGCATTGACAGCAGCGAGTTTTTCGGAAAAAGCATGGTCTGGGTCTCGATCCAGCCGTAAGTCTTGCCCTGAAGTTTCCAGTTCTTTCCGGTGCCGACCACATAATTTTTGTCATAGTAATTGAAAGTCCGGTCGCCCCAGTTGTAGACCTTGAGCACGAAACGCGGAAAAGCAGGATAATAGATGGTCGTGTCGTGGACATGAAAGCGGTTGTCGATCAACTGACTGATCCAGCGCGTCTGGCTTTTAGCATTGCTTCCGAGAGAATCGGCCGCAGTTTCGGCCGCCGACATATCTCCGGCGAAAACGAAGACCATCGACAACAACAAAACAAGACTGCACGTGCATTTTCTAAGCATGGATGACATCCTGAACTCTTTCCCCGCAGCATGAAAAAGGGGATGATACGACATTTGATTGCAAAATTAATCAATTTCCACGGTTTTATCGCAGTAATTCCCCAAATTCACCATCTCCGGCGCCGGAACAGCCAGAAAAAATCGCACTCCGTAGAAATAAATTCCTAATTCTGTCGGCTAACCGCTTGTAGATTGGATTTTTATTCGTATCTTTGCGGCGCTTTAGCCCCTTCGGGCTTCGGCAAAGTAATTAACCTTATTTATTAACCCAATTAGTTTAATGTCTAACGAATTAAAAAACTCCCCTATCGAAGATTTCGACTGGGAAGCCTATGCCAACGGTGAGACCAAGGGTGAAAAGACCCGCGAAGAACTCACCAAAACCTATGATGAGTCACTCAACACCGTGCGTGACAAGGATGTAATCGAAGGTACCATCATCTCGCTCAACAAGCGCGAAGCAGTGGTTAACATCGGCTACAAGAGCGACGGCATCATCCCCATGAGCGAATTCCGCTACAACCCCGACATCAAGGTGGGCGACACCGTTGAAGTCTTCATCGAAAACCAGGAAGACAAAAAAGGCCAGCTCATCCTTTCTCACCGCAAAGCCCGCGCAGCCCGTTCCTGGGATCGCATCAACGAGGCTCTGGAGAAAGACGAAGTCATCAAGGGTTACATCAAATGCCGTACCAAAGGCGGCATGATCGTCGACGTGTTCGGTATCGAGGCCTTCCTCCCCGGCTCACAGATCGACGTGAAACCCATCCGCGACTACG
>UQVH01000025.1 GCA_900544535.1 uncultured Bacteroidales bacterium | reverse complement strand
AGACCTACGCCATTCAGGCCGGCCGCGAACTGCGCGTGATCGTCGGCGCCGACAAGATCGACGACGTCGAGACCGAAAAACTCTCTTCGGAAATCGCCCGCCGCATCCAGGACGAAATGACTTATCCCGGACAGGTCAAAATCACCGTAATCCGCGAGACCCGCTCCGTAAGCTTCGCCAAGTAAGGGAGGGCCTGCGACATGGAAGAAAAAGACAGAAAATGCCCCCGCGGCAAGCTCCATTGCTTCAACTGGATGGAGGATATCCCCGGCGGCGTGACTGACTTCGACATCGTCGAGGTGCAGTTCAAGAACACCCGCAAGGGCTTCTACCGAAACTCCGCCAATATAGACCTGGCCATCGGCGACACCGTGGCTGTCGAGTCGGCTCCCGGCCACGACATCGGCGTGGTTACCCTCACCGGAAAGCTCGTCGCTCTCCAGATGCGCCGCGCCAACGTAAAGCCCGACGCCGAGATCAAGCGCGTCTTCCGCAAGGCCAAACCCGCCGACCTCGAAAAATACGAGGAGGCAAAGGCCCGCGAGAACGACACCATGATCCGTGCCCGCAAGATCGCCGAATCGCTCAATCTCAACATGAAGATCGGTGACGTCGAGTATCAGGGCGACGGCAACAAGGCCATCTTCTACTACATCGCCGACGAGCGCGTCGATTTCCGCCAGCTCATCAAGGTCCTCGCCGACACATTTAAGGTGCGCATCGAGATGAAGCAGATCGGAGCCCGTCAGGAAGCGGGCCGCATCGGCGGCATCGGCTCATGCGGGCGTCCACTGTGTTGCGCAAGCTGGATGACAAACTTTGTCTCCGTAGGCACCAGCGCCGCACGCTATCAGGACATTTCACTCAATCCCCAGAAGCTCGCCGGACAGTGCGCCAAGCTTAAATGCTGCCTCAACTTCGAGGTCGACACCTACGTCGAGAGCGCCCGCTACCTCCCCCCGCGCGAAGTCCGTCTCGAAACAGCCGACAACACTTACTACCACTTCAAGACCGACATCTTCAAGAAGGAGATCACCTACTCGACCGACAAGCAGATCGCGGCCAATCTCGTCACCATCGACGCCGCCCGCGCATTCGAGGTCATTGAGCTGAACCGCCGAGGCGAAAAGCCTCTGCAGCTTCAGGCCGACGACGCAGACAAAGGCACCGTCAAAGCCAGACCCATCGATCTTGCGTCGCAGGACGATCTCACACGCTTCGACAAGGCCAAAAAGAAAAAACGCAAAAAGAAGAACGGCAACGGCTCCGCAACTGCCCCCAAAGCCGATGGCCCACAACAGCCGCAGCAGAAACCTCAGGCGGAAAAATCAGACGCTACAAAGCCTCAGAAACCCGCCGGTGATCAGCAGAAGCAACCGCGCCGCGAACGCAACAAGGAGGGTCGTCAGGACCGTCCCAACCGCATTCCCAAAGCTTTCCGCGACAATCAGGAACGCGACAAACAGGAATAAGAGATCCGATAGATGCGATCACTCACCTATATTATTATAGCGACATTTCTTGCGCTTCTCGTGGCCTGTGGCCGCGGGGAGCGCGATTATAGCAGCTGGGAGCAACTTCCGGCCGACGGCTGGGCCTATACCGACACTGTCAGCCTTCTGCCGGTCGACACATCGCTCACAGACAACGATTCCATCATCGACGGGACTCTCCACGTAGCCCTGCGCCACAACAACGCCTATCCCTACTCCAACATCTGGCTGGAGCTGACCTACCACAGCGATGGCCCGTGGCTGATGCGCGACACCATCAACATGCCGCTCGCTGACCTTTACGGCCGCTGGCTCGGCAGCGGATTCGGCACCGGCTATCAGCGCGACCTGACAGTCAGCCCGCGCAGCCGCATCGACCTCACCCGCCCCGTCGCCCTGCGCCACATCATGCGCGTCGACACCCTCCGGGGAATCGAGCAGGTCGGAATTTTCATAAAAAATTCCGGCTCCTCCGCATTATCGCACTAAAATCGGGTACTACCGGTATTAACTTTGCATCTGTAAGCCAAATCCCTCGGATCATAGGGCAGATCCGGTGTTGGCCCCCAACCATTTATCAACCTAAAAACAGATGCAAATTATGAGAAACATCACCGAAATCATCATCCACTGTACCGCCACACCGGCCGGACGTGACGTCAGCGTAGCCGAAATCGACCGCTGGCACCGCCAAAGAGGCTTCCGCTCCATAGGCTACCACTATCTTATCGGACTTGACGGCACAGTCAGTCCCGGACGCCCGCTCGACGAACCCGGCGCCCACTGCATCGGCCATAACGCTCAGAGCATCGGCATAGCCTACGCAGGAGGCCTCATGGCCGACGGCACGGGCCGACCTGCCGACACACGCACTGACGCGCAGAAAACGACACTTCTGAAGCTCCTGACCGCACTCCGCCGCATCTATCCCGAAGCATCCATCCGCTCACACCGCGACTTTGCCCCCAAAGCCTGCCCCTGCTTCGACGCCACCGCCGAATACGCCTCCCTCTGACCGAAGCGCGAAAACGACAGCCGTCCATGCTCTTTGTTCCGGTAGCGCGAGCTTGCTCGTGCAAAACCACCCCCTCTCACCCTCCGGCAAAAAACGTGCAACAAAAAAGACTGTTCCGGAAGAATCAAATCCTCCGGAACAGCCATTATAATCTAAAATGTGATGAATAGGCGCTGATTAGTCGATTTCTTCGTCAGCTTCGTAGCCACCCATTTCGCGGATAGCGTTCTTCAGCATGGTGTACTGCTGGAAGAGGTGGTTTACGGGCACTTCACCCTTGGTGTAGTCGTGCATCGGGCTCTTGAGGAAGAAGCTCAGGAAGCGCTGGATGCCGTGACGGCCTGCACGTGCGGCGAGGTCGCTCAGGAGCACGAGGTCAAGGCAAAGAGGAGCGGCGAGGATAGAGTCGCGGCAGAGGAAGTTGATCTTGATCTGCATCGGGTAACCCATCCAGCCGAAGATGTCGATGTTGTCCCAGCCTTCCTTGCTGTCGTTGCGCGGAGGATAGTAGTTGATGCGAACCTTGTGGTAGTAGCCCTGATGGCCGCCCTTTTCTGCACCGCCGCAGTTGGCGTTGTAGAGATCGGGCTGATCTTCCGGAACGAGGATCGACTCAAGGGTAGAGAGCTTGGAAACCTCTTTGGTGCGGAAGTTGGCGGGTTCGTCGAGCACGAGACCGTCGCGGTTGCCGAGAATGTTGGTCGAGAACCAGCCGTTGAGACCGAGGCAGCGGGTGCCGATGATGGGAGCGAAACCTGACTTAACGAGAGTCTGGCCGGTCTTGAAGTCCTTACCTGCAATAGGCATACCGGTCTTTTCGCTGAGTTCCCACATTGCAGGGATGTCGACAGTTGTGTTGGGGGCACCCATGATGAAGGGAGCACCTTCGCTGAGGGCTGCGTAAGCATAGCACATCGAAGGAGCGATATGTTCCTTGTCGTCAGCCTTCATTGCTGCTTCGAGAGCGGCGAGAGTACCGTGAACTTCTTCGTCAACCGGAACATATACTTCGGTAGAAGCGGCCCAGAGAACTACAACGCGATCAACACCGGTTTCTTTCTTGAAATTGCGGATGTCTTCGCGGAGCTGCTCGACCATTTCCCAGCGGGTCTTGTCGGTCATCACGTTGTCACCGTCGAGACGCTTTGCATAGTTGTGGTCGAAAGCGGCCTTCATCGGGACGATCTTTTCGAGTTCGTCCTTCACCGGTTCAATATCCTTGGGCTGAAGAACTTCTGCATAGACAGCGCTCTCATAAGCGTTGGCGGGATATACGTCCCATGCGCCGAATACGATGTCGTTAAGATCGGCCATAGGAACAATGTCCTTGTAGTGGAGATATTTTTTATCAGCTCCCTTGCCAACACGAATCTTGTCATATTGAGTCATAGAGCCGACAGGTTTTGCAAGACCTTTGCGGGCCATGAGAACACCGGTCATGAATGTCGATGAAACGGCTCCAAGGCCTACTACGAGTACGCCAAGCTTACCGTTGGCGGGTTTTACGGTAGATTTTGCCATGATTGTTCGTTACTAACTGAATAGTAGTTTATTAAGGTTAATTTTCTTGATTGCTGCGTTTTAGCACATATCAGACCGAAGATACGATCTTTATGATTGAGCCACCAAAAGTACTTAGTTTTTTCGTATTGTGAAATTATTATTATTTTAAAATTCCCTTATTAATCTTAAAATATACAAATTTCAACACATATAAACTAATTTATTTTAAATATAGCACATATCAAGCCTCCTATTGCAAACAAAAGTTAACACAGCCAAGTCTGACTCGGCATTACAGCCGGAGGATCGCTTCCCACAATGAAGCAACCGCCGGAAGCCTGAGGCACCGGCGGTTGCTGTATGCGAGAAATTCTCTCTCTTATTCAACCGTCCAGGTTTCACCTGCGAGCACCATGTCGCGCAGCGAAGAGAAGTTCTTGCGGCCGCGGACTTCGGCGATCTGAGCCTCGATCTCCTCGTTGTAGACGGGAGCGTCCACATCGCGGATCACACCCAGTGCCAGCGGCAGATCGTGCCCGTCCATCATAGCCAACTGCTGGTGCAGGAAGTTTGACGGGGTGTGAGCGTCGTGAACGAGCACGTCGTCAATCGTATAGCCGTTCTCGCCGACTTTGACTGCTTTAAGCAGGAATCCGTCGCGCACAAGGCCCATTTCGTTGTCCTTGCCGAAGAGCATCTTCTCGCCGTGTACGAGGTGGATCGTACGCTCGGCGCGATGTTCGCGGTCGGTGATGAAGTTGTGTATGCCGTTGTTGAAGATCACACAATTCTGGAGCACTTCGACAACCGACACGCCTTTGTGGCGGGCGGCGGCCACGAGCACTTCCTGCGAGATCTGAAGCTCGACGTCGATGCTGCGCGCAAAGAAGTTGCCGCGTGCGCCGAACACGAGTTCTGCGGGGATGAACGGGTCTTCGGTTGTGCCGTAGGGCGACGATTTCGACACGAAGCCGCGGTCGCTGGTAGGCGAATACTGACCCTTTGTCAGACCGTAGATCTTGTTGTTGAACAGGATCATGTTGATGTCGACATTGCGGCGAACAGCATGGATGAAGTGGTTGCCGCCGATAGCCAGACCGTCGCCGTCACCGGAAATCTGCCATACGGTCATGTCGGGGCGCGCAACCTTGAAGCCGGTGGCTATGGCGGCAGCACGGCCGTGGATGGTGTGGAAACCATAGGTGTTCATATAGTAGGGCAGACGGGAGCTGCAGCCGATACCGGAGATGACTGCCGTCTTGTGGGGAGGCACGCCCACTGTGGCCATTGCCTTGTGGAGTGTGTTCAGGATGGCGTGGTCGCCGCAGCCGGGACACCAGCGCACTGATTGGTTGCTCTTATAGTTGGCGGGGGTATATTGTGTCTGTTCCATGATTATTTTTCCTCCATAATTTTTTTAACGCCGTTGACAACTTCGCTTACAAGGAAAGGCTGGCCCTGGATCTTGTTGATGCGTTCGATGCGCACATCCGGGAATTTAGCCTGGAGATAGTCGGCAAACATGCCGGTGTTGAGCTCGGCTACGATCACGCGCTTATAGCCGCGGAGCACTTCGGCAGTATTGGCGGGCAGCGGGTTGATGTAGTTGAAGTGGGCGAATGCCACGGGTTTGCCCTCGGCGCAGAGTTCGCCTGCGGCAGTGCGCAGATGGCCGTAAGTACCGCCCCAACCTACGAGGATAGTGTCGGCGCCCTTCGGATCGAGCACTTCGAGCGCGGGGATGTCGTTGGCTATACGGGCGATCTTCTCGCGGCGCGCCATGACCATCTTCTCGTGATTGATCGGGTCGGTCGAGATTGCACCGGTGTTGTAGTCTTTTTCGAGACCGCCGACGCGGTGGGCTGCGCCTTCGGTGCCGGGGATGGCCCAGTAGCGCACATTGTTCTCATCCTTGCGGGTATAGGGCTGCCATGCGGCGTCCACAGCTTCGGGAGCAAGCAGCGGAGGATGTATTTCAGGAAGTTCCGAAGCTTCCGGCACACGCCATGCGCTCGATCCGTTGCCGATGAAAGCATCGGTCAGAAGGATCACCGGAGTCATGTGCTCCATGGCGATACGTGCGGCTTCGAATGCCATTGTGAAGCAGTCGGTCGGAGTCGATGCGGCCACTACTGCGAGGGGCGACTCACCGTTGCGGCCGTAGAGAGCCTGCATGAGGTCGGTCTGCTCGGTTTTGGTGGGAAGACCGGTTGAGGGGCCGCCGCGCTGCACGTCAACAACAACTAAAGGAAGCTCTGCGATCACAGCCAGGCCGATACCTTCGCTCTTGAGCGCAAGACCGGGACCAGAGGTCGAAGTGACGGCAAGATGTCCGGCAAACGAAGCTCCGATGGCCGAGCATACGCCGGCTATTTCGTCTTCCATCTGGAGGGCTTTGACGCCTAAGTCCTTGCGTTTTGCAAGTTCCTGGAGTATATCGGTCGCAGGGGTGATGGGATAACTGCCGAGGAAGAGGGGACGTCCGCTCTTTTCGGATGCGGCGATGAAGCCCCATGCGGTGGCGGTGTTGCCGTTGATGTCGGTATATACGCCGGGTACGGCTTCCTCAGTCTCTATGCGGTAGGTGCTGACGCTGGCGTGGATATTGTTTCCGTAGTTGTATCCGGCCTCGATCACTTTGGCATTGGCCTCATAGATCGCGGGCTTCTTGGCAAATTTGCCCTTGAGCATACGCAGTGCGCCTTCAAGCGGACGGTCGAAGAGCCAGCACACGAGACCGAGTGCGAATATATTGCGGCATTTCAGGACGCTCTTGTTGTCAAGCCCCGAATCGGCTAAAGCGGCTTTGGTCATTGTGGTGACGGGCACCTCGACCACCTGGGCCTTTATATCGAGTTCCTTGAACGGATCGAGTGTATCGAAGAGTGCTTTCTTAAGATCTGCTTCCTTGAACGAGTCGATGTCGACAATCACAACGCCTCCTTCTTTAAGGAACTTGATGTTCTGCTTGAGAGCGGCAGGGTTCATGGCGATGAGCACATCGCAGAGGTCGCCCGGAGTGTGCACATCGACGCCGACGCTTACCTGAAAACCCGACACGCCGCTCAGAGAGCCCTGCGGAGCGCGGACCTCGGCAGGATAGTCGGGGAAAGTTGACACTTTGTTTCCTAACCCTGCGGAAACATTCGTAAAAATGTTGCCTGCAAGCTGCATACCGTCACCGGAGTCACCGGAAAAACGGACCACAACTTTATCAAGGGTCTTGACATTGGTCTTGTCTAACATAATTAGATTGGTTTGGTTAATTGAATGTGATTATCATGGTTGATTTATTCATCTCTCTGTCTTTCAGACCGCGGCGCCGAATTTCAGCGGCATCGCGGCTCCTGCGGCCGGCACACCGCCGGCTTCATAGACGATCGTGCCGTTGACCATTGTCAGGTCCACCTGCGCCGACAACGACAGACCCGCCAGAGGGGTCCAGCCGCAACGGCTTATCACTTCTCCGTCCGTGATCTTCTCGCCACCTCCGGTCGGGTTCACGATCACGAGGTCGGCATAATAGCCCTCGCGGATATATCCGCGGTCTTCGATTCCTAACAGATCGGCCGGATTGTGGCACATAAGCTCCACAACCCTCTCCGGACCCGCGCCTTCAAGCTCAGGCGATGTTTCGAAGAGTTCGAGCATGGCCCGCAGCGAGTACTGGATCATCGGCATTCCCGACGCGGCCGTCAGTGCATCGCCCGTCTTCTGTTCCGGAAGATGCGGCGCGTGATCGGTCGCTATCGTATCGATGCAGCCGCCGGGCATGAGTTCGCGCAGCAGGGCTATGCGGTCTGATGCTTCCTTGATCGACGGATTGCACTTGATCCGGGACCCCAGCCTCAGAAAATCGAAGCGGTCAAAAATCAGGTATTGCGGACAGGTCTCCGCCGTCACCTTCACACCCTCGGCCTTGGCGGCCTTGACAAGCCGGAGCTCGTCGGCGGTGGATAAGTGACAGATGTGAACCCTCGCCCCACTCTTGCGGGCAAGTTCGATAGCCTTCCGCGTGGCTCTGACGCAGGCCTCGCGGGGTCTTACGTCAGGATGGCGGTCGACCGGAATCGAGCCGCCGCATTCCTCTTCAAGCATTTCGCGGGCCGCGCGTATGGTCGCTTCGTCCTCTGCATGGACCGCGATCAGCGCTTTGGCGCTTCCGAAAAGCTCTTCGAGCGTATTGTTGTCATCGACAAGCATATTGCCGGTCGACGATCCTAAAAACAGTTTTATACCGGCAGTCCTGCCGTAGTCGGCACCGAGGAGTTCTTCCTGATTGTCGTTGGTAGCTCCGATGAAGAATCCGTAGTTGGCGGCCGACACCTCGGACGCACGCCTGAGTTTGTCTTCAAGCGCCACGCGGGTGGTGGTTGCAGGCTTGGTGTTGGGCATGTCGACAAACGATGTCACACCCCCGGCAACAGCCGCGCGGCTCTCGGTGGCCATATCCCCCTTTTCCGTCAGGCCGGGATCACGGAAATGTACATGCGTGTCTATCACGCCAGGCATCAGCAGACGGCCATAGCAGTCTATCGCCCTGTCGGCTTTTGCTTTCAGAGCCTCAAGCTCGGCATCCGACAGTTCACGGCCGACGCGGCTTATCCGCCGGTCCTCCACGAGCACATAGCCCCCGGATTGCCGTCCTTCATTGACGATTTCCGCATTATATAATAAGGTGGTACTCATCGGGCGCTCGGTTTTGTCTTATTTACGTTCATATTTTGTAAACATGCTCGACCATTTCAGGCGCAACACACCGAAGAACCCTTCACTGAAAATGCCGGAGCTCATCTTCGACGTTCCGAGCACACGGTTCACGAAAATGATAGGCACCTCCTGAATTCTGAACCCATACTTATAGGCCAAGAATTTCATCTCGATCTGGAAAGCATAGCCCTTGAAACGGATCGCATCGAGCGGCAGCGTCTCAAGCACCCGGCGGCGGTAGCAGACAAATCCGGCCGTAGCGTCATTGATCGGCATCCCGGTCACGATTCTGACATAACGCGACGCATAATACGACATCAGTACCCTGCCCATCGGCCAGTTCACAACGTTCACACCCGTGACATAGCGCGAGCCGATAGCCAGATCGGCACCTTCAACCGCACATGCGTCATACAGTTTCAGCAGATCAGCCGGATTGTGCGAGAAATCGGCATCCATCTCGAACACAAACTCATATCCGTGCTCCAGAGCCCACTTGAACCCGGCGATATAAGCCGTGCCGAGCCCCTGTTTGCCCGCGCGTTCCAACAGATGCAGTCTTCCGGCATACTTCTGCTGCAATCTCTTGACGATGGCTGCGGTTCCGTCCGGCGAATTATCGTCGATTATCAGCACATCAAACTTACGGGGCAGCCCGAAGACCGCCTCGATGATAGCGGCCACATTCTCCTTTTCATTATAGGTAGGAATGATAACCACACCGTCGGCAATATTTTTTTCAGGCGTCTCACCGACCTTTTTCGGATCAGTAGCGACAGCCATATTCTGTTCCGGCTGCATAAAGTCAGACCATTAAAATTTTTAATCTACTAACCGGACGGGCATTGCCGCCCACAAAATCCGGAGTCGGAGCCGATGTCGCAAAACCGGCTATAAGAGACTCCTGTTGAAGCATCCTGATTTATGCGACATCCGGCTGAAAGATTTTTTGCAAATTTAAACAATAAACTTTGATCCCCCCAACCTTTCAGCAAAAAAATCTCACCTCCCCCTCCCAAACCACACCCAGGGAGCACCCGGAGGAATTTTTCGTCTAAACCGCGAGCCTCATCGAGCCCCTGTCCTCCCCCGTTTCCGCCCGTTTTTTCAAGAAAATCAAAAAAACTTCTCAAAAAATTTGGTCAGTTCAAAAATCCTCCCTACCTTTGCATCGCTTTAAGCGAGAAAGGGCGCTTAGCTCAGCTGGTTCAGAGCGTCTGCCTTACAAGCAGAGGGTCGGGGGTTCGAATCCCTCAGCGCCCACTAAGACTGACGGTCAGAAATCCCACTGCGGATCTGACCGTTTTCTTTTGCTCCCGCAGCGAATTGTTAAAATATAGGCTGTTAAAAATACAATAATTCACATAAATTCACACAGCCAAAACCCGTCATCTCAGTGGTTCAACAAATTATAATATTTTCACACACTGTCTAATATCTCTGTAATTCAAGCGACTACATCAGCCAATTAAACCTAATTTTCCTTAATTCACACTTTTTATCTCGCCAAAATTTTTTCAATCGTCTCAAAATGACTAAATTTGGAAAGTGCTTACAAAAATCGTAAACATTTGTTAATCTACCCGATCATAATGGAACAGACTCTCATCATATTCAAGCCATCCTCAATCGAGCGCGCCCTCGTCGGGCGGATTCTCTCCCGCTTCGAGCAGAAAGGCCTCGCCATAGTGGGTATGAAAATGATCAAACTCTCCGAAGAGATCCTGCGCCAGCACTACTCCCACCTCGTGGACAAACCCTTCTTTCCCCTCATCCTCCGCTCGATGACAGCATCGCCCGTCATCGTCATGGTCCTTGAAGGCATAGAAGCCATCTCCGTAGTTCGCACCCTTACCGGCGCCACCAACGGCCGCGAGGCACTTCCCGGAACAATCCGTGGCGACTTCTCGATGTCAAATCAGGAAAACATCATCCACGCATCCTCATCTCCCGAAGACGCAAAGACTGAAATCAATCGCTTCTTCACTCCGGATGAAATTTTCCGCCGCACACCGCTTGCCACTCCCTTCATCAATTCCCCTTCCGAGCTCGGACTCTCCTGAACATCCCGGAACCGACCGATCATTCACTGAAACCAATCTCTCCACACTTCTTGCCGGAAAAAACTAAATACAAAATGAAATTACTAAAACTCAATATCCTCCTCATCTCACTCCTCGTCTCGGCCGCAGCTTTCTCGGCACAGGCACAGCTCAAGCTTCCCGCATCACACACCCGTCAGCACAATTCCCTCATAGCCAACCAGCGCCCCTCGGTCAATCCCTTCAAGATCGAGAACAACGACATGCTCCTCAACCAGATCAAAGCCCGCGAGGCCGCGATGGACAACGATATCTTCAACTCATTCTGGAACAGCGAACACGTCAACCCCTACGGGACAGCCGTGACCATCCCCGACCATCACAACATCGACGTTTCCGAATACGTATCCCCATGCCCCGGCTACATCACATCCAACTACGGCTACCGCTCGCGCTTCGGACGTATGCACTACGGCACCGACCTCAAGCTTCAGGTCGGTGACACAGTCCGTGCCGCATTTTCCGGCAAGATACGCCTCACAAAATACGAGGGCCGCGGCTACGGCTACTACGTCGTAATGCGCCACCCCAACGGGCTCGAAACCGTCTACGGACATCTCAGCCGCTTCCTTGTCAAGCCTAATCAATACGTCAAAGCCGGCGACCCGATCGCCCTCGGCGGCAACACCGGACGCAGCACCGGTCCTCACCTCCACTTTGAATGCCGCTATCTCGGCATCCCCATCAACCCTGCCGCCATCATCGACTTTGAAAATCAGGTTCCTCACAAAGACATCTTCGCTTTCGACAAACGCACCTACGGCAAATCTCAGAAATACGCTCCCGCCAAAAAGCGCAAAGCCAAAACAACAGCCTCACGCAAGCGCACCACCAAGCGCAAAAGCCGCCGTTAAGCCAACTCCACCTCTTTCAGCTCTCCCCTCTTTATTTGGTCAATTTGCAAATATTTTGTAATTTTGCAACAAAATAAGTGTAATTGCTGTTGATTTACAACAAAACCGTCTAAATCAGCGACACTTTTCGCCAAAAACCACCATATTGCTTTTTTATGTTCTCTGAGCATTTGCGCGGCATGGGAGTAGCACTCACCACGCCATTCCTCGAAAACGGAGATATTGATTTTCAAACACTTGACGCCCACCTCGACTACCTCATCGACGGAAAGGCCGACTACATTGTAGCTCTCGGCACCACCGCCGAAACCCCTACGCTCATTCCCGACGAAAAACTCACCCTCACACACCACATTCTTGACTACGTAGCAGGACGTTGCCCCCTGGTGCTCGGCATCGGAGGAAACTCCACCCGCAACGTCGTCAACGAACTCCGCACCCTTCCGCGCCTTGCCGAATTCGACGCCATCCTCTCAGTAGTTCCATACTACAACAAACCCACTCAGGAAGGCATGTACCGCCACTTCACCGAAATAGCAAAAGCCTCTCCGATCCCCGTAATCCTCTATAACATTCCCGGCCGCACAGGCGTCAACATGAACGTCGACACCATCATACGCCTCGCTCGCGAAAACACAGGCAAAATCATCGGCATAAAAGAAGCGAGCGGCAACATGGAGCAGGCACAGAACGTCATCACCCGCCGTCCCGAAGGTTTCCTTGTCATCTCCGGCGACGACTCCCTCGCCCACGCCATGATCCGCATCGGCGGCGACGGCGTCATCTCAGTCCTCGGAAACGCCTACCCGCGTCAGTTCGCCGAAATGATTCATGCGAGCATGACCGACGAGACCCCCGACCGCGCCGCAAAACTCCACCAGCAATTCTCCGCCCTCTACTCCCTCCTTTTCAAAGACGGCAACCCTGCGGGCATCAAAAGCCTCCTCCACATCCTCTTCCCGCGCTACAAAGAAATCCTGCGCCTCCCACTCGTCCCCGCCACCGACGAAACCCGTCGCGGCCTCGAACGCGAGAAGCTCTAAGCCAAGCGCTTTCCGGCTTTCAGCCAACAGCCGCGCACCCGCGCGCATAAAAGTAAAATCAGAAAAATTTTTGTCCCCGGCGGCCGCTTTTTAAAGCGGCCTTTCTGCTTTACACCCCCTCCCAGTCGACTCAGATCAGCTCAGCCCTCCCAGCCCTCCCACTAATTAGCCTAATTAGCCCAATTGGACTAATTAGACTAAAACTCCCATCCTCGCCCTCCTTTTTGTTAAATTTTGCAAAATCATAGTACTATGTATTGCATAGTACCTTGTCAATCCTTACCTTTGCAGCATCCGAGAGGCATTACCGGTAGCCTCTCCGGAAGAAAACCATTAAGAATCATGAACATCGACAACCTGAAATCCCAGATGCGCAAAGGAATGCTTGAATTCTGCGTCCTGCTCATCCTCCGCCGAGGCGACGCCTACGCCTCCGAGATGATCGCACGCCTCAAGGAAGCGCACCTCATCGTAATGGAAGGTACCCTCTACCCTCTCCTGACCCGCCTCAAAAATGACGGACTCCTCTCCTACCGCTGGGAAGAATCCCTCCAGGGCCCCCCGCGCAAATACTACTCCATCACCCCGCTCGGTCTCGAATTCCTCGGACAGCTCCAGGCCTCCTGGGACGAGATCAGCAACTCCGTCAACCTCCTCCTCGCCAACCCTCCAATCATCACCCCAATCCACCCCAACCCTCTCAGACTCAAAGACTGAAATGAAAAAGAGCTTTCCCGCCAACATAAACGGCAAAATCTTCTATATCGACGAAGACGCCTACGCCCTCCTTCTCGACTACCTCTCACAGCTCCGCGCCACCTTCGCCGGTGACGAAGCCGACGAAATCGTCAGCGACATCGAACAGCGCATCTCCGAACACTTCGAAGAGCGCATCGCCTCAGGCGCCAACGTCATCATCATCGACGACGTCAACCGCGTCATCGAGACCATGGGCCGCCCCGAACAGCTCTCCGATGACGAAAGCACTGTTTCCGACCACCGCCCAAACCCCGCCGACGGCCCCGCCACACCTCCCGACCCCGCCGCATCCTGCCGCGCCGAAGGCTCCGGCACACACGGAGGCCCCGCAACTCCTCCCCCACCGCCGATCCACAAACGCCTCTACCGCGACATCCGCCACAAAGTCTTCGGCGGAGTCATCGCCGGACTCGCCCAGTATCTCGGCTGGGACGTCACCGTCATGCGCATCCTCTATGTGGTCCTCACCGTCTGCACCTACTTCTGGCCCTGCGTTATCGTCTACATGGTCGCCTGGATGATCATCCCCGTAGCCCGCACCCCGCGTCAGATCCTTGAGATGCAGGGACAGCCCGTCACCCTCGACAACATCGGCCAGACCGTCATCAACAACTCCACCCCTCCCGCCGCTCCAATCCCCGACGAAAGTTCCTCTTCCTTCGCCACCTTCATCAACACCTTCTTCTCCATCGCGGCCAAATTCATCCTCGGCTTCCTGGGCATAGTCTCGGCCATCGTGGCCTTCGTGATGCTCTGCCTCATCCTCTCGATCATCGCCGGCATCATCATCTACTCCACCACAGGCATCCCGACAATTCTCGACTCATTCTCCGGCACCATCTGCTCATCATCCGCCATCATCAACGCCTGGGCTTTTGTATGCCTGTTCTTCTCCATAATGCTCCCCTGCCTGCTGATCGGGCGCTACGCAGCCGGCCCTCTATTGAAAGCCAAGACACCCTCCGCCGCAACCCTCATCACAGCCATAATCATCGAACTCCTCTTTATCACCGCCACAGTAGTCCTCTACAATATCGGCTACAACATTGACAACTCCGAAACAATCGTCGAAGTCCTCCACACTGCCGACTCCGTCGGAACATCAGCCCACAACCTCCTACCCCTCGCCGCCGCAATTCCCGTCACCATTCTCCTCGCTCCATCCCTTTCTGCCTGATAACACCTGACAACATGAAAGCATCCGTAAAATTTCTTTATCTGACCCTTACCTTGTCCGGCACCCTGACAGCCGGAGCCGTTGATTATGTCGTAAGCGGCGCCGTCTCCGGCTGTGACGGCAAAAAAATCTACATGAAAGACTATGCCCGCAACGCCACCATAGACTCTGCGATTATAAGCAACGGTAGTTTTGCCCTGAATGGCTCTTACAGCCGCGACGCCTTCGTAAGGGTCGGCTTTGAAAACCGCTATGCAAACTGCATCCTGTCGGAAGGAACCACAGAAGTCGATCTCAGCACCCACTCTCCTCTCGGCGGAAGTCCGGCCAACAGGGCGCTGGCCGACTTCATAGCCTGGCGCGAATCCTTCAACAAGGCCTATGACGACACCGTTGCCCTCCTCCGGCAACGTTATCCTGATCCGCAGACTTTCCGTAGTGAAGTAAAAAAACGCTACGACACAGTCGGTCCCCTCTATCGCAGTCATCTGGACTCCGTCTTCAGCAGCAACAAAGACAACGGTTGTGCAGAAGCACTCGTGATGGAATACAACAGCATTCTGCAGCCCGACGAATGGTCAGCAGTCTATGACTCCTTCCCGCAACGCCTGAAAGAGCTTAAGAACACACAGAAATTCAACAAACGTTTCACTGCATTAAACACCACTGCCGAAGGCTGCCCCTTTGCCGATCTCACAGGCAAAGATTCCTCCGGAAATCCCGTCAGGCTCTCCGATTATGTCGGCCATGGCAAATATGTTCTTGTCGATTTCTGGGCAAGCTGGTGCGGCCCCTGCCGCATGGAAGCCAAAGAGACACTGATTCCTCTTTATGAAAAATACAAGGACGATGACCGCCTTGTGATTCTCGGCGTCGCTACTTGGGACAAAGCGGAAAACACCGTGAAAGCCATAAGTGCCCACGGCTACAACTGGCCGCAGATACTCGATGCTGGCATGACTCCGATGGAAATCTACGGCTTCGACGGCATCCCGCAGATCATACTCTTCGGCCCCGACGGCACCATACTTAAACGCAACATCCGCGGCACCTCAATCACAACGGCAGTCGAGGAAGCCCTCAGATAAAGCGGCTGAGGCACCCCCGGAAACCCTCAGCGGACTCGTCTCAACTCTTTCTCCCCGCAACAAGTTTTTTCGGACAAAGCAAGTTTTTCAGGCAAAGCCTTGCTTTGTCCGAAAACTTTTTCTATATTCGCTGACGGCTAACAAACCTTCGCCCCGCCTATGGAACTGATCAATCAATTCCTCGACCACCTCAGCCTTGAGCTAAACTACTCCCGGCTGACAGTCAGTGCCTATCGCACCGACCTTATGGCGTGGGCCGACTATGCGACTTCTGGCCACCCGGAAACGCTGCGTCCCCTCGACGTCACCACCTCCGACCTGCGCCAGTGGATAGGCTCATTAGGCCGTCAGGGAGTCACACCGCGCACAATCAGGCGCAAAGCCTCCTCCCTGCGCTCGTTCTTCCGCTACCTCATGTGTCACCACGGGCTGAAATCCAACCCCGCGTCAACACTCACCCTTGCAAAAATTCCCAAAGATCTCCCCGTCTATATCCGCCCCGACGACACCGCCCGTGTCCTCGACGACACTGCAGCCGAAGCCGGTGGCTTCTCAGCCATGCGCGACCGCCTGATCATCGACCTCCTCTACTCCACGGGCATCCGCTGCTCGGAGCTGATAGGGCTGCTCGACCGCGCCACTGACACCCGCAAAGGTGAACTAAAAGTGCTTGGAAAGCGTAATAAGGAAAGAATAATCCCCATAGGGCCCGAACTCTGCCGTGCGATCGACGACTACCGCAGCGCCCGCGATTCCTCAGCCGCCACCTCCGTCTCGGCCGCCGATCCCTCAGCCCCGCTCCTTGTCCGCGACACCGGACTGCCGCTCTATCGGAAATTCGTCTACAACGTGGTCCACCGCACACTCTCCGATGAAGGTGTCCACGCCTCCCGCCTCAGCCCTCACGTCCTGCGACACTCCTTTGCCACCGACATGCTCAACTCAGGCGCGCCGCTGACATCTGTCCAGCTCCTGCTCGGACACAAGTCTCTGACATCTACCCAGGTCTACACACACGTGACCTACAATGAACTTAAACATAATTACCAACTCGCACACCCGCGTGCATTAAAAAAAGGAGGAAAAAATGGAAACTAACATCAAAGCCATCCACTTCGACATCAGCGAAAAACTGACCTCTTTCATCAACAAGAAAATCGAGAAGCTGACCCGCCGTTATCCCGAAGTGATGAGCGCCGAGGTTTCGCTTCGTGTTGTCAAACCCGAAACCGCCCTCAACAAACAGGCCATCGTCAGCCTCAGCGTCCCTCAGGAGCGCGATCTCGTAGCCGACAAGACAGCCGACACGTTTGAAGAAGCCATTGACCTCTGCCTCGAAGCCCTCGACCGTCAGCTCGAAAAAATCAAAAACAAAAAATAACATCCCGCAATCCCCGCCCCTGCCGTCCACCCCGCCGGCAGGGGCGCTTGTTTTCTACCACATATGTTTATCTGGCTGGCCGCATAGCGGCCGGAAGAATCCAGGCCACTGCAAGGGCCCCATCGGGGTCCGCAGCTGTGGTTATCCGCCAATTCCCCGACAAAAAGAGCGCCATAGGTGCGAAACCATAATCCACACGCTAAACACCTTATCAATCAAGATAATACCTGCGCCGCTCGTCGGCAGTAAACTTCATCCCGGCGCACTTTTCACACGCCTCCGCAATCAGTTCGTCAAGAGGTTTGAAATCAAATGAATATAAACCGTAATATGACGCCATCACAACAAAGGTCCGGCCGTCAGGACTGAATGCCACCTGATTCTCAACGGCTTCTGCCTCCAAATCGGGGATGCTGACGCACACGCCGTCGCCTACGCTCCATATGCCTCCCGTATCCTGTCCTTCATACTCTCTGTAAAGAGCGATATAGCGCCCGTCAGGGCTGAGCGCATGAAACTTAACGTCGAGCGGGATGTCGTCGATGCGCCCTATAACATGGGCGGACGCATCGCTGACCGTCACTGATGTATTGCCGTTACTTTTTTGCAGCTCGACCCTGAACCCCTCCGGCGGCATAGCCCGATGGTCATAATCGGTTACTATGGCCTTTCCGCCGTCATCGAAGCCTATGAAGTCTTCCATATGGTCTGTACCGGTACGGAACGGGGAAACAACAAGCTTACGAAGTCCTCTGACTCCATTGTAGCCTAAAAGCAGAAATGAATGATTCGCTTCGCGGGACAATACTGCGCCGATGCGTTCTATGCCGTCCTCGCGATGAAATAATTCAAGAGTATCGTCACCGTTGTAATCCGGGCTGATAAATGATATGCTCCCGTTGCCGCTGCCGAAAATCATCGAGCCGTCGGGGCTGAAAAGCAGACTGTCGGGATCAGAAGTACTGGCGCATGAGAATATTTTGTGTCCGGTGGCTGCATCGAGGAGGCTGACCCGGTTGTTGAAAGCACACACTATCCGGCTGCCGTCAGGGCTGAACACGGCGTTGCTCCGGCAGCGGCTACGCGTTTTCCACACCTGTCTGGGTTGCACCGTATCCAGAGTGTACATCGACAAATCGACACCCGCGCAGAGTATATGGCGACCGTCGGGCGAAATGCTGATGCCGCAGTCGCAGAAATCACGGTCGCGGTCTACGTAGCTGACCCAGTCGAAGTTGTCGGCATTCCATATCATAAATCCTGCTCTATATGCCGTTACCATATGGCGCCCGTCGGGGCTGAACACAATACTGTTCACCTCGTCGAAATGCGCATGGTCGGCACTCTCGTCGAGCGGCAACAGTTGCCATGTGGCTGTGTCCCAGACCCGGATATGTCCGCACATGGTTCCGAGCACGAGTTTCTTCCCGTCGGGATGGAAAGCCAGTGCCGTGGGATTATCGTAACCGTCCCATTTCAGACTGTGGAGCTCGCGGGAAGTCTCGGTGTCGAATATGCGTATGTTGCCGGTCATATCGCCGAAAGCCACCTGAGAGCCGTCGGGATGCAAGGCCATGCACGTGATTCCCTCGACAAAGCCCCGGTAACTTCTGTCGGGACAAACGATGCTGCGGCGCAATGCTCCCTCGGCTTCGGCGGTGACGGGGAAGTCCGGCTTATCGGGCGTCGGGAGAGCTTCGAGTGCGAGACGCATCGCGGTCATGCCGTCGCCCTCCTTAAGCAGACTCAGGGCCTTTTCCGACACGAAACGGGCGAGGTTGCGGCGTATGCGGTTATTGGTCTCCACGAGCCTGAGGCGCTCCGCCTCCTTATCGCGTTCGTGGCGTTTCCAGAGATCGTTGAAACGCAGTCCGAGCATTCGGGCGATGACTTTCACTGCGGCTGGTTCACGGCCGTTTTCGTTCACCGATATGCCGAGTTGCTCCATGCCGGTACCACGCAGACGTGTGAGCGCCGGCACAAAGCAGTTGTCGCCGGTGCCATAGGGTGTACCATCGATAATGAATGGTATGACGCGGTCAATCTCCCCGCGGTCGATGAACGACTGTACTTCCTTATCTACCCACTGCGACTGCGCGGACGACGGCGAACAGACCACGATTAGATAGCGCGACGATTCAAGCGCCGCGGCAAGTTCGTTGCCGAGAGTGCCGCCCGACAGTTCAGAGGTGTCAAGAAACACAGGATACAGACTGTCAGGCAGCTCTTTGCCGTTGATGACCGACGGCAGGCGATAGTGTTCGAGCATGTGCTGCAACCACTGTGCCCATTCGCGGTCGGTGCTCCGGTAGCTTATGAATGCGAAAAAGTCGTAATCGCGCATATCAAAGATGGGTATTTCGATTTGACTCAGAGGGTGTTTCTTAACAACTGCCTCTTATGTTTTCTTTTCCGTTCACTTCCCAGTCACTGCGCGGACTATACGGTCGCGCTCAGGGGTCGTGAACTCGCAGGGGTAGCTCTTCATGCCCCTGACCGCCCGCAGCCCTTTCTGCCGGTATCGCATGGCCGACAACCGCGAGGCCCAGCCCAACAGCGCATGGCGGTCGAAAAAGGCGTTGACCCTGCGCTTGAACAGCACCGAAGGCTTGTCGACAGGAGCCGCCACCACCTCGCGTATCACTGCCTCGGCCTCGGCCTCGGTCAGCGAATCTTTCCGGGCGAGCAGTTCCGTCAGTCCGCGGACAAAGCCCTCGAACTCGCCACGGCATTCGGGCGCGGTTTTCACAACCGACGAGGGCACGGTGGTCTGCGCCGCAGAGTTCTTTATCTGTTCGCGGGCACTGTAAAAACACGGCAATGTAGCATAGCATCCCTGAATCAGCATCGAATTGTGGAAAAATTCCTCCGCGAGATAGAGATTGCGGAAACGCAGCTCACCCGCGGCATCGAAACAGGCCTCATATGTACGGCGGAATGCTTCCGTGCGGACCACGCTGTAAAGAACCGAGGCATACATTCCGCACTGCCCGCGCAGACGGCTGACCGCCGACCCACCTGTCACGCTGTTGTCAAAATTGCGGATATAACGCGGCGAAAATTCGATTTCTGAACCGTGAGGCGTGAATGTGAGATAGTGGCCCTGCGCGCAGCTGTAATCCGGATTCCTTTCCAGAAATGCCACAAGTTCCCTGACGGCCTCAGGCACGATGAAATCGTCATCGGCGCAATAAAACACGTAGTCCGTCGCGATCATCGGCAGAATCTCCCTGATCTTCAGAAGGAAATGCAGTCCGGGGCGATGGAGATAGACCACCTGTGCCGGGTCCATGTCGCCCTCGAAGAGACATGCGGACGAATCCGGCACTATGACCCTCAGCCCGGTACCGCGATAGTAGTTCAGAAGACGTTGCAGGCGCTCCGGCCGGTTGTGGGCCGGAATTATCACCGTGACATTCTCAAGCAGATCCATATTGCAAATGACTAAAGTTTTATTTTTCCTTTGGTAAGATAGCCGATGCTTTCGCGGAACACAACCGATTTCAGGCGCCACATCAGCAGGCCGTAGAGGGCGGCGGCCATGAGGATTTTGGCCGGAAGCGAGAGCAGCGGGTCGGTGATCCGCGACGTAGCCGCAACGGTAGCCGCCATCACCAGGAGCGACACGGCAATATATGGCATCATGCTTTTAAGCACTCCCGCAAGGCTAAGTCCGATATGCTTGCGGGCGAAATAGTGCCACACGAAGAGCCATGCCACATTGATGCCGGCATAGACTTCAAGCATCACTTCAAGGCCGTAAGGATAGCTCAGCAACACGCACACAAGCTGCATGAGACCCAGCGCGATCGTGTTCCACATATATATATTGGGGCGTCCGATACTGTTGAAAAGATTGCCGTAGAGGGTTGCAACCGGCATGAACGCGCCCCACACGCAGAGAATCTGCATCACAGGCACACATGGGAGCCACTTTGCCGTAACTGTCAGCACGATCAGCTCTCTCGCCACGATCGCCAGTCCGAACATGGCCGGAAAGCAGACGAAGGAAGTGAAGCGCAGCATCTTCATGAACACCCGGCAGAGGCGCTCGCTGTCCTCCGAAGCCTCACGGAACACCGGCTGGGCGACGCTATTGAGCATTCCCGATATGGTCGTATAGCCCATGGTGGTCCACTTGCTGCCCTGGGTGTAGTAGCCGGTGGGCTTCATGCCGTAGAAGCGCCCCAGGAGCACGGAAAAAAAGTTGTTGTTGATATGAGTGAAAAGCGAGGTCACTAACTGCTTGGTGCTGAACGGCAGCATCTCGCGCAGCGGGGCCATACGGAACGAGAGCGTCGGTCTCCACGGAGAGCGCGCCCACAGCATCAGGCAGTTGCACCCCGAATAGGTCACCGTCTGCGCGGCTATGCCCCAGTATCCGCAGCCTGAGGCAGCGCAGCAGACGCCGACAATGCCTGAGAGCAGAATGGCGCAGATCTGTATCTGACTGCGCAGCTTGACGTTGAGATTGCGGAAAAAGTAAGCCGACGGGGCTGTGGCGATGGCTCCGAAGAGAAAGCCGAGGAAGAGGAAACGGGCGAGCGGCACCATTTCGGGCTGATGGTAAAAGGCGGCGATCAGCGGCGCGAGGGCGAAGAGCAGACCGTAGAGCACCAGTCCGGCCACGATATTGAACCAGAAAACCGCGTTATAGTCGTCATGACTGATGGTCTTCTTGTTGACTATGGCGAGCGTGAAACCGCTCTCGGCAAAAAGCCCGGCCATGGCGGAGAAGATGGTGAGAGCACCGACGACACCGTAGTCCGCCGGAGAGAGCAGACGCGACAGAAAGATACCGAAGAAAAGATTGAGCAGCTGCATCGAGCCGCTGCCTATCCCTCCCCACAGAAGTCCCTTCGCCGTCTTTTGTTTCAATCCGCTGTCAGCCATTGAATCGTATTGTCATTTAAGAAGTTATTTCAATTTGGAAAGCAATTCGGAACCCGTGAGGCCGAGGAGGGGGTGGCGCCAGAGGGGGTCGAGTTCAGCCAGCGGGCGCAGGACGAACTCGCGCTCGTGCATGCGCGGATGCGGAAGGGTGAGTTCGGGAGTCTCCATCACCAGGTCGCCGACAGCAATCAGGTCTATGTCTATCGCGCGGTCTATGTAGCCTCCGGAGGCGTCGCGGTGGGGCGAGGGGTCGATGCCCCGCTCGATCGCGCGAAGACGCCGGAGCAAGGTGAGGGCGAAAGCCCGCATATCGGTCGCCGGAGGCAGCTCGCGCTCCACCATCAGTCCGAGGTTCAGGAAAGCGTTGGGCGAGTCGAAGCCCCATGGTTCCGTCTCGATGACGGCCGAACGGCTCACGGGGCCTCCCGCGGCCGAAGCAACGGCGGCTGCCGCGCGCTCGATAAGAGCGTGGCGGCAGCCGCTGTTTGAGCCTATGTTGATGTGGATATTGCAGGTCATGAACGGCACTTTATCCCTTGACCATGATCGGGCAGCGAGCCTGATCAGAGGGTTTTCTTAACCTCGACTTCTTCGTAGGCTTCGATAAGGTCGCCTTCCTGAATGTCGTTGTATCCGGCGATTGAGAGACCGCAGTCGTAGCCTGAGGTGACTTCCTTGACATCGTCCTTCATGCGCTTGAGCGAACCGAGTTCGCCGGTGTAGCGCACGATGCCGTCGCGGATCAGGCGCACCTTGCAGCTGCGCTTGATGCGGCCCTCGCGGACAATGGCGCCGGCAATGGTGCCGACCTTCGAGATGTGGAATGTCTGGAGCACTTCGGCTGTACCGATGACCTCTTCCTTGATTTCGGGAGCAAGCATGCCTTCCATAGCGTCCTTGACCTCCTCGATGGCCTGATAGATGACCGAGTAGAGGCGGATCTCGACACCGTCACGCTCGGCGGCACGGCGGGCGGCCTGCGAGGGACGCACCTGGAAGCCGATGATGATGGCATCGGATGCGGCGGCGAGAGTGACATCGCTTTCGGAGATGGCACCGACGGCCTTGTGGAGCACGTTGACCTTGACTTCCTCGGTCGAAAGCTTGATGAGCGAGTCGGAAAGAGCTTCGATCGAGCCGTCGACGTCGCCCTTGACGATGATGTTGAGCTCGTGGAAGTTTCCGATGGCACGGCGGCGTCCGATCTCTTCGAGAGTGGTGCGCTTGGATGTGCGCAGACCGAGTTCGCGCTGGAGCTGTTCGCGCTTGGTGGCGATTTCGCGGGCTTCCTGTTCGGTCTCCATCACGTTGAATGTGTCGCCGGCGGTAGGAGCGCCGTTGAGACCGAGGATGAGGGTAGGTTCCGCCGGACCGGCCTCGGTGATGCGCTGATTACGTTCGTTGAACATAGCCTTCACGCGGCCGAAGTGGGTACCGGCGAGGATGATGTCGCCGACGCGGAGTGTACCGTTCTGCACAAGCACTGTGGCCACGTATCCGCGGCCCTTGTCGAGCGACGATTCGATGATCGAACCGGTGGCGCGGCGGTTGGGGTTGGCCTTGAGGTCGAGAAGTTCGGCTTCGAGAAGCACCTTTTCCATGAGGTCCTCGACACCGATGCCCTTCTTGGCGGAGATGTCCTGCGACTGGTATTTGCCGCCCCATTCCTCCACGAGGTAGTTCATCTGGGCAAGTTCTTCCTTGATCTTGTCGGGGTTGGCTGCGGGCTTGTCGATCTTGTTGATGGCGAAGACGATAGGCACACCGGCTGCGGATGCATGGTTGATGGCTTCGACTGTCTGCGGCATGACGTTGTCGTCAGCGGCGACGATGATGATACAGAGGTCGGTCACTTTCGCACCGCGGGCACGCATGGCGGTGAATGCCTCGTGGCCCGGAGTGTCGAGGAAGGTGATGTGGCGTCCGTCGGAAAGCTTCACGTTGTAGGCGCCGATATGCTGGGTGATGCCACCGGCTTCGCCGGCGATCACGTTGGCGTTGCGGATGTAGTCGAGGAGCGAAGTCTTGCCATGGTCGACGTGGCCCATGACGGTCACGATCGGCGGACGGGTGACGAGCTCATCTTCGGTATCCTCTTCCTGATGAATGGCCTCGACCACTTCAGCCGAAACATATTCCGTCTGATAGCCGAATTCCTCAGCGACGATGTTGATGGTTTCAGCATCGAGACGCTGGTTGATGGACACCATCACACCGAGGTTCATACAGGTGGCAATGACGTTATTGATGGGGACATCCATCATGACAGCAAGGTCGTTGGCAGTCACAAACTCTGTGAGCTTGAGCACCTTGCTTTCTGCTGCTGCCTCAGCGGCGGCTTCGGATGCGCGGTGGGCCACAGCCTCACGCTTTTCCTTACGCCACTTGGCGCCCTTCTTCTGATTCTTGTCCTTGGAGGTCAGGCGGGCGAGAGTCTCGCGTACCTGCTTCTGAACGTCCTCCTCATTGACTTCGGTGTGGACCGAACGCTTGCTGCGTTCGCGATCGCGCTCACGGCCGCGGCCGCGCTCACGTTCACCGCGCTCACTGCGCTCGCCTCCGCCACGGTTTTCCTTGGAGCCACGGCCGCTGCCGGCATCACCCTGGCTGGCAGCCTTCTCAATGTCAACCTTGCCGCCGATGCGACGACGCTTCTTGCGGTCACCGCTCTGGGATGAAGCACCTCCGGCAGCGCCTTTGATGCGCTCGCTGCGGCGTTCCTCCTTGGATTTCTTTTTGGGACGTGTCGACTGGTTGAGTGCGGCAAGGTCGATGTGGCCCACGACTTTGGGAGCCACGACCTGAGCGTCAGACTTATAGCGGAAGACTTCGTCGTCAGCGGCTTTTTCAGGCGCTGGTTCAGACTTGGGCTGTTCGGCCTTCGGAGTCTCGGCGGTCTTCGGTGCCTGGGGCTTTGAAGCCTGAGCTTCGGGAAGATCCTGTTTCGGAGCCTTGGGTTTAGCTGCCTCCGGGGCTTTCGGAGCCTGAACCTTAGACTCAGCCTTCGGCGCCTCGGCGGCAGGTGCGGCAGCCTTGGCAGGCACTGCGGCAGCCTTAGGTGCGGCAGGAGCGGCTTTGGGAGCCTCTGATACGGGGACCGGTGCTTTGGGTGCTTCAGGAGCTGGAACTGCGGCCTTGACCTCTTCCTTGGCTTCGGACTTAGCCGGTTCGGCAGCCTTCGGAGCTTCCGGAACGGCCTTTACGGTCTCCGGTTCCACGCGCGGCTGCGGAGCCTGCGCCTTAGGAGTTTCCGGAGTCCCAACCGGTTCGGCAGCCTTCGGCGCGGGAGCGGGTTCAGGCTTGGGAGCGGCTTCGGACTTCGCGGGCTTGGCGGGAGCGGCAGGCACCGGATTGTTGTTTTTGTCAAGCTCTATCTTGCCAATGACACGCGGGCCCTGCGAAACAGCGGGTGCTGCTTCAGCTTCGGACACTTGTGCCGGCTGTGATGAAGGAGCGGCAGATGATTTTTCCTTTTTTTCTTTCTCCTGGCGGAGGCGGTCGATACGCTCGCGCTCCTTGCGGTCAGGCTGGAAAGCCTCGACCAGAATATCATAGGCACTCTCATCCAGTCGGGTGTTAGGATTCGAGGCATCAATCGTGATACCCTTTTTGCTCAACTGGTCAGCTAACGACTGGATAGTGACGTTGAATTCTTTAGCGGCTTGACTTATTTTTATTCTCGGCATATTGAGAGATTGGTGTTACAATTTTTAGTGAGGCGGAGAGGATCGGGACGCATAGGGAACCGGGATATGTTACTCGGCTTCTCCTGCGGGAGCGGCGTCAGCTGTGGGTTCATCGGCAGCAGGAGCTTCCTGAGCGGGAGCTTCAGCGGCAGGAGTGCCGGCGGGAGCATCTTCCTCGAATTCGGCACTGAGGATGCGGATGACGTTGTCGACAGTGTCTTCCTCCAGGTCGGCCTTGTCGATGAGTTCCTGACGCGGAGTGCGGAGGACGCTCTTGGCGGTGATGCAGCCCATGTCCTTAAGCGCGTCGATGACCCAACCGTCAATCTCGTCCTTGAATTCGTCGAGGTAGATGTCCTCGTCGATCTCTTCGGGGGTATCGCGGTAAACGTCGATGACATAGCCGGTCAGCATCGAGGCGAGCTTGATGTTGAGACCGCCTTTACCGATGGCGAGAGACACTTCCTCAGGATGGAGGAAGACTTCGGCTTTCTTCTCTTCCTCGTCGAGGTGGATGCTCGAAATCTTTGCGGGGCTGAGGGCGCGCTGGATGAAGAGCTGAGGATTCGAGGTGTAGTTGATGACGTCGATGTTCTCGTTGCGAAGCTCGCGGACGATGCCGTGGATACGCGAACCCTTGACACCTACACAGGCACCTACGGGGTCGATGCGGTCATCGAAGCTCTCGACGGCGATCTTGGCGCGCTCTCCGGGGATGCGGGCCACGGCGCGGATGTTGATCAGACCGTCGACGATCTCAGGCACTTCGCGCTCGAAGAGACGGCGGAGGAAGGTTTCGTTGGTACGCGATACGGTGATCTTGGGATTGTTGTTCTTGTTGTCGACGTTGGCGATGACAGCAAGCACATTCTCGCCCTTGCGGAAGAAGTCGCCGGGGATAGACTCGCTCTTCGGAAGGAGGAGTTCGTTCTTCTCATCGTCGAGCAGAAGGGTCTCGCGCGACCATGTCTGATAGACTTCGCCGGAAACGAGCTGGCCTTCGAGTTCCTTGAACTTGGTGTAGATAGCCTCTTTCTGGAGGTCGAGGATCTTCGACTGGAGAGTCTGACGGAGGTTGAGGATGGCGCGGCGTCCGAAGTCGGCAAAGAAGATTTCCTTGGTGTGCTCCTCGCCGATCTCCACATCGGGATCGTCGTCGGCACGGGCGTCGGTGAGCGAGATCTGGAGGTTGGGGTTGGTGACTTCGCCGTCGGGCACGACTTCGAGATTCTGGAAGATCTGCACGTCGCCCTTGTCGGGGTTCATGATGACGTCGAGATTCTCGTCAGTGCCAAACATCTTGGCGAGCACGTTGCGAAATGACTCTTCAAGAACACTGATCATAGTGGTCTTGTCGATATTTTTCAGTTCCTTGAATTCGGCGAAACGCTCCACCATGTTGGGAGCTTCTTCTTTTCTTGCCATATAAGTTTTATGATATATCTTTGATTTATTTTTTCCGATTACTTAAAGTCGATCACGTAGCAGACCTGCTTTGCCTGCTCCATAGGAATGACGAGCGGCTCGGCCACCATGACGGGGCGCTTGGCTCCCGGCTCCTTGACCTTGCGGGTGACCTCGACGGTGAAATCGCTGTCGGTGACATCGGTCAGGATACCTTTGAGTTTCTTGCCGTCGCGGGTAAGCACCTCGACCTCGTTGCCGAGATTCTTCTCATACTGGCCTTTCACCTTAAAGGGAGCGGTCAGGGAGGCGGTGCCGACTTCGAGGCTGTAATCCTCGGCGTCGCGGTCAAGTTTCTCGTTGAGGCTGCGGTTGAGATCCGCGCAGAAGTCGAGATCAATCCCGGTGGCGCTGTCCAGCTCCACCACAATATCGTTTGCAGCCGAAACGGTCACGTCGACAACAAAAGCGTCGGTACCGGCGATGGCTTCTTCCACCAGACGGCGGACTTCGTTCTTATCAATCATTTTCTGTCAATCTTAAGAGGTTGTCCGTATTTTCATGAGTGAGGTTTCCGCACTTATAAAAACAATGGAGGAAGCTCGTGGCCTCCTCCGTGACTTTCTGAGTGCAAAGTTAGTAAAAATTGTAAAAATCCACAAATCAAAGACACTAAAGCCAAGCGCGATGTGAATTCATTTAATATTTTTTAGCATTTGACACAACATTTTCTTCACGCCGAGAGCGATACGCCACAAAAACGGGCTTCCGGCGAGCGACAGCCGCAGGCGCGACGCTGCGGGAAGAGGAAGAGTCCATTCAGCCAGGACAGAGCGCACAAGGCGTACGCTCTCAGGATCGAGCGAGTCAAAAGCAAGCGCGACAAGAAAAGCCGCCTTCTTGCGGAACATGTGCGAGACTTCGGACTGCGGCAGGCCGTAGAACTCCGTCAGCACGGCGGCCGCATGGAGGCTTTTGGAGTGGAAACGCAGAAGTTTTGCAGGATCGGCGGTGTGGGTCAGAGAGTCCGGAACGATACGGTAGCATAGAGTGGGACGCGGATAATAGCAGGCATCGCCCGCAGCGGCAAGAGCAGCCATCACAGGAAGATCCTCACAGCCGAAATCGGGATTGCAGACCATCAGCGGAGCCTCATCAAGGACTTTTTGCACGACTTCGCGACGGAAAAGCGAGGCCGAGAGGTTGTAAGGCAGGTCGGCGGTGTGGTCAAGGATCATGCGCAAAAGCCGACGGCCGCCGACACGGAGAGGGGCATCATCACGGCAGGCATCGCCAACCGGAGGAAAATCAGGGGAGTCGGAGCGGCGTGAGCGGTGCCCTGTCGACTCGTCGAGGATTTCCCAGTCAGAAAAGACCACATTGACCGAAGGATCAGCCTCAAGGAGCGCGGCCATCGCCCGGAGTTTTGAGGGATCGGACCAGCGATCGTCGCCGGCACAGTCGGTGACATAGCGGCCGCGGCAATGACTGAAACAGTCGAAATAATTCCTGACCACCCCCTTGTTGGGCGCCGCGGGCATGAGTCTCACGACATCAGGACGGGCGGCGGCATAGCGTTCGCAGACGGCACGGGTGGAGTCGGCCGAGGCATCGTCGCCGATGATCAGTTCAAACGGGAAGGGACAGTCCTGAGCAAGAACCGATTCAATGGCCGCACCGACGGAATCCTCCTGATTGTAGGAAAGGAGGATTACCGACACCAGAGGGGCGGCGGAAACGGGACGCGAATTTTCCATCCGGGTGTCAGTCATTTTCCGGACGATAGATCAGAGTACAGGCATGGCGCGGGTCGAGGACGCGGCGCGCGGTGGCCACGACCGAAGATGTGGTCACGCGGCGATAGGCCGGTACAATATCATTAATGTCCTCGCCGTGCATCTCGGCCATTGCGAGAGCTTGGGCCCGCTGGAGATAGCTCAGCGAAGAGAATGTGAAATCACTGGCAAAGCGGTTAATGGCGCGCTCGACCTCAAAGGGACTCACTCCGTCGGGACGGGCCTCGGAGTGAGCATACGACAGGCGGTCGCGGCGCGCGGCGTGGTAGCACAGACACGAAGCCTCCTCCTGAAGGCGCGCCACAGCGGTGCGGGCGGCCTCTTCGGAATTGTCGGTCAGACGGGCCTGGAGCATGAGCATACCCGGCTCCTCACTGCCGATGATCATGGCGTCGGCCGAAGCAAAAAGCTCGCTTCCAAGCACGAGGCGCCGGTAGAATCTCGACGAGCGCCCCGATGCGAGGATGTCGGTGATAAGATCACACTCGATATAGCCGGGCTCGCCGTAACCGGGCATGGGATAGGCCACGACCACGCAGGTCTGCGGCACCTGACCGCGGACTTCGAGTTCGCGGGGAGAATCGACCGGAGGCTCCGGGTGATAAGTCCGGGGGGCAATTTCCCTCGCGGGGATCGGCCCGAACCAGCGCTCCACACTCTCACGGATCTGCTGAAGAGTGACGTTGCCGCTGACGGCGAGCACGGCATTGTTCGGAGCATAGTGGGAGTAGAAAAACTCACGGACATCGGTGTCGGTGACCTTCTCGATATGGGAAGGCTCCTTTCCGATCGTAGGGAAGCGGTAAGGATGCGACTTGTAGACCAGCCCGCGCAGCAGATGGTAGAGATCGCCGTAAGGACGGTTGAGATGGGTTTCCTTAAACTCCTCGATGACCACATGGCGCTGCACGTCAAGAGCTTTCGGCGAGAAGGCGAGACCGAGCATCCGGTCGCTTTCGAGCCAGAGAAGAGTCTCGAAATTCCGTGCGGGGGCCACGTCATAGAAATTCGTAAAATCGTTAGAAGTCCAGGCATTGTCCACGCCTCCGGCACGCTCCATCTCGGCATCGAAGTCGGGGATATTGACCGAACCGCCGAACATCAGATGTTCGAACAGGTGGGCCAGTCCGGTCATCGAGGCGCTTTCGTCACGTGAGCCCACGTTATAAAGGATGTTGACGGCGACCATCGCCGTCGAGGGATCGTAGTTGTGGATGACACGCAAACCATTGGGAAGCGTGAATTTATTGAAATCAATCATTTCTTTCAGTCTGAGGGGTTCCTGAACGGAAGCTGCTTTTTTCTTTAAAAACCACTTCAAAGTTATGAAAAAAGCGAGGAAAAAGGATCAAAAAAGGGGAAAAGTATGGAAAATCGGGGATTTATGGAATAAAAATTAACAAAATTCTTGGATATATAACTTTTTTGTACGTATATTTGCAGCATGAGCAATAGGACACACTGGCAAGCCAACACTTTCCGTCTCCCTCTTACTCTAAGCATCTATTAATCTTTAACCTCAAACTCATCGCAATGAAAAATCTCGTTGAACAGCTTGCTTCCAACTTTGAAGCTTTTGCAAAAGATGCACAGGCTCAGGTCGAGAACGGCAACAAAGCTGCCGGTGCCCGTGCCCGCAAGGTATCTCTTGAAATCGAAAAACTTCTGAAACAATTCCGCAAAGAATCAATTGCTGCCGGCAAATAATAAAACCGGAGATTTTTTCAGATTTTGTCAGGAAAAAAACCGAGGCCGTCCGTGAAGGGCAGTCTCGGTTTCTTTTTTGCCGGTCAGCGGATGCAGTAGCGCAGGATTGTGTTGAGGTCCTCGCGGGTGAAGCGCAGGGGAGCGGAGGTGCGGGTGGTGGCGTGGATGTATAGCGAGATGGCGCGGGTCATCAGCACATCGTCGTGACAGCCGCGCATGGCCGCGTAACCGCCGTCGGGGAGGGTCTCATACTGCATCAGTTCGTCGCAAGCCACCTGGGAGCGCTCGATATAGGAACCGTCGCGCACATAGGCGACAAGATTGGCTATCAGGGCCGCTTTGGTGCGTACATTGACATGAAAGCCTGGCAGGCGCTGCCCCGTCTCGCTGTTGCGGCAGTAGAGATAGGGATAGGAACCCATGAGGGTGTCGAAGATATAGCGCCCGCATCCCTCCGAGGAACTTTCCCATGAATTGCTCTCGATGACAAGCATGGCGTTGTTGTAATAGCGCCCGATCGCCGAAGCCTTGCGGGCGAGAAGGTCATGATCGATATGTCCGCGCCACTCTCCGACGATTTCGGGACGCCCATTCGTGTCGGTGTGGCGGTCGAGCACCGAGACCACAGAGAAATCCGAGCCACGGGAACGGCCGCCGATGTCGACACAGACAATGTAGGTGCCGCCTTTGCGCGGTTCCTTCCAGCGCACGAACTCACCTCTCGGCGACGGGCTGAAGCGCGGCACGCCTCCCGGACGACCTACATCACCCTGATCCGAGAGCACCACTTCACCTCTGGTCCCCTCTTCATCGCAGCCTTCGCGCAGGCGTTCGACATCGGCCGGATCGAAAACTCCGCGCGAGGTCGATTCGAAAGCCTCGGCGGCCACCGTGGGATATTCGGCTTTCATCGAGCGGTGATCGGGGAAACCGAGCCGCTTGTCGTGATACCATTTTATAGCCTCCAGCGTGCAGCCGTGGCGTTCCCAGAGTTCGCGCTCGTAGGAATCGAGGGAGTCCCAAAGCTCCTGCGGGTCGGTGACTTCCGAGCGGTTGATGCCGATTTCGTTCCAGGGGACAAAGAAGGGAATTTTATCGCTGCGGCCCGGCGTGTTGGCGCGCATCCACTCGCGGTGGAAGAAGTTGCCGGTGCCGTTGGCCGTACTCTCCATGGCGATGAACGAGAGAGGTTTGGAGGCGATGCCCGACGCGACCGACCGCAGCAGGTCGGCGGGATTGTGGAGGGGCGAGTCTTTCCAGAAAGCAACCTCGCTGAGATGCGCCAGGGCATAGTCCTGACCGCGCGTCGCCTCCTGGTTCTCGCTTGAGCAGACGGTCACCCTGCACTCGCGTCCCGGAATGACGCGGGTGTTGGTCATGCGTTCGAAGGGGCGGAATTCGGGCTTCTGATCCTCCTCCCAGTACTCTTCGGGATAGCGGGAGAGAAGTTTGGAATACATGCCGCGGATGGTGGCCGACGTGTCCTTGACGTGGGCGCAGATCAGGGAGTTCCAGCCGCGGCAGTGGATGATCTGAATCCAGGCGAAATAGATCTGAATGAGGGTCGAGCCGCCCCACTGGCGCGCTTTGAGCATGATGAGACGCAGGGGGCGTCCGGCGCGGCGCTCGGCTTCGAGGATGGCCGTGAGGCGTCGCTGCGGGCGGTTGAGGCGGAAGGGGATGTCGCGTGAGGTGATCTTGTCGGTGATCACCACGCAGGTGGCGGCCCAGAAGGGGAAATCATATCTGAAACGGAGACGGGCGAAGTCATGGTCGGTGGCTACAAGGCGTAGCTTGGGGTCGTCGAGCATCTCGGCGGGTAGCCAGTAGGTTTTGCCGTTGAAGGTGAAGGGTGCGCGCGAGGGATCGGCCGGATCTCCGGCAATAGGATCAGGTTCGACAGCCAGGGCGGCATTGCGCCGGGCGTTTTCAAGGAGGATTTCTTTCATTGGAGGGAAAATTGGGAGGGTTGAGAGAGTTGGGAGGGCTGGGAGATTTAAGAGTTTTGGGAGGGCTGGGAAATTAGTCTAATTGGTCTAATTAGGCCAATTGGTCCAATTAGACCAATTTGGCTAATTTCGCCAATTTCGCCGACTGCCCTTGGTCCTGCTCAGGTTTTGCCGTCGAGCCTGAAAGTGTCAGGGCGGACGGTTGCGGTGAGGCGGAGGGAGAAGCGATGACTGTGCGGCGCCATGACGACTATCGGAGGCAGGTGGGTGAAAAGTCCGCCGATTTCATATTTCGCGAGCAGGCCGGAATGCTCGATGCAGCCGTTGTCGGCACGGAGTTCGATAGTTCCGGCTGACGCTTCGCCTCTGAAAGGGAGCACGAATATCCGGCGCCCGGCGCGGCGGTCGGACTCAGCGACCCTGACAGATGCCCGGTAGGCGATCTCGGTCTCTGCGTCCTGCTCGTCGACAAGATCAAACACACGGCCCTGTCCGTCAGCGGCCCACAGTCCGGGAGGCACACTCAGCACCGAGTCGGCAGAAGGCGCCGAGCGGGTGAAGTGCACGCGGCCGTCGGGCGAGGTTACTTCTGCACTGCCGCTCTTATCGGTGGGAAAGCACCACAGTTCATTCCGCGCTCCCGCATAGCCTAAGAGCGAGGCTCCGGCCGAGGGGATCACGGTGGTCACACGCTGCGAGGCCACTGTGACAAGATCGCCTCCGGCCAGGGCGGCTACCGATGATCCGGTCTCGCAGACAGCACCCGCGAAGAGGACGGGACGGCGGTCGATGGTGCGCACAGTCAGACGGTTGCGCGCCGCACTGACGGTGAGGGTCTGTATGCCCGACGGTCCGAAGAGATAGAAGCGTCCGCTTCCCGAATCCCAACCGGACGGACTCCCCGCCGCCGCAGTTACAGCCACAGGGGCGGCTCCGGCGCTCCCGACAACGGCCAAAGGCGTGAGCGGCGCGGCAGGAGAGCTGACGGCGATCGTCCCCGGAAAGCTGACCGCGGCAGGCGAGGCTGCCGGAAGCACAAAGGCCGGGAGCGATTCAGTCAGCCCTACGGGTGCGCCGGACGGGTGGAGCCAGTAGGCCATCGTGCCTGAAGGATCGGGCCGCAGGCTCACTTTCAGCGCCGATGTGCCGCAGTAGATCCTCATCTCGACCGCATCGGGCGATGGATAGGTCAGCAGTGGCGAGAGGCGGCTGACCGTCGGAAGTCCCACGCCGTCGCGCACCACCGAAGATCCGTCAGCAAACACCACTTTCACCGCCACAGGCTCTCCCCCGCCCTGCCCTTGTATCAGTTCCACAGCTAACTCCTGAGGCAACGGACCGCTGAAACGCTTGGCCGAAAGTCCGCACAAGGCAATAAGATCGCCGCTCACTCCGGCCACGGCGGCACTCAGCACGTGGGGAGCACTCAGTGCCCGCATGGCCGCGACGCCAGCAGTCGGGCGGCTGACCGGGGCCGACATGACGGCGCGGAGGGCTTTCAGCTCGTCGCGGCAGTCGCGCCGGTCGGCATACCACGGAGAGTCCGGCCCCTCCCACTCGCCGGTGGCGGCGTCGAAACGGGCCGATCCGACTGTTTCGAGGGCGCCGCTGTCGAGCCGCGCGAGGATGGCACCGACCTGCGAGGCCAGGAGAGTCCCCGGTGCAGCGGGAGCGGTTCCGGCGCCAGGAGCGCCGGGCAGACGCACCGACAGCACAGCCGACGTGGCCGTGAACGCTCCGAGCGAGTGTGAGGCGTGGAGGCTCTCTTCAAGCGGGTGAAGCTGCGGACTCGCCTGAAGCTCAACGCTGCTTACCAGGGACGCCCAAATGCCGTCGAGCCGTCCGCTCAGACGCAGACTGAAAGCCCGTGCGCTCACGGTCGTGGCCCCGGTTTCTTTGAAGCCGTCTCCACTGAGACTGAAGGAGAATCCTGTCAGCTGCACGCCACTGTCAGGCCCGATGAGCACCGGAGCCGATGTGTATAGCACTGATCCGTCGGCCCCGCGGAGACGGTAACGGACGATGACGGGCTGGAAAAACACACGCCGTCCCACCGCGCGGTCGCCGACGGCAAGATAGGCCTCGGTGACCGTCTTGCGCACAGACGACAGATCGGTCGCCGTCAGACTCGTCGAACGCGAGGAGTAGGAACCGCGCAGTTTCATCGCGTCGACAGAAACCGAGATCAGTCCGCGGTCCTCGCGCCCGACCGTCAGCGGCGGAAGCAGCTCGGCGGCACTGCGGGCTTTCCATCGTCCGTCAGTGCCGCGGCTGAGTATCAGCGGCGCTTCCCCCTCGCCGCAAAACACTATCAGGCGGTCGCCGAGCGTGACCGCGCAGCGTGGCGACCCGGAGGCACCTTCGGGGCGGTAGATTTCCTCTCCGTCAAGACACAGCAGTCCCTCGCCGTCGTCAAAAAAGAGGGTCAGTGTGCCATCGGCGTCGCGGAAAGCGCCGCCGGGAAGCAGGCGCGAACCCGGCGGAGCCGCGTCAGTCATGGTCCGCGGGGTGCCTGTCGGCACCAGAACGGTGTTGCCGTGTGCCGGACGCAGATTGTGGCAGACCTCTACCGAATTATCGGAGCGCAATGTGTCGATCGGGAAACTCAGGGGAAGGGGATGTGTTGTTTTCATAGCGGATAATGTGTGCATGTTTGGAATTTTGTTGAATCACATCGCAAAGTTAATACAGCCGACATGGCGTTTTAGTGCGATAATACGGAGAGAGGTAAAAAATTTTTCACCCGAAAAAATTCGGTCCAAACTGTTGACAATCGGCAAGAAAAGTCGTAACTTTGTGCCAAATCGGCCAAACGTCAGGCCCCCGCCTTCTCCTCTCTTATACCATGATACTTTCGTACTTACAAAGCATCTGCCACCTTAAACTATTTATTTATAAGCCAATATTTTCCACATTAATTAATATACCAATTCATTCTATCATTTAATTCTACACCATGATTAAAAGATTCAAGAGTATGGCTCTTGTTCTGGCATGTCTGCTTGGAGGGTTCCACGCAAATGCCGAGTTCAAGGACATCAAGATCGATCTGACCAATGGCAATTATCTGACGGCAGAAGAAATGCCGGCTCAAAATCAGCCAAGCCTGTCAATCGGATTTACGGTAGGTACTGACGGCTCCGTCTCGCGTGTCGATGCAACCGATGCCTCCGCAGCAATAGTGCTTAACGGCAAGTTCCATTCCACCCAGCACGGATGGCAGAATTTCTCCTCGACAGTCAAAGTCGACGGTCCCGTGAAAATCACTTTCGGATGTTGTGCATGGGGCGGTGACGTGACTGTCAAGAACGCCGCTTCTGAAACAGTCGCTACTTTCAACACCAAAGTCGGTTGCTGGAACAACAAGACACCCGAAGAAAACATTGCATCGACACTCTACAAAGGCGATGCCACAACCCTCACAATCTCCGGCGGCTCATATGTCCCCTACATCGCCGTAGAGGCTGTCGATCCCTCTGAAATCGTGAACGATGCAACCGTCAGCTTTGACTTAGGAGAATATGCCGGTGCAGGCCAAGCGCCTGCCGCCGAAAAGGTGGAAATCGGCAAGACTTTCACTATCCCGGCAAACTACACCATCTATCAGGAAGGCAAGACCCTCGTGGGCTGGACTGACGGCACTAAGAACTACGAAATCGGTGAAATCGTCACTGTCAGCGGTGATATAACCCTCACCCCGCGTTTCGTTATCAACACCGTGAGCCTCGCCGACCGCACCGAGCCCCTGACAATCAAATGGAACTTCCGCCGCGACCAGGGATGCCCGCTCGTGGCATGGCAAGGCCATACCGGCGTCTTTATGGTTGCCCAGGCCAAAATCGGGACAGAGACCATCGACGTAAAGCTCCCCATCTCGACCTCACCCGGCAAGTTCAACTCAGGCAGCAATGTCGACTGGACTCAGGTCAACGAGGGCACAACCTTAACCGTTCCCGCCTGCAAGGGCGCCATTGTTTCCTTTGAATCTTTTGAGGAAGCAAACAAGACAACACCCGTCACCACAATCGACGGCCAGACTCTTCCCACCTCCAAGACTCCGTCGTTCACCATCGCCGGCAATGTCGAGACCGTCGACATCGTAGCCGGAAAAGACATCCGCTACCTGCGCTATGTTCAGGTCGTGCTTCCCGTAGCCGAAACCGCCGGAAAAACCTACAACAACGAACCGGCCACAATCAACTGGCCGTTCAACGACGCCAATACTTATGCCACCGACTACACAGCCTCTCCGGAAGACGCCTTTTCATTTATAAACGTCGAACTCGGCGGTACGGTGAAAGGCACCGAGGCCAGCAAGCAGAACGGTGTCACCTATCTGAAAATCAATCCTGCCACCGGAGCTTCCGACAAAATCAAATGGATGGTGAAACCCGTCAAAGGCCTTACTTTCACCCCGACCAAGCTGAGCGGCATGATTGCCCGCGCGGGTACTGACGCCAAAAACGGCATGACTGTCACCGCCGAACTTTCCGACGGTACCATCGTGACACTCGGCACTTTCACCGGCCATAGAATAAACAAGACTCAGGCCGAAGACAAATTCTCGCCTGTCGGTTCCGAAGCACAGGCCGACTTTGCCGACCACTTTGAGTTCACCCTGACAGAAGCACAGCAACAGCAGCTTACTTCGGCTGACGGATTTTATCTCTGCTGTACACACGGAGTCGCAGCCGACGGCAAAAAACAGGGTTGCTACGCCGACATCAAAATCGAAGGTATGCTTAACGGCACCGTCGAGGCTGTCGAGAAATTCGAGGTAAAACTCGCCACATCCATCGAAGGCGCCGGCAATGTCGAAGTATATCCCGTTGCCGAAGCTTATGAAAAAGGCAGCGAAATCAAGGTCTCGACCACCAAGAACTTCGGCTACAAGTTTGTCAACTGGACCGACAGCGACAACAAAGTTGTGTCTACCGCCGCTTCTTTCACCTATACAGTTGAAAAAGCCACTACCCTCACCGCCAACTACGAGGCTCTCACCACCTACGAGCTGAAATACGGTTGCGCCGACGGTGTTAAGAGCTACATGGTGCAGCCCTCTCCCGCTCCCACCGTTGTCGACGGCAAAAACATGTATGAAAAAGGTACCAAAGTCAACCTCACCGCTCTCGAAAACGACGGCTATACTTTCACCAACTGGGACAACGGCCAAAGCCTCAACCCCTACACCGTCGTAATGGATGGCGATAAGAACATTACCGCTAATTTCGCCGCAACTGACTTCATAGCCGGCTGGGACTTCTATGTTTCAGGCAACAGCAGCCGCGTGGCTGACTTCGCTGCTCCCGGCAACGAGGATGTTTCCCTCAACCTCCAGAACGAGGCCGGCGAACTCTCCGGCTGGCTCGACAAATCAACTCAGGCTGCCGGCGGATGTTATGAAGACGGTATTCCGGGCGCTACCAACTGGCGCACAACCGGCCTCGGTGACTACTACTGGCAGACTGAAATCAATGCCGAAGCCTTTACCGACCTCCGCGTCAAAGGCTCGTTCGCTTTCAGCTACAACACCAAATCGCGTCAGGTTGTGGAAGTTTCCCTCGACGGCAAGATCTGGGAAGAACTCGGAAGCGTGACTTTGGTTGACGCCAAGAAATGGTACCCTTATAACTTCAATCTTCCCGCCAAATACAACAATCAGGCTCTCGTCTACATCCGCTGGAAAGCCGACAAGAACTCCGACACCGCACTCCAGACAACAAGCAACAACGACGGTGTGGCCATCGGCGCCACCACAATCTTCGGCACTCCCAAGTTGATTGACGACGGCAAGGCCCCCGAACTTCTTTCGTTCGTCCCCGAAGACGGCAGCACGACTGCTCCCGTCAACGGTAAAATCGTTCTTACTTTCGACGAAAAAATCAAAGTCAAGGAAGGCGTGACCGCCACACTCGACGGAAAGACACTCACTCCCGCCGTCACCGGCAAATCGGTGGCTTTCGCTTACCGCAACCTCGCCTACTCTACCGACTACACTTTCACTCTCCCCGCCTCTTCGGTCAGCGACCTCACCGACAATTTCTATGACAAGGCCATAACCATCGCTTTCACCACCAAGACCCGTCCCGCAGTCGAGAAGGGCGAGGGCTATGACTTCATCGTACCCGACGACGGTACTTTCAAAGAAGCCATCGCCGCAGCCAACAACCGCGAAAACAAGAGTAAGCGTTTCATCATCTTCGTCAAGAAAGGCAACTATGACCTGCCTTATAGCGAGACCGAAACTATCATCAAGAACGGCACTGACAACAATGGCAATCAAGTCACAGCCGAAATGCCCTCGCCTATCACGCGCCTTTCCGCCGCCAACACCTCGATTATCGGCGAGGACCGCGACGCCACCGTCATCAGGAACCTTGTCAAGGATCCCACCCCCTCAGGTACTTCCTACCCCATCGAGGGTCTCCACAATGTTACTACCCTTTCTCTTGAAAGAGGTGCCGACAACACATACATCCAGGACATCACCCTCAAAAACGGAATGAATGACAATACCGGCCGCGGTGAAGCTTTGGGCGACTACTCTAACCACACCATCCTCAAAAACGTAACCCTCTGGGGCTATCAGGACACTTATTGCGGAAATGCCGACAACGGTGTCTACTATTTTGAAGGCGGCGTCATGCGCGGAAAGACCGACTTCCTCTGCGGCAAGGGCGACGTATTCTTCAATGGTGTCAAACTTCAAGTTTGTGCCGAAGGCGGTTATATAGCCGTGCCCTCCGTATGTGCTCAGTTCGGCTATGTGTTCAAGGATTGTGAAATCATAGGTGAAAAAGACGGTCTCAACAAGAAATTCACCCTCGGCCGTCCTTGGGGACAAGGCACTCCGGTAGCTGTCTATATCGACACAAAAATGACCGTTCAGCCGAAGGACGAAGGTTGGTCTGAAATGAGCGGCGGCTACCCCAAACGCTTTGCCGAATACAACTCAATGTCGGCCGACGGTACCCGTCTTTCGCTCAGCAAGCGCAAAACCACTTTCGCCACTTCCTATAAGAATGACCCTGAACTCACTCAGGCCGAAGCCGAATCTTACAGCTATGACAACTATTCGGCTTTCCACAACTGGGACCCCGCTCTTATCGCCGAACTGGCTCCCGTGCCGACCAACGTGACCATCGACGAAAACAACCGTCTCACTTGGGACAACAGCGATTATGCCGCATTCTGGGCCATCTTCAAAGACGGCGCTCTGGTAGCTACCGTTAAAGAACCCGCTTATGCCGCCGAAGCCACTGCCGTTTCGCGTGCCGAAGCTCCTGTCTACACAGTCCGTGCCGCCAATGAAATGGGTGGTCTCGGTGAAGAAGTCAAAGCCGAATTCAAATCAGAAAGCGGCATCGCTGACATCACAGCCGATCAGGAAGTCGTATCGACCGTCTACTACAACATTCAGGGCATCGCAGTGAGCGAGAACACAAAAGGCCTCCTCATCAAAGTCGAGACCCTCGCCTCAGGCGCAACCCGCACAAGCAAAGTGATCGTGAAATAAACCTCTCGTTCACCAACCTCACCGACAGTCGTCAGACTGTCCCGACCC
>UQVH01000024.1 GCA_900544535.1 uncultured Bacteroidales bacterium | reverse complement strand
GAACTCCTCTTTCAAGAATGAAAATCTTGCGTCCTAGCCGATAGACGAATGGGCCTTCCCAAAAGCGATTGCAAAGTTAGAGAGTTTTTTCATCACTTGCAAACTTTTTAAGAAATTTTTAGGAATTGCCTGCGGATTTCCTTACATTTGCATCATAATGCGACCCTCCTCGATTCTTGATTCCGTGCAATGGGCTGCGGGGGAGGATATACACCTATTATATATAAGGACTGATGAATCTTCGTTTTATTGCTCTGAAGACGACGAAATACAGCGATACGCAGACGATTCTTGCGGCTTACAGCCGGGAGCTGGGCCGCATTTCTTTTGCGCTTCCGGCCGGGGCAGGAAAGGCGGCGGCGCGCATGAGGGCGCTGACGATGCCCTTGGCCGTGGTGGAATGTGCGAGTGATCCGAGGCCCGGACGCGAGATTCTGCCGATGCGTCAGGCTGTTCAGGCGGTGGCCCTGCCGGAGATCCATGGGGATCCGCTCAAACAGATGGTCGCGATGTTTCTGTCGGAAATTCTTTCTGCCGTATTGCCCGGAGGCGGACCGGACGAGAGAATGTTTGATTTTCTGGAAGCCTCTGTGAGGATTCTTGACGTGGCCGACAGCCGGCGCACTGCCAATTTCCATCTCTGTTTCCTTTATAATCTCGGACGCCGTCTCGGCATCGAGCCGGATGTGTCGACTTACACAGAAGGAAGTGTGCTCGACATGCAGGACGGCGCATGGAGGCTTACAGCCCCTCTCCACCGCAACTATCTTTCTCCCGAAGCCTCCGCGCTTGCCTGGCGCCTCTCGCGGATGACTTTCGCCAACATGGACCGCTATCGTTTCAACCGCACCGAGCGCAATGCTATCCTTGATGCGGTCTTGGAATATTTTTCAATTCACTATGTTTCACTGCGGCGCCTGCGTTCACTCGACATTCTGCGGTCACTGCTTTAAGGCGCCACTCTTCGAGGGCGCGGCGGTGTGCGCGATGAGTCAGATAGCGGTTGAGAAGCATTCCTGTCGCTGAAACGAGAACTACCAGGAGCATTATCCCCATCCATAATATAAGCGAGCGGTTGTCGATCGGAGCCATAGTCGGGTCGTGTGTTTTTATGTGAGTATTGCGAGTTGAACCTCTGATAATCTTACAACGCCCGTCTCTGCCGGAGTGTTTGACCCGGAGAGTGTTTTAGGGGATGTTTAACTATTGTTATCGGACTCTACTTGACAAGCACTCAGTCGTCGGCCGATGTGATGCGGATGATGTTGTCGATCCCCTTGGTGCGTGTGGCATTTTGGACTGATTTTGAACTGATTTTGAAGTGATTTTTAGGATCTCGGCAGATAGAGGAAATTTTTTTTGGTGGATATTTGGAAAATGCTTACCTTTGTGCTCGCAAAAAGATGCCAAGTTACACGCATTTTCATTTGTTCGGGGTGTAGCACAGTTGGCAGCGCGCCACGTTCGGGACGTGGAGGTCGGAAGTTCGAGTCTTCTCACCCCGACTCTTATAGGATTAATTGCCTGCAAGCTATTGACTTGTGGGCAATTTCTTTAATTGGCTGGGACAAAAACGGGACAGGGTGCTTTAATTCTTATTTGAAAATTTATCGCACATATATTTGTATTTCAGTGTTATATCTGTTAAATTTGCAGTTATAAACGAGACAAATACGGGACAATATGAGCGAACAGGAACTGATTCATATAGATTTATGAGCGGTGAAGATCCAACCGATGACCGGTTGGACGCTATCATGCAAGCCGCACTGGCTGACGTGAGAAAACGTGCTACTGAGGCTCGAATAAAATATGATGAACAATATGAACGACTGTATACCATAGAACATTCCTTTAAAGCAAATCCCCATTTTATACAACTTTCTTATGAAGAGATTTTTAGCAATCATTTTCCTAATTGCCGGTATAGCGTACGCATATGCCGAGAAACCCTCAATCTATTCCGTTGTCATCATCTATCCAACCAGCGGCGATGTCATCATGGTAAACGAACACTCAAAAGTCCATGGTAATTCCGGCTTCTTTAACTATAAAGAAAACTGTCTGCGCGATTCCACTGGCAAAGAGTTGAAATTCAACAATGTCTTACCATTAATAGGATACCTACAGGCACATGGCTGGACAATTCCCGACCTGCTGAACCAATTAGAATCCAATGCCAAGACCATAGGAAAAAGCGCCTCTTATTTAGTGGTGACAAAAGAGGTTTCAGATGAAGAATGGTACCAATGGATAGAAAATGGCAAAAGGGAAAATTGAGTTTCAACCCCGGTTCGACTATAAATTGTAGCACAGTTGGCAGCGCGCCACGTCCGGGACGTGGAGGGCGGAAGTTCGAGTCTTCTCATCCCTGACAAATTTTTGATAAATGGATTTAACTCAACGGGCTAAGTCCATTCCTGTCGTGACGATGTGTTTTGCTCAATACCGATATTGATAAGAGTCGTGCAAATGAATATACAGTCTGTGAGTGTCCGAAGCGCTTAGAATTAAAGCCGAAACAGGAGATACGTCACTTTATACCGTTGAATTAGCCTCCTCAAATGGTAAAATAACCTTATGTCGCAGGGTAAAAGCAAGGTTTTTGGAGTTATCGTTTTGATTTCTGAAACTTTTTGACTACCTTTGCGCAGTTTTTTCAATCAATACTGTCGTGGGAAAATTTTCAGAATTCCGCCTTCCATTGAAAACTATACCTGAGGGAGTTCAAGAAATTGAATATCACTTGGGCAAGCAGTTTTTTGTCAATATGGAGAGCGCCGACATACACGATGCCGATCTTCAGGTGAAGCTCACAGTCACCCACAAGCATGACATCTACGATCTTGCTTTCAAAGTGGCCGGAACTGTGACCCTCATCTGCGACCGCTGTCTCGACGATCTGATCCAGCCGATCGAGGCCACTTATGAGATCGCTGTCAAGTATGGTGACGACTATTCGGAGACTGACGAACTTCTGATCATTCCTGAAAGCGACAACTATCTCAACGTGTCGTACATGATTTTCGACACAGCCTCGCTGGCCATCCCGGTTAAGCATGTCCATCCGCTCGGCAAGTGCAACCGCGCAATGAGCGCCCTGCTCCGCAAGCATCGCGCCACCAAGATCGACGACGAGGACGCCGAACTGACCGACCAGCTTCTCGACGAGATGGATTCCATGGATTCTGCTCCGGACTCTCCCGGCGAAGAACCACGGCAGACCGACTCGCGCTGGGACGCTCTCAAAAATCTGTCGACAGACAGTAAGGAAGACTGAACAACCGATAGAATAAGATATTTTTCACATTTCATCAAGAAAACAAAAAATAATAAATAGATCATGGCACATCCTAAACGCAAACAATCAAAGACACGCACAGCTAAACGCCGTACCCACGACAAGGCTGTAGTTCCCACCTTGGCCCTCTGCCCCAACTGCGGTTCATGGCATCTCTATCACACTGTTTGTGGTGAGTGTGGCTACTACCGTGGACGCATCGCCATCGAAAAGACCGCTGCTGTCTGAGCGGAAAGGTAACAAAAATCTCGCACGGGTCCCTAACGCGGCCCGTGCGCGGACTTTTGTATCCATACCCCTCGCTCCTTATCCTCCAACCCTTTATTTAAGAAAAATTCTGTTATGCTTAACGCTCGCATCGCCGGACTTGCGTCCTATGCCCCCGATGATATCCTCGACAACGAAATGCTGTCGAAGATGGTCGACACCAACGATGAGTGGATCACTACCCGTGTCGGCATCAAGGAACGCCGAATCCTCCGTGAGCCCGGAAAAGGCTCCTCATATCTTGGCATCAAGGCAGTTGAGAAACTTCTTGAATCGACAGGCACAAAGCCTGAGGAAGTTGATCTCCTGATCTGCGCCACCTCCAACCCGGATTATCGTTTCCCCTCGACGGGATCTATCATAGCTCACAATCTCGGCCTGAAGAACGCTTATTCCTACGACATTCAGGCTGCCTGTGCCGGCTTCCTCGTAGCTCTTGAGGACGGTTCGGCCTACATCCGTTCCGGACTCCGCAAGAAAGTTGTTGTCGTGGCTGCTGAGAAAATGTCCTCGATGACCAACTATCAGGACCGCGCTACCTGCCCCCTCTTCGGTGACGGTGCCGGAGCAATGCTCCTTGAACCGACTGAAGAAAATGTCGGCGTGATCGACGGTGTGTTCCATATCGACGGTGAAGGCCTCGAACATCTCTGGATGCCTGCCGGTGGCTCTGTTCTCCCTGCATCTCATGAGACTGTCGACGCCCAGCAGCATTTCGTCATTCAGGACGGCCGCAACGTCTACAAGAATGCCGTCACCGACATGCTCGAATCGTCACTCGAAGTGATGGAACGCAACAAACTCACTGTCGACAACATCGACTGGTTCGTATCACACCAGGCCAACCTCCGCATCATCGAGGCCGTAGGCTCCCGTCTCGGCATTTCGACCGACAAGGTGCTTGTCAACATCGAGAAATACGGCAACACCTCGGCTGCCTCGATCCCCTTGTGTCTTGACGAATACAAAGACAAACTCAAGAAGGGCGACCGCCTGATCCTTACCGCCTTCGGCGCAGGTTTCACCTGGGGCGCCATGTACATCATCTGGGATCTCTGATCCGCCTCCCTTTTGGGACAGGAATGAAACTTTTTTACAAAATAGCATCTTTTAAGGTGCTATTTTTGTTTATATTTGCAGCAGGTGATATTGCCTGCCCGAAACAACAGAAAAATTTTTATGGAACATAAAGCCGGATTTGTCAATATAGTCGGTAATCCGAACGTCGGAAAGTCAACCCTGATGAACGATCTCGTCGGCGAGCGCATCAGCATCATAACCTCAAAAGCCCAGACCACACGCCACCGCATCATGGGCATCGTCAATGCTCCTGACTATCAGATCGTGTTTTCCGACACCCCCGGAGTGCTTCAGCCAAAATACAAGCTTCAGGAAAGTATGCTCAACTTCAGTGAGGGAGCATTGGTTGACGCCGATGTGCTTGTTTATGTGACCGACGTGGTTGAGGATCCCTCCAAGAATGCCGATTTTCTTGCCAAGGTCGCCAAAGAGAAGATCCCCGTACTGCTGGTCATCAACAAGATCGACCTTGTGAAGGTGCAGGTTGAGCTTGAGGAACTGACCCAGCGCTGGCAGGAGCTTCTTCCGAAAGCTGAGATCTTCCCCGTGTCGGCCAAAGAGCACTTCAATGTCGACAATCTGCTCAAACGCATCGTCGAGCTTCTTCCCGTCTCTGCCCCCTATTTCGGCAAAGACGCCCTTACCGACAAACCGGCCCGCTTCTTCGTCACAGAGATCATCCGCGAAAAAATACTGACCCTCTACGACAAGGAAATTCCCTATTCCGTTGAAGTCATCGTCGAGAAATTCGAGGAGAAGGAAAATTCCATCCACATTATGGCCGTCATCTACGTCGAGCGCGACAGTCAGAAAGGCATTATTATCGGCCATCAGGGAAGCAAGATAAAACAGGTCGGCATGGAAGCCCGCAAGGACATCGAGAAATTCTTTGACAAGAGCGTGTTCCTCGAACTTTTCGTCAAAGTAGAACCCAACTGGCGCAACCGGGAAAACAAACTGCGCTCGTTCGGATACATGGAATAAAAAATCACCGGCGCGAGACCCCCGAAAGTCCCGCGCCGGTGATTTTTTGTGAGTAAAAAATTTTTACGGTTTAGTAAAATATTATACCTTGATTCGCTTGTAGAAGCTGTATAAATACTGTAACTTTGCTCCCACTTAACCTTATTGAATTCTACCTTTAGAATTAATTCTGCTACCCTTTAGAAAAACAGTGTATGGTAAACAAGTCTAAGAGAGAGAAAATCATAGCTCTCATCAACCGCGAAGTGGTTCCGGCAATCGGATGTACCGAACCGGTAGCCGTGGCGCTTTGTGTTGCTAAAGCGACCGAGATCCTCGGCTCTGTCCCTTCACGGATCGAAGTGGCATTGAGCAGCAACATGCTTAAGAATGCAATGGGCGTGGGTATTCCCGGAACCGGCATGATCGGTCTTCCGATCGCCATGGCGCTCGGTGCTCTTGTAGGCAAATCCTCCTATGGTCTTGAAGTGCTTCGCGATGTAGATGCCGATGCCGTAGAGCGCGGACGCAAGTTCATCGACGAGGGCCGCATCTCCATCAAGCTTGAGGAAAACGCCCCCTCCAAACTTCATATCGACGTGCTTGCTACGTCCGACTCAGGCGATACTGCCCGTGCCGTGATTTCGTGCGAGCATACTCACTTTGTCCTCCTGCAAAGAAACGGCGAAGTGCTCTTTGAGGACCGCGCCGGAGGCGATGCCGCCGAAGCCACCGACGACATAGCTCTCGATCTTGCCACGGTCTATGAATTCGCTACCCAAGCCCCCCTCGACGAAATCTCATTCATCATGGAGGCCAAACGGCTCAATCTCGCCGCTGCCCAGACAGCCCTTGCCGGTGACTACGGTCACTCTCTGGGTGCAACGATAAAGAAATACGGACTCAAATACTACGGAGATACCCCCGTAGAGCACATGATTTCCTACACTTCCGCCGCCTGCGACGCACGAATGGGCGGAGCACCCGTTGCCGTGATGTCAAACTCCGGCAGCGGCAATCAGGGAATCACAGCCACGATGCCTGTCGTAAGTTTCGCTGCCGACATGGAAGCCTCCGAAGAGCAGACCATCCGTGCCCTCGTGCTCAGCCATCTGACCAGTATCTATATCAAGCAGAGCCTCGGCCGTCTCTCGGCACTCTGCGGATGTGTTGTCGCATCGACCGGAGCCTCGGCCGCCATTGTCTATCTGATGGGCGGCGGATTCAATGAAGTCTGCGCCGCAGTCAAGAACATGGTCGCCAACCTCACCGGTATGATCTGCGACGGAGCCAAACCCTCGTGCGCGCTTAAGATCTCGTCGGGTGTTTCCACCGCCATGATGTCGGCCATGCTGGCCATGAACGGCAAATGTGTGACCTCCACCGAAGGCATCATCAGCGACGATGTCGATGTCACCATTCACAATCTGACCTCTATCGGACGCGAGGCCATGAACGAGACTGATCGTCTGGTGCTTCAGATCATGACTTCAAAATAATGAAACAATATTAATAGAATATATCAGGAACAGACATTATATTCATCTATTCTCATACATATTCTATCCGGTCCCCGTTTCAGCTTGGTGTTGAGACGGGGATTTCTTTATTGGATAATGATGGAATATGTTACATAACATATGTTATGATTTGGAAATGAGATGTTTTTGATTGTATCTTTGCGGTGTAAAAATAAGTGTAATAATTACACTTATTTTTCTTAGAACCTCCGTTTTTAATTATATATACTAACGTAATCCAATCATATTTCAATCCTTACCTTAACGTGAAGAAAATCTCTATTATGGCTGTCGCATCCTTAGCCGTGATGACGATTGCCTCGTGTGCCTCCAGGCACAATGATGAGTCTGCAATGATGGCAGGCATTGACTCAGGAAAATTTGCATCAGAAGTCGACGGCAAGCCCACCGCGCTCTACCTTCTGAAAAGTAGTTCTGGCATGGAAGTGGCCGTTACCAACTATGGCGGGCGCATCGTGGCGCTAAAAGTTCCCGGACGCGACGGAGTGATGCGCGACGTTGTGCTCGGCTTTGACAGCATTCAGGCTTACCTGCCTGAAAACAATCCTACTGACTTCGGCGCGGCCATAGGGCGTTATGCCAACCGCATCAATCACGGACGTCTGCCGATCGACGGCGATACCATCCAGCTTCCGGTCAATAATTTCGGTCACACCCTCCACGGCGGCCCTAAAGGATGGCAATATCAGGTGTATGATGCCTCTCAGCCTGACGATTCAACCCTCATCCTCTCGATGGATTCACCCGACGGAGACAACGGTTTCCCCGGTAATGTAAAAGCAACCGTGACTTATAAGGCTCTTCCGGATAATAAACTTGACATTGCTTACAGCGCGACAACCGACAGTCCTACTGTGATAAACCTCACCAACCACTCCTATTTCAACCTTTCCGGTGACCATGCAAAACCTGTCACTGACCACATTCTCTATGTCAACGCATCCGGCTTCACTCCAGTTGATTCAACCTATATGACCACAGGCGAGATTCTTCCGGTGGCCGGAACACCCATGGATTTCACCGTAGCCCGTCGGCTTGGAGATGATATTGACAAGCGCGACTACGAGCAGATCAAAAATGGCAACGGTTATGACCATAACTGGGTCCTCGACACTAAAGGCGACATTGCTGCGACAGCTGCCACTCTTTACAGTCCCGAAAGCGGTATCGGCATGAGCATCTTCACCGACGAACCCGGCATTCAGGTATATTCGGGCAACTTCCTTGACGGAACAATAACCGGTAAGGGCGGCAAGCTCTACACCGAACGTACCGGCATAGCTCTTGAGACACAGCACTACCCCGACTCTCCCAACAAGCCGGAATGGCCCTCCGTGATGCTTCGTCCTGGCGAGACATACAAGAGTCATACCATTCTGTCGTTCTTCGCCCGCTGATTATTTACCACCTATTAAAACAATACTTAAAATTTAAGATATGGCTTCACTTGACTGGATTGTGATTGCCCTCTTTTTCCTTGCGCTGATAGGTATCATCGTGTGGGTAATGAGGCAAAAACAAAACAATGCCGCCGATTACTTTCTCGGTGGCAAGGACGCGACTTGGATAGCGATCGGCGCGTCGATTTTCGCATCTAACATCGGTTCCGAACACCTGATCGGTCTTGCCGGTTCGGGGGCATCGTCCGGCATGGCTATGGCCCATTGGGAGATTCAGGGCTGGATGATTCTTCTTCTCGGCTGGGTATTCGTGCCTTTTTACAGCCGCTCGATGGTCTATACGATGCCTGAGTTTCTTGAACGGCGCTTCAACCCACAGTCCCGTACCATTCTCGCATCCATCTCGCTTATCAGCTACGTTCTCACCAAAGTGGCCGTGACGGTCTATGCCGGCGGTCTTGTGTTCCAGCAGGTATTCGGCATCGAGGAGCTGTGGGGCATCGACTTTTTCTGGATTGCTGCCATCGGACTTGTGCTTCTCACCGCTCTCTACACTATCTTCGGCGGTATGAAGTCCGTCCTTTACACCTCTGTCCTCCAGACCCCCATTCTGCTGCTCGGTTCGCTTGTCATCCTCGTGCTCGGCCTTAAGGAACTCGGAGGCTGGGATGAAATGATGCGTATATGTTCGAGCGTCAAGGTGAACGACTACGGCGACTCGATGGTCAACCTCATCCGCGACAACAACGACCCGCAGTATCCGTGGCTCGGCGCGCTTGTCGGCTCCGCCGTCATCGGTTTCTGGTACTGGTGTACTGACCAGTTCATCGTGCAGCGTGTACTTTCCGGCAAGGATGAGAAGGAGGCGCGCCGCGGCACCATCTTCGGCGCCTATCTCAAACTGCTTCCCGTCTTCCTCTTCCTCATTCCCGGAATGATCGCCTTTGCCATTCATCAGAACTCCGTCGCAGCCGGTGGCGAAGGTTTCCTCCCGCTGCTTGCCAACGGCAATATCAACTCCGACGCCGCTTTCCCCACACTTGTCGCCAAGCTTCTTCCTGCCGGGGTCAAGGGACTGATCGTGTGTGGAATCCTTGCAGCCCTGATGTCATCGCTTGCATCGCTTTTCAACTCATCGTCAGCTCTGTTCACCATCGACTTCTATCAGCGTTATCGTCCGAACACCGACCCGAAGAAGCTTGTGCGTATCGGTCAGGTCGCCACGGTCGTTATCGTCGTCCTCGGCATTCTGTGGATTCCTGTCATGCGTTCGGTCGGCGATGTGCTTTACCTCTATCTCCAGGATGTCCAGTCGGTTCTCGCTCCGGGCATCGCCGCGGCCTTCCTTATCGGAATCCTCTGGAAACGTGCGTCCGCCCAGGGCGGTATGTGGGCACTCCTTTCGGGGCTTATCATCGGACTGACCCGTCTCGGCGCCAAGGTTTATTACAGCAATGCCGTCGTTCTCCCCGGCCACGGCGAGGGCTCGTGGTTCCAGTATCTTTTCTATGACTGCAACTGGCTCTTTTTCTGCGGCTGGATGCTCGTGTTCTGTCTCGCGGTAGGCGTGATAGTCTCGCTCTGCACCAAGGCTCCGTCGCCCGAAAAGATTCAGGGTCTCGTCTTCGGCACTTCCACACCCGAACAGATTGCCGCCACCCGTGCAAGCTGGAACAGCTGGGATGTGTTCAATACCATTGTGATTCTCGGTATCACAGTTGCTTTCTACATTTATTTCTGGTAAAAGTTATTTAAAGTGACATTTTACAGCGAGAATCCGAGGTTTTATATCGCCGTCGACTGCATAATCTTCGGCTTGGTCGAGGGGGGGCTGTGCCTGCTCCTCACCAAGCGCGATTTCGAGCCTGAAAAAGGCAAATGGTCGGTCATGGGCGGCTTTGTGCAGGAGGGTGAGAGCGTCGACGATGCGGCGCGCCGCGTTCTGCGCCGGCTTACCGGTCTCGACAATGTCTATATGGAGCAGGTCCATGCTTTCGGCGAACTGCATCGCGATCCTGGCGAACGGGTGATCTCTGTGGCCTATTACGCTCTGATCGGTCCGGGAGAATATGATCAAGAACTGCTGGCGCGTCACAATGCCGTCTGGGTTCAGCTCGACGAACTGCCTCCTCTCGGTTTCGATCATCCCGAAATGGTGCGGATGACCCTCGCCCTCATACGGCGCAAGTTCTCAACGGAGCCTATCGGATTCAATCTTCTGCCCGAATTGTTCACGCTCTCCCAGTTTCAGACGCTTTACGAGACCATTTTGGGCGAGCCGATCGACAAACGTAACTTCCGCAAACGGGTGGCCGAGACTGCCTGCATCGAAAAGACAGACCTTATTGACAAGTCCAGTTCGCGTCGCGGAGCTTCTCTATACCGCTTCAACGCCTCGCTTTATGGAAGCAGTCATAAATTCAAAGTTTAAACATCCTCTAATCGACAATAAAAGTGTTAGAAGAACTTAAAGAAAAAGTCTACCGTGCCAACATGGATCTCGTCAGGCACGGACTCGTGATATTCACCTGGGGCAATGTATCGGGCATCGACCGTGAGAAAGGTCTGGTGGTGATTAAGCCCAGCGGTGTGGACTATGACGTCATGACGCCCGATGACATGGTTGTCGTCGACCTCATGACCGGCGAGCGCGTCGAAGGGCGCCTCAAACCCTCGTCCGACACTCCGACACACCTCGTACTCTACCGAGCTTTCCCCGAAATAGGCGGCGTGGTCCACACTCATTCGACCTATGCCACAGCCTGGGCGCAGGCCGGTATCGATCTGCCGAATATAGGCACTACTCATGCCGACTATTTTCATAACGCCATTCCATGCACGCCCGACATGACCGCGGAGGAAGTCAACGGCAACTACGAACTGGAGACCGGCAACGTGATCGTAAGGAGGTTTGAAAATATCAACCCCATGCACACTCCCGGTGTCCTTGTCAAGAATCACGGACCCTTTGCGTGGGGGAAAAATCCTCAGGATGCCGTCCACAATGCCGTCGTTATGGAACAGGTGGCCAAAATGGCCTCCATCTCATTCACTGTCAATCCGGCTCTTACAATGAATCCGCTTCTTGTGGAGAAGCATTTCAACCGCAAGCATGGTCCGGGCGCGTATTACGGACAATAAATTGTTTAATTCTTAAAAATCATTATATCATGTACGAAAATTATGAAATCTGGTGGGTGACAGGTGCCCAGTTACTTTATGGCGGCGATGCAGTTGTTGCCGTTGATGCCCACAGCAAGGAAATGGTCGACGGTCTAAACAACTCAGGCAATCTTCCTGTAAAGGTTGTCTATAAAGGTACCGCAAACTCGTCGGCCGAAGTCGAGAACGTCATGAAAGCAGCCAACAATGATCCCCGCTGTGCCGGTATAATCACGTGGATGCACACTTTTTCTCCGGCCAAGATGTGGATTCACGGCCTGAAGATTCTCTCAAAACCGCTTCTCCATTTCCATACCCAGTACAATGCCGAGATTCCATGGAAGACGATGGACATGGACTTCATGAATCTCAACCAGAGTGCCCACGGCGACCGTGAATTCGGCCACATATGTGCCCGTATGCGTGTGCGCCGCAAAGTTGTCACCGGCTATTGGAAAGACGAGGAAACCCAGAAGCACATTGCGGTATGGCAGCGTGTATGCGTGGGCTGGGCTGACGCTCAGGACATGCGCATAATCCGTTTCGGCGACCAGATGAATAACGTGGCTGTGACCGACGGCGACAAGGTGGAAGCAGAGATTCGCTTGGGTTATCATGTCGACTATATGCCGTTCAGCTCTCTGATGCCTTATTTCGACGCTGTGAACGACGCCGACGTCGACGCGCTTGTGGCCGAATACTTCAAACTCTATGCCCACGACAAGAAGCTTGAAGACAAGTCGACCGAGGAGTACCGCAAGGTGTGGAACTCGGCCAAAGCCGAACTAACTCTGCGCGCCGTCCTCACCGACAAGGGAGCCAAGGGTTTCACAACCAATTTCGACGACCTCGGCGACGTGAACGTGGAGTTGACCGGCCGCGGCTTTGACCAGATTCCGGGACTTGCCTCGCAGCGTCTAATGGCCGAGGGCTATGGCTTCGGAGCCGAGGGCGACTGGAAGTCGGCCGCTCTCTACCGTACTCTCTGGGTCATGACACAAGGCCTGAAAGGCGGATGCTCATTCCTTGAGGACTACACACTCAACTTCGACGGCAAAAAGAGCTCTATTCTCCAGGCCCATATGCTTGAGGTGTGTCCGCTTATCGCAGAGGAGCGCCCGCGTCTTGAGGTTCATTTTCTCGGCATCGGCATACGCAAGAGTCTTACCGCACGTCTTGTCTTCACATCCAAACCCGAAAATGGCGTCACCGCTACCGTCGTCGATATGGGCAACCGTTTCCGCTTGATTGTCAACGATGTCGAGTGTATCAAGTCAAAAGCTCTCCCAAAACTTCCCGTGGCTTCGGCTCTGTGGATTCCTATGCCCGACTTCGAGACCGGCGCCACAGCCTGGATTCTCGCCGGAGGAACTCACCATTCATGTTTCTCCTACGACGTCACTCCTGAATACTGGGAAGACTATGCCGAGATTGCCGGAATCGAGATGGTCCACATCGACAAGAACACCACCATCGAGGGTTTCAGGCAGAATCTCCGTCTTGGCGAGGTCTACTATATGCTCAACAAGTCGCTATACCTCTGATAATCTCACCGGAATATGGATGCTAAAACCACTATTGCCGGCGGACGGGCCATACTCGGCATAGAGTTCGGCTCGACCCGCATCAAGGCTGTCCTTATCGACGGTGAAAACCGGCCCATCGCCTCCGGGGTGCATGACTGGGAAAACCAGCTTGTCGACGGCCTCTGGACCTACGGCATCGACGCCATCTGGCAAGGACTCCGCGACTGCTATGCCAATCTGCGTGAGAACGTTGTCCGCGACTACGGCGTAGAGATTGAATCGCTCGCCGCAATCGGCGTCAGCGCCATGATGCACGGCTACATGCCGTTCGGGAAGGACGGCCGGATTCTCGTGCCGTTCCGCACATGGCGCAACACCAACACCGGTCCTGCTGCCAAAGCCCTTTCGGAACTGTTTGTCTACAATATCCCCCTCCGCTGGAGCATCTCGCACCTCTATCAGGCAATTCTCAACGGCGAGCCCCATCTCCGCGACATCGACTTCCTCACCACTCTTGCCGGATATATCCACTGGCAGCTCACCGGCAAGAAAGTTCTGGGAATAGGCGATGCCTCCGGGATGCTCCCGGTCGATTCAGCCACAAAGACCTATTCGGCCGGAATGGTCGAAAAGTTCGACAGCCTTGTGGCTCCGTTCGGCTTCCCGTGGAAACTCACAGATATTCTGCCGCGTGTGCTTGTGGCCGGGGAGGATGCAGGCCGTCTCACTGCCGACGGAGCGAAGATGCTCGACGTGTCGGGCCATCTGAAAGCCGGTGTGCCTTTCTGCCCGCCTGAGGGCGATGCCGGAACGGGTATGGTAGCGACCAACGCCGTCCGCCGTCGCACCGGAAACGTTTCGGCCGGGACCTCGTCTTTCTCCATGATTGTCCTCGAAAAGGAACTTTCGCGCCCCTACGAAATGATTGACATGGTGACGACTCCCGACGGAAGCCCCGTGGCTATGGTGCACTGCAACAACTGTACTTCCGACCTCAATGCCTGGGTCAATCTCTTCAAGGAGTATCAGCAGCTGCTCGGAGTGCCGGTCGACATGGACAAGGTGTTCGGATTGCTGTACAATAACGCCCTCTCAGGCGATGCCGACTGCGGAGGACTGCTGTCATACAACTATTTTTCCGGCGAGCCCGTGACCGGTCTTGCCGAGGGACGCCCGCTGTTCGTGCGCAGGGCGACCGACAAGTTTTCGCTTGCCAACTTCATGCGCGCCAACCTCTATGCCTCCGTCGCCGTTCTCAAAATCGGCAACGACATCCTTTTCAATCAGGAGAAAGTAGAGGTCGACCGTATCACCGGCCACGGCGGACTGTTCAAGACTCCCGGCGTAGGGCAGCGCATTCTCGCGGCCGCTCTCAACTCGCCTATTTCCGTAATGGAGACGGCCGGTGAGGGTGGAGCCTGGGGCATTGCCCTGCTGGGCGCCTATCTGGTCAACAATACCGGAGAAAAGTCACTTGCCGGATGGCTGAACGATTGTGTTTTCCTTGATAATACCGGAGTTGAGATCGCTCCTGTGGAGGAGGATGTGGCAGGTTTTGACGAATATGTCAAGCGTTACCTATCAGGTCTTCCGATCGAACGTGAGGCTGTAAAGTCTTTATAGGCTTAATGGCATAAAAAGAACCGGATATAAACACTGTCCGACGGTGTTTATATCCGGTTCTTTTATTATGCCTTCAGGCAGTTCTGATATTATCAGATCCAGCGGACGAACGCGAAGTCCTGACGGTGGGGCAGGAGCGGGTTCGAGGGATAGAGACGGTAAGAGTAGCGGAAGACACCCGGATCGCGGAGTTTGTCCTCAAGCTGGAAGGTGACGATGTTTCCTTCCTTTGCTACGATCTTGAAGGGAAGGGTTCCTACGCGGCTCTCTTGATTGTCGTGTACCTTGTCGATGACGAGTTCAAGGCCGAGGTCATCGGCGAGGCCGTTGGCGTCGATCTTGACTGTGGTGACAAATTGCTGACCGCTGTGGTTGTTCTGATTGAGATCTTCGTTGGTGGTGACTTCGAGAACCTTGATTCCGTCCCATGCGGCTGCGACTTTCTCTTTCCATGCGGCGATTTCCTTGGCAAGCTTGTCGCCGTTGGCCGAGAGTTTGTCGAAGCGCTGTGCTTCGGGGCGATAGAAACGGTCAATATAGTCTTCGATCATGCGCTGCATGGTGTACTGCGGGGCGATGTGGCCGATCGAACGCTTGATATACTGAATCCATTCGGGAGAATAGCCCTTCGAGTTCTTTGCGAAGTAGAGGGGGATAATCTCGTTTTCGAGCATAGAGTAGATGGTTGCGGCGTCGAGTTTGTCCTGTTGGCTCTGGTCGGTGAAGGTGCGCTTGTCAGTGAGTGCCCAGCCGGCTTTCTCGTCGAGGCGATAGCCTTCGTACCACCATCCGTCGAGTACCGAGAAGTTGAGCACGCCGTTCATTTCGGCTTTTTCGCCGGATGTACCGGATGCTTCGAGCGGGCGGGTCGGGGTGTTGAGCCAGATGTCGACACCGGTGACGAGACGCTTGGCGACAACCATGTTGTAGTCCTCAAGGAAGATGATCTTGCCCTGGAACTGCGGCATACGGGAAATCTCGATGATGCGCTTGATCAGGCCCTGGCCTGCGCCGTCGGCGGGGTGTGCCTTGCCTGAGAAGATGAACTGTACTGGGAACTGCTCGTTGTTGACGATGCGGGCCAGACGGTCGAGGTCGGTGAAGAGCAGGTGTGCGCGCTTGTAAGTGGCGAAGCGGCGGGCGAAGCCGATGATGAGCGCGTTGGGGTTGATTTTCTCAAGGATTTTGATAACTGCGGAGGGATCGCCCTGGTTAGCGAGCCACTTGGCTTTGAAATCACGCTTGACGAAGTTGATGAACTTGTTCTTCATCGTGGTGCGGAGATTCCAGATTTCCTCGTCTTTAACCTTGAAGATGCCTTCCCAGGCCTTGGGGTCGCTCTGGTGGTCGAACACCTGTTCGCCGAGTTTATCGGTGTAGAAAGCTTTCCATTCGCTGGCGGCCCATGTCGGCATGTGGACACCGTTGGTAACGTAGCCTACGTGGCTTTCTTCCCATGAATAGCCTTTCCAGACACCGGCAAACATCTTCTTTGAAACCTCGCCGTGGAGCCAGCTTACACCGTTGGCTTCCTGACAGGTGTTGAGGGCGAAGACGCTCATTGAGAAGCGGTCCTGACTGTCGGGGTTTTCGCGGCCCATGTTCATGAGGTCCTGCCAGCTGATGCCTAAGCGACCGGGGAACTCGTTGAGATATTTGTGGGCGAGACCTTCGTCGAAGTAGTCGTGGCCTGCGGGCACGGGAGTGTGGACGGTATAAAGGCTCGAAGAGCGCACGAGCTCAAGAGCGGTGTTGAAGTCAAGGCCTGACTGCACGTAGTCCACGAGGCGCTGGAGGTTGAGCAGGGCTGCATGGCCTTCGTTGGCGTGGTAGATGGTGTGGTTGATGCCGAGTTTTTTGAGGGCGAGCACACCGCCGATGCCGAGGAGGTATTCCTGCTTGATGCGGTTTTCCCAGTCGCCGCCGTAAAGCTGGTGTGTGATCGAGCGGTCAAACTCGCTGTTCATGTCGAAGTCGGTGTCGAGAAGATAGAGCTTCATGCGGCCGACGTTTACGCGCCAGATGTGGCTGTAAATGATGCGTCCGGGGTAGGGGACTTCGAGGATCAGCGGATGGCCGTTTTCGTCGGTAACCTGCTCGATGGGGAGCTGGTTGAAGTTCTGAGGCTCGTAGTTGGCGATCTGCTGGCCGTCTACGCTCAGCGACTGGGTGAAGTAGCCGTAGCGGTAGAGGAAGCCGATTGCGGTCATGTCCACGCAGCTGTCGGAAGCTTCCTTGATATAGTCGCCTGCGAGGACACCGAGACCACCGGAATAAATCTTGAGACAGTTGCAGAGACCGTATTCCATCGAGAAGTAGGAAACCGAGGGAATGTCCTTGCGCATCGGTTTGGCCATGTAGTCATTGAACATGGCGAATACATTCTTGATACGGGCCATCATCTCGGCGTCGTTCATTACTTCATCAAGACGCTCGGATGAGAGTTGCTGAAGGAGCATTACCGGGTTTTCACCGGTTGCGCGCCACAGATCGGGATCGAGATCACGGAAGAGGTTTTTGGCCGCGCTGTTCCATACCCACCAGAGGTTGCGGGAGAGTGTTTCGAGGGGTTTCAATGCCTCAGGGAGCACAGACTTTATGGTGATGTCGCGCCATACGGGGGCATTGGTTTTGCTTACGGGCAGTTTCATATTCTTGGAATTTGAAATTATATTGACTTTTTATCGGTGAGCCTGTCAGAATTTCCGGTCATTTTCTGCCGGCGGCTTTTTCGAGAGCTAACTGATAGGCTGTGTCGTAATATCGGATGAAATTCGGCCATGCGGCTTCCGAGGCCGTGTGCATCGCCGCCTTTCGGATTTTTTTGTATTCTTTTTCGTCGACTCCTGTCAGATATTCGATCGAATGGGCTATGTTTTCGACAACCGGACGGTAGTTCGAGTCGCCGCGGCCTATGACGTTAACGCCGCACTCGTCGAAATAGTTGTCGAACGCGCGGAGAACCCATTGTCCGAAGCCTGAGAGCGAGGTAGTCACGGTCGGGACGCCGAAAGCCACGCTTTCAAGCGGTGTGTAGCCCCATGGCTCGTAATAAGAGGGGAAGACGGTGGCGTCTGCGCCCGGAAGGAGATCGTAATAGCTCATGTTGAAGATGCCGTCGGTGCCGTTGAGATAACAGGGCACGTAGATCACCTCCACACGCGGATCGACATCAGTGAATCCCAACTGGCGGATACGGCAGATGACTGCGTCAGAGTCCGGATTGTTGAGCCAATGTGTCAGGACGGGTTCCGGAAGCGGATTTTCGTCATTGACAAGGGGTGATTTTTCAACGTCGGCAAGCCTTGCGGCCAGATCGGCACGGGCTTCTTTGGGCCACGCGGGAACCATCACGAAAGCGATGACATTGCGCGCGGGTTTGCAGCGCTTGAGTTCGTCGCAGACGTCGAGGAAAAGATCGAGACCTTTGTTGCGGTATTCGCAGCGGCCGCTTGAAATGACGATAAATGCGTTAGGATCAGCTTTTTTGCCGGTGAGAGCCGAAGCTACGGCAATCATTCTGTCACGGGCAGCCTTGCGGGCGTCGGGCAGTTTTGAAGCCGAAGGCACGAAGTTTTTCTCGAATCCGTTGGGTGTCACTACGTCGGGGCGGCGCTCAAGGAGCTGCTCGCACTCGGCGGCGGTGATCTCGCTCACGGTCGTGAAGGCGTCGGCGGCATGTGCCGCGGCTTTTTCAAGGGAATGCTTTGCCTCCATGTTCAGCTCACGGGCCATCTGGTCGCCGTTGTAGCCTTTGAGATAGTCGTAAAGAGGCTTGTTGTTGCCGCAGATGCTGCGGCCGATGCTTGTGGCGTGGGTTGTGAATACGGTTCCAACTTTCGGGAGCTTCCAGCGGACATAGAGAAGTCCCATGCCGGTAGTCCATTCGTCGAAATGGGCCACGATGCGGGGCTGCTTTTTGCGTCCGCGTTTCCCCGCAGGCTGCTGAGGAAGCCCGAAGCCGTATTTAATTATTGATTCAATGACGATTCCGGCGGCGTGGGCAAAAGCACAGCCTTCGTCATAATCGCCGTAGGCGTGGAGCGAATCAACTCCGAAGCGATTCCACATTTCGCCATAAAATTCATTTTTAACGTCATACATGCCGTCGAATCTGACAAGAACGGCAATCGGTTGTCCCGGAATCTCCCATCGTCCGATCCTCACGCTGACTCCGTCAGGGAGTATGGCATTGGCCGCCCAGTCTGAAAGTCCGGCGACCTTGCATTCAGAAAACCATGGAGATGGATTTTCGGCCGTCCAGACGTCGGGGCCGATGAATACGGTCTTATCCTTGAACTGTTTTTGAAGGGTTTTGGCCTTCGTGGACAAGACTGTGTATATGCCGCCAATCTTGTTACATACCTCCCAACTTACTTCGAAGAGGAGGTCGACCTGTGGTACAGCAGGTGTTTTGTCCATTCTTAAAAATTACTATGTAGTTTTTCGTTTCAGGCTGCAAAGGTAAGAAAAAATTTTCTAAATCCCTGCATGATAGATGAAAAAAGACGCGGATTTTGTATTGTGGGTATTTCTGAGTAACTTTGTCAGGCAATCATGTTTCACTCTTAATTAAAAAATATGACCATGAAAAGAACTTTGCTTGCACTGGCGCTTGCACTGGCATTTGTCAGTGTGCCCGCTCAGGCACAGAAAAAGGGTCAGGCGCCCGATCCCGCGGCCAAAGCCTGGGCCGAACTCTATCCCGAAATCGAGAAATCGATCAAGGCTCCGGAATTCAGAGAAAAGGACTATCCTATCTTCAAGTACGGCAAGAAGTCCAAGACAAAGGGCTATCTCTACACCCAGCTCATCAACAAGGTGATCGACCGCTGCTCACGCGAAGGCGGCGGCCGCGTTGTGATCCCCGCCGGAACATGGCTGACAGGCCCCATCACTCTCAAGAGCAACGTCAATCTCTATCTCGAAGAGGGCGCCACTCTGCTCTTCACTCCCGATCTGAAAGAATATCCCCTCGTGCGCACCCGCTGGGAGGGCATGGACTGCTACAACTATCAGCCTATGATCTATGCCTACGAGCAGGAGAACATCGCCATCACCGGCAAGGGCACGATCGACGGCGGCGCCGAGATCGAAAACTGGTGGCGCATGTGCGGTGCCAAGAGCTACGGCTGGGAAGACGGTAAGGGGATCATCTCGCAGCGCATCGGCCGTCCGTTGCTGATGGAATGGAATGAGAAGGGTGTGCCCGTAGAAGAGCGCCGCATGGGCGACGGCTACGGTATGCGTGTGCAGCTCGTCAACCCTGTCAAGTGCAAGAACGTGCTGATCGAAGATGTAACCCTGCTCCGCTCACCGTTCTGGGTGATCCACCCGCTACTTTGCGAAAACCTTACGGTGCGCGGCGTCCACATTCAGAACGACGGCCCCAACGGCGACGGCTGTGACCCCGAATCATGCAAGAACGTGCTGATCGAACGCTGCTATTTCGACACCGGCGACGACTGCATCGCAATCAAGAGCGGCCGCAACCGCGACGGACGCACCGCCAACATCCCATCGGAGAATATCATCGTCCGCAACTGCAAGATGAAAAACGGCCACGGAGGCGTGGTTGTCGGCAGCGAGATCTCAGGCGGCTTCCGCAATCTCTTCGTGGAGAACTGCGAGATGGACAGCCCTGAACTCGACCGTGTGATCCGCATCAAGACCAACAACTGCCGCGGCGGCGTGATCGAGGACATCTATGTCCGCAACGTCGAAGTCGGCCAGTGCAAGGAAGCCGTGCTGAAAATCAATCTCGTCTACGAACAGCGCGAAGTCTGCCAGCGCGATTTCAACCCCACGGTGCGCAATGTCTATCTCGACAATGTCAACTGCCGCAAGAGCAAATACGGTGTGCGCATCGACGGTTTCGACGACATCTGCAACGTCTACAACATCGAGGTCAAAAACTCGGCGTTCGACGGCGTGACCGACGGAGCTTTCCTCCTCAAGGGTCAGGCTGCAAACGTAAGTTTCCCGAACCTCAAAATCAACAGCGGAACGCTTCAGCCTCTGAAATAAGCTGAAACATTCCTCTATATAACATGCGGGCCCGATCTCCATCGCGGAGATCCGGCCCGTAAGTTTTATCCGCTTACGTAATCAGAAAATATGGCCGCCCGGCCTTTCCCCTTGGGAGGGGGCGGACCGGGCGGCGCTGAGATTGAAATAAGGGGTCGTTGGAATTTCCTCAGCCACGGATTATTCGGCGGCTTTGACTGTCATTGTTCCGGCATTGGTGTCAAGCGTAAAGGTAAGCATTCCGCCGTCCCAAGGGAATGTCCAGCAGCCTTCGCCTTCAACATAGTTGTAGGCGGTTCCGAGTGTCATGTCGACATTCTTGTCACCGGCTTCGATTGCAGCATATGGTGTAGCTCCCCAGCCGGTAAGTTCCGGATATACGCGGAAGTAGACATCGCCTTCGATTTTCTTTACATCGAATGTAGCTGAGTAGATACCAGTTCCGCCGCGATCCACCAGGCGCCATGCTTCAAGAGCCTTTTCGTTTTCAGGCAGAGGACCGGTCCAGTTGTTGGGAGTTCCGATCAGATAGACGTATGTCTCTTTCAGGTATTCGCCCTTCTTGACTGAGAGTTTCGGATTGTCTGCGTCAGTAAGGTCGATGGTGAAAGTTACATCGCCGCCTTCCCAACTTGCGTCCGTCATGTAGCAGCCCTGAGTGTAAGCTGTGGGTACATTGGTCTCGGTGTCGGTGAATGTAATGAGTTCATTACCTCCTGAAGGAGTGCCGATACATTTACCGTTCCAACCTGTAAGTTCAGTATAGAAGCGGAAATATTGTTCGCCTGCCGGTACATTGAGCGATCCGATGTAGATGTTGGTACCTACGCCGGTTTCTTCGATGCTCCAATTTTTGTATGTTGCGGCGCTGCCGGCATCAGGCGCTGCCCAATTGGTATTTGTTCCGACCATGTAGCAGTAACCGGGAACTTTCGGGAAGGGGTTGTAGGGTGTCACTGATTTGAGAACCACGTCATTTGACACGCAGTCGCTCGATGCGATCGAGGGAATGCTTGCGTTGGCGCGGAGAGTGACATTCAGAGGAGCGATGCCCTCTTTCGGATATTCGACATAAGCGTTGTAGCCGAGGAGCTTGCAGATTGCGGTGGTCACGTCCTTGTCATCAAGTTCGATCTCGGACTTGGTGGGTTGCTTGGGCTTTATGGTGAGGTAGTTTGCCTCGATACCTGCTTCGGGATCAGCCTCTACGAATTCATCGGCGAGGGTGAGGTCGACAGAGTAGGTGGTGACGAGCGACACACCGTAGTCAGGTTTTGAAGCGGTGAGTTTGACCACCTCGCCGGGAGCGAGGACAATGTTCTCCTCAACGGGAGCTGAAAGAGTGATGACTTTTTCAGCAGGTGCAGTGTAGACCGGTTCTTTGTCGTCTTCGCACGAAGTGAAAGCGGTGGCGGCTACTGCGAGTGATGCTAAAATATATAACTTTTTCATTGATAAGATCATATTAAGATATTAATAGCCGTCGTTCTGACCGAGTGTGGATACGAACTGGGTCGGAATGCAATAGAGATTGCGGTAGCTCTGGTTGCCTGAGCCTTCGGCAGAGCCGCCTTTCCATGACCATACATATGCCGAACCGGCGAATTTGCCGAAGCGGACAAGGTCGGAGCGACGGTGGCCCTCCCAGTAAAGTTCGCAGAGACGTTCGCGGAGGAGATCGTCGGCGGTATAGCTGCTGACTCTGGAGAGACCGGCGCGCTGGCGGACGCGGCTCAGCATCTCGGCGCCGTTGCAGCCGGTGGCCTGATGAAGCTCACATTCGGCAAGCATGAGATAAACGTCGGCAAGACGGAAGAGGGGATAGTCGGTGGGGTTGAAGACTGTGTTGCAGTAAGGAGCATCCTGAGCCTCGTTCTTGTAGTCGGTTTCGGGGGTGTAGACATATTTGATGCACATGTATCCCTGAGTCTGATCGCCGAGATTCTCGATTTTGGCAGTGTAGTCGCCTTCGTAGATGAGGCGGCGGTTGTCACCGTCCTCGAATGCTTCGGCGAGTTCCTGACGGACACGCGGACCGGCCCAGCCCGAAACTGCTACGCCGAGGGTCTTGAGCAGATCGGAGTCGCCGCGGTAGCTGCCGCCCGACAGATAGGTTGTGCCGCCGTAGGTGGTGAGAGTGGTACCGTCCTGAGGAATGCCCCAGATGATTTCACCGTTGCCGACATACTTGTCGTTGGTGGCGCAGAAGAGATATTTGTAGGTCGGAGCAAGGTTGTCGATGGTCTTGCGGATCTCGTTGCAGGCGTTGGCACATTCCTGCCATTTGCCCTCGCCGGTGTAGACTTCGGCGTTGAGGTAGAGCTTGGCGAGAAGCATGTAACCGGCCTCGCGTGAAACACGGCCGTAGATCTGCTGTGCCGCGGGCACGAGATCGTCGACTACCTCTTTGAGATCAGCGACAACAGCCTCGAAGAGCTGCTTGCGGTCATAGGTGGGAGGAGTTACAGCGATAGGAGAATTTTCGGTGGTCCAGGGGCCTTTGCCGAAGACGTCGATCATGTGGTAGTAAGAAAGTGCGCGGATAGTGCGGGCCTCGGCTTCAAGAGTCTTGGCTGAGAGTGATCCGGTTTCGTCGTCGAGCATACCTGCATGTTTGTGGAGATCGCGCAGGAACTGGTTGGCAATCGAGATCTGGTAGTTGAAGCGCGAGAAGCACTCGTAGAGCCAGTGGTTGTCGGTCGACCAGGTCGAGTAGACGAGTTCGTGGACGCCGGCGTCATCCCAGTTTGTTCCGATGAGGGATTCGTCGGTGCAGAGTTCCTGGATGTTCCAGAGCTGACGGGTGTAGACACCCGCACCGCCGTCGTCAACGGTGATACCGCCTTCGAAAACGAGGCCGCCGTAAACGCCGCCAAGCTCGTTGAAGAGGTCTTCCTTGCTTTTGATTTCAGTCTGGGTTGTCGGGTTTTCCGGCTCGACATCAAGATCGCCTACGCAGGCTGTGAAAGCGGGCGCGGAGACAGCGATGGCACCGAAAAGGATATATTTTGATAATCTCATATTGATTCTTCTTTAAGTGAGGTGATGAACTGTTTAGAATGAAGCCACGATACCAAAAGAGAAGGTCAGAGGATGGGGGTAGACATTGTTGTCGATACCGGAGAAAATTTCCGGATCAAGACCTTTGTATTTGGTGATCACGAACGGATTCTGGCATGCGCCGTAGAGGCGGAGACGGAGGTTGTTGTTGAGGAGGTTGTCCCAGGTGTAGCCGAAGGTGATGTTGTCGCAGCGGAGGAACGATGCGTTCTGCACGAAGTAGCTGCTGCATGCAAGCTCGTTGGTCGAAGTCTTGAACAGATAGGAGTTGGTGTTGAGGTTGGCAAGAGGCAGAGCGTCGTTGGCACCGATGACAGAGGTGGTTGCCTGAGCGTCGTTGTAGACGTAGTTGCCGAGGCTTGCGCGGAGAGTGATACCGAAGTCCCAGTTCTTGTAGTTGAAAGTGTTTGACCAGTTCATTGTCACTTTCGGGTCCTTGCTGTGGAAGAGGATCTTGTCGGCGGCGTTGATCTCGCCGTCGCCGTTCTGATCGACATAGACACCTTCAAGAGGTTTGCCGTTGGAGTCATAGACCTGCTCGTAGACATAGAAGCTGAATGCGGGCTTGCCTACCTGGTGCTTCTGGATCTTATTGCCTTTGCCAAGAGAGATTCCTGAATTTTCGACTACGGTGTCGGCGCCGTCGGCCAGACGGGTGATCTTGTTCTTGTTCCATGCCACGTTGAACGCAGATGTCCAGCGGAAGTCTTTGGTGACGACGGGACGGGCGGTGATGTTGAACTCGATACCGGTGTTCTCAAGGTCGCCGAGGTTCATGTTGCCGGCGTTGGAGAGGTTGGAGCCTGCGGCATAGGGCGACTTGGTGAGAAGGTCTTTGGTCTTGCGCTTGTAGTAGTCGAGGCTACCGAGGATGCGGTTGTTGAGGAAGCCGAAGTCAACACCGACGTTCCAGGTGTGGGTTTCCTCCCACTTGATGTCGGGGTTGTAGGACGAGGGATAGAGGGGATAGGTGCCTGTTGTGGGGTTGCCGCTGATCGAGGGATAGACTGCGCCGCCGCCGGTCCACTGGTTGTAGACGGGGAGATAGGGGAAGTAGTCGTCGCCGAGATCCTGCTGGCCGGTGACACCGTAGCCTGCGCGGAGCTTGAGTTCGTTCATGTAGCTGCGGGCCGATTCCATGAAGTTTTCCTCAAGGATCTTCCAGCCGAGTGCGACAGAGGGGAAGGTACCCCAGCGGTGGTCTTTCGAGAAACGCGAGGTTCCGTCCTGACGGACAGTGGCTGTGATGAGGTATTTGTCAAGGAAGGTGAAGTTCACACGTCCGAAGAACGACACGAGCTGATGCGGATGGATGGTTCTGTCGGTGGGGTTGGCCTGATTGCCGAGGAACTGTTCGTTTTCGGGATCAACGACTTCGTAGACGCGGGTGAATTTGCGGTACTTGTTGTGGAATTTCTGCCAGGAGTAACCGGCGGTCACGTCGAGAGTCGAGTTGATGTCCTTGAAATAGTGATTGTAGTTGAGGTAGAAGTCAAGGAGGAGGTTGAGGCGGGTCTGATATTCACGAGTGCGGCTCACACCACCGTCCTTGATGGTGCGGAGAGTACCGTTGTCGAGCACCTGATAACCACCGTTCCATGCTGCGGGGGTGTTGACGAAAGCGTTGTTGTAGTTTTCGCCGTGCTGGTAGTCATAGCCGAGGTTGAGGTTGGCGCGGAGATCGGTGAGGAAGGGCATCTTCAGATCGAGCTGGAGATTGCCGACCGACTGATAAGCCTTGCCTTTGGAAACGGCGCCCTGGTTCTCGGCGATGGGGTTGAGGGGAGCGTCGGTCGAGTTGATGGTAGCACCGGCTGAATTGGCGTCAGCAAGGACACCGCCGTTGACAAACGAAGTCCAGTAGCCGAAGAGCGGCGAACCGTTGGGGTCTTTGATCGGCAGGGTGGGGTTCATGGCCGATGCGGCGCGCAGGGTGTTGGCACCGTAGGTGTTGGTGATGTATGCGCCCTTGACGTTGGCATTGACGGAGAGAAGATCGTCGAAGAACTTGGGAGTGAGGTTGATCGAAGCCGATGCACGGTCCATGTCGGTGTTCTTTACGATACCGTTGTTGTCAGTGTAGGAGACAGCGACGCGGTAGGGGAGCCATTTGGCAGTGCCGCCTACGCTGAGGCTGTAATCAGAGGAGAATGTAGTGCGGGTGAGGGCCTTCTGCCAGTCGGTGTCGTAGTCGAGGAGCTGTGTTGTCTGGGCTGAATCCTCACCATAGTAATCAGTGATGAAGTTGCGGAACTGGCCGGCGCTCATCATGTCGAGATACTTGCGGGTGGTGTTGATATATCCGTTCATGGTGAAGTTGACCTGGGGCTTGCCTTTGGCGCCTGACTTGGTGGTGATGATGATGACGCCGTTTGACGCGCGGCTACCGTAGATGGCTGTGGCCGATGCGTCCTTGAGGATGGTCATCGACTCGACGTTCTCAGGCGACACGAGGGCGAGAGGGTTGGACGAACCGATGATGCCTTTGGTGTCCATAGGCACACCGTCGATCACGATAAGAGGGGCGTTGGAGGCCGCGAGAGAGGCACCGCCGCGGATTTGGATGTTACCGCCTTCGGAGGGGTTACCTGAAGTGGTCACGACAACGCCCGGAGAGGCGCCGACGAGAAGATCCTGGGCCGATGTTGCAAGACCGGCTTCGATTTCAGACGGTTTGATGGTTGCGACAGAGCCTGTGGCGTCGCTTTTCTTGACGGTACCGTAGCCGATAGCCACGACTTCGCCGAGGAGCACGGAGTTTTCCGAGAGGGTGACGTTGATCTCAGTGCGGCCGTCCACGGGAATTTCCTGAGTGTCATAGCCGACGTAGGAAACCACGAGAGTGCCGTTGGAGGGGGCGCTGATGGTGAACAGACCGTCAAAGTCGGTGGCTGTTCCGAGGGTCTCGCCCTTGACTACCACACTTGCGCCGATCAGAGGCTCACCCTCTTTGTCAACTACGGAACCTTTCACCGTAATTGTCTGCGCTAAAGCCGGGAAAGCGGCGCAGAGGACCATAAAGGCCACTAACCACGCTTTCCGAGTCATTTGAAAACAAATGTTCTTCATGCACGAATTGTTTTGAAAATTAAGTAAATATGATAAATCTCTAAAATTTGTCTTACGTGATGGACTCGCGGCTGCCGGTGGTTATGTTCGACGCTGCTTCGCAGGACCTTCGGCGGTTGCGGAGATATTGAAAAAATAAGGGGGATGGAATGGTGATGATTTAAGGCACTCTATGTGGGTTATAGGCTCCGAAAAGAAGTGCGTGCATTAATATAGGTCCAATATGAGATAATTGGGCAATCTCTACTAAATTTTTTAAATCAAAAAAGTCCTTATTTCAATTTCTCTACATATAAACAATTGCCGGTGAAAAGAAGTCGCGGCAAGGTCCCGGAAAGGGCGTGAATACCGTATGACGGAATCCGGTGGCAAATATAAGGAAAAAAATTACCCCCCCCAATTTATTAACCAATATTAACAGATTTTGACTTAACTGTCGTTACGGATCTTTAATATATAATTAATGTGGTGAATCTCCGGCGCCGCAACATGGCGGGATGGTCTCTAACGGTCGACAGGCCAGGGAAATGTGTGGAGACGTCTGACGAGCATGGCTTCGCGGCCTGAGCAATAACGGTCGCAGAGGCGGTGGAAGGCCGGGGTGTGGCCCGGTTCGGTGAGGTGGGCAAGTTCGTGACAGATGATGTAGTCGCGAAGCTCCTGATCGAGAAACACGCACATATAGGAGAGGCGGATACGGCGCCCGGAGGGGTAGCAGGTGCCGAGTGTAGTTTTGCCGTGGGCTATCTCCCACTTGTCGACCCGCAGGCCGAAACCGGCGGCCAGACTGCGCGCCCGCGGCAGGAGTATGGCCGGAGCGAGCCGGCGCGCCGCGAGATGGAGGAAGCGGCTGATGGTGGCGCTTGTCTGCGGCGATTCCACGGGTTGCGTCGGAGGGATGCTGATGACGAAGCGCGGAAAGTCAGGGGTGGAGTCGGCGGCGAGACGGATGTCAGGCTTTGTCATCGGTAAAGTTCCGGCACTGATGGCGATTGAGAAATTGTGGCAGTCGATCGTCTGCCCGATGCGGAAACGCGGGGCGGGGCGCATGGACTCGAAATCCGCGACATGGCTCTCGATGGCCTGCATCACATGGCTGCGCGGGGCGCCGGCGGGGACGTTGATATGAAGCTCGCCGTTGATCCACCGGGCAGAGAGTTTGCCTGAGTTGGGGCGCCCGGTGACGGTGACCGTTCCGAGCCGCGGATGTGTGAAGCGGAAAGAGGCCATAGTGGATGGTTATTCGCCGCGTTTCGAGATGCCCCAGAGGAGTTTTGCGCGCAGGGTGTCGATGAAGTTATGGTCGGGCGAGTGGATGATCTTTGTGACAAATGGCGCGCGACGCAGGCGCAGACGCACGGAGATCGGGAGGATGAGCGTGCGGCCGTCGAGAGTAACGCGATAGGTGTCCGTGCGTGATTCGACTTCGATGTCTATCACATGGCTGTCGGCCACGACGAGCGGACGCATGGTCAGCGAGTGGGGGGCGATAGGCGAGAGCACCCAGCATGGAGCGGTAGGCTGCACGATGGGGCCTCCGACGGAAAGATTATAGGCGGTCGATCCGGTAGGGGTCGAGACGATCAGTCCGTCGCCCTGGTAGGAGGCCACGGGCATACCGTCGAGGCGGGTGTTGACTGTGATCATCGAGGCGGTGTCCTGACGCAGGATAGCAATCTCGTTGAGGGCGAAGCCCCAGCCTGAAACTCCGGCCTTGACGCCTTCGCCGATCCCCTTGCCTTCGAGCAGAGAGCGTGGTTCGACAGTGTAGTTGCCTTCGGCGATGTCGCGGATCAGGCGGGGGCCGTCGGCGATGGAGTGTTCGGCAAGGAAGCCGAGATGGCCGGTGTTGAAACCGAGTATGGGGATCTCTTTGGCGGCTACCCGGCGCGCGGTGCGCAGGAAAGTGCCGTCGCCTCCGATGCTCAGGCAGAAGTCGGCTGAAAATTCGTCGTTGTCAAAAACGTCATCGGCCGGCAGAGGTTCTCCTGCAAGGCGCGACATGGCCTCGAAAAAATGGCGGTCAATGGAGATGAAAGCATTTTCTTCTTCAAGAGTTCTGAGAAGTGCGAGGATGTGGGGGACGTCTTCGGGACTCTGACGGCGTTTGCCGAAAACTGCGACTTTCATAGGCGGTTAAAGGGGGTGATGATATGGAGGTCAGACTCCGAGATAGCGCATCAGTTCCTCATAGCGGCTGCGCATCAGCGAGTCATCGCTGTCGGCGGTACCTTCGGCGCCGATGACTTCGTAGCCGTAGCGTTCGAGCGAGCGGGCAGCGGCTTCGGGATCGCGGTGGCTGATGCGGAGCTCGGCTGTGATGCGGTTGTCGCTGCGCTCGCTGTCGGAGGTGACATTGAGGTTGAGCAGATGTGCGTCGGCATCCTCGACGGCCCTTGCGATGCGCGATGCGCTGTAATCGCCGCGGCGGCAGGTGACAACGAGAGTGCTGCTTTCCTCCATTTGCGGGAAAAGCCGTTCAAGGGTTGCCTCTGCGCCGGCAGGGTAGGCGACGTTTTGGATGGATGTGCTTTCTTTTCGGAGCAAAATATTTCTATTTTTTAGTTTTTCTGACTAATTTTGCGGTCAAAATCTGTCGGAATGAGCCACAAAATTACAAAAATCATCTATATAATAAACCGCCCTGACTGACAAAAAGATTACAGAGTTATTAAAAAATGACAAATCTCAGTGTAAATATCAATAAGATCGCCACTTTGCGCAATGCGCGCGGTGAGAATGTGCCCGATCTTCTGAAAGTGGCCGCTGACTGCGAGGCTTTCGGCGCAGACGGCATCACGGTGCACCCCCGTCCTGACGAGCGGCATATCCGCCGCGATGACGTATATCGTCTGCGTCCGCTGGTGAAGACTGAGTTCAACATCGAGGGCAATCCGTCGGACGAATTCATCGACCTTGTGCTGAAAGTCAAACCTGAGCAGGTCACACTCGTGCCTGACGCTCCTGATGCGCTGACTTCAAGCGCCGGCTGGAATGTCGGAGACAACATGGAGTTCCTGACCTCGATCGTCGACCGTCTGCGCGAGGCCGGTATCCGCTCGTCGATCTTTGTCGGGACCGATGTGGAGAATATCCATCTGGCCGCCCGCACCGGCGCCGACCGTGTGGAACTTTACACCAAACCTTACGCCGACCTCTATCCCAAAGATCCTGAGGCTGCGGTGGCTCCCTTTGTCGAAGCTGCCCATGCGGCTCTCTCGGCAGGCCTCGGCGTGAATGCGGGACATGACCTGAGTCTTGAGAATCTGACTTTCTTCCACCGCAACATACCGCGTCTGAGTGAGGTGTCAATAGGCCACGCGCTGATCTGCGACGCCCTCTATCTCGGACTCGAAGAGACGATCCGCCGCTACAAGGAGTGCCTGAAAGGCTGATCCTCCGGAGACGGTACCGCAAAAATATCCCGATAACTGAAATCCTCAAACAACACCTCTCAACAATATGTTTCAACAAGAATTCGTCGATACGGTGGCCACGGCTGCCATGAGTTATAACGAGGCCGTGCAGGCTCAGGCCGCCGACATGGCGCAGGAACTTTCGGTCTGGGATCTGACAATGCGTGGCGGCTGGATCATGATTCCGCTGGCTCTGCTGTCGGTCGTGTGTGTCTACATTTTCATCGAGCGCTGTCTGGTCATCCGCCGCGCTCAGAAGGAGGACAGCTCGTTCATGGAACGCATCCGCGAGTATATACATGAAGGTGAAATCGAGAGCGCGCGCCGTCTCTGTCAGAAGACCGACACTCCCTATGCGCGCCTGATCGGCAAGGGCATCAGCCGCATCGGTCGTCCGATGAACGATGTGCTTGTCACCATCGAGAACACCGGCAACATCGAGATCGCCGCTCTTGAAAAAGGTCTTCCCTGGCTGGCCACCACGGCTGCCGGAGGTCCGATGATCGGCTTTCTGGGCACGGTGATCGGTATGGTCAACGCTTTCTATAATCTTGCGTCGGCCGGAAGCAGCGCAAATATTGCAGTGCTTGCCGACGGCATCTATGCCGCGCTTGTGACTACGGTCGCAGGTCTGATCGTCGGCATCATCGCCCTCTTTGCCTACAACTATCTCGTGGCACGCATCAACAAGGTGATGAATGCCCTTGAGGCCCGCACGATGGAGTTCATGGATCTGCTCAACGAGCCTGCATAAATTTTATTATTATGGCTCTGAAACGACAAAACACCATGATGGCGGCTTTTTCGATGGCGTCGATGACCGATGTCATCTTCCTGCTGCTCATCTTCTTTATGGTGACTTCAACTTTTGTGTTCCCGACGGCTCTTGAGGTCAATCTCCCGGAAAGCTCCAAGCAGACGGCTCTTAAGCCTTCGACAAGAGTCTATATAGATAAAGAAGGTGTCATCTACGCAACCGCCGACCAGTCGGAACCCGTGGCGATGGACGAGAATACTCTGCTCGGTTTCCTTCGTGCACAGGCGGCCAATGCAGCCGATGGTGACAACTATATCGCTGTCTATGCCGATGAAGAGGTGACTTACGGAGCGCTCGTCCGTGTCCTCGATCTCGGAGCGCAGAACAATCTGAAAATGGTGCTTGCCACAAAGCCTGCTCCGGCATCGGCCCGTCCGGCCGCCGCAAAGGAGTGACCGCTGATCCGGCTACCTATTTTCTGTCACCTCCTATCTCTACACCCAGTTCCCCAAAGTAATAATAAAACAGATGTCTGACGATTCAGGGCGTTCACGCCGCAACCACCTGATAGCTCTATTGGCCACAGTGCTGTTTCACGCAGCAGTAGTGGTCGCCCTGCTCACTCTCTATCTTCGCTATCCGGGGTCGGAGCGCAATGAGCGTACATGGCCCCCGGTAGATTCGTCGGAGGTGCTGTTCGGTGGTGAGTATGTGATGGTCGGCGACCGTCAGGAGATCGCGCAGAGTTCCGACGAGCCTGCTCCGGCCGAAGCCGAGGCTCAGGAAACCCCTGCTCCTGAGGCGGAATCGCTCGACAATTCCGGTGAACCGGCCCAGCCCGCTCCCGTCATCAGCAGTGAGCGTCCCTCTCCCGCGAAAGTCGAAAAGAAACCGAAGCCTGAAAAGACCGGCCCCACAAAGGCAGAGATCGAGGCGGCTGAACGCGCAAAACGTGAGCAGGAAGCCCGTCAGGCAATCGCCAGCAAGGTACAGTTCGGTCAGAAAAGTTCCGGAGGCAACGGGTCCGGAAAAGCCGGCAGTCCCGACGGCAACGCTAAAGTCGGCGCCGTCAGCGGCAGTCCCGGCTTCAATCTCAAAGGCCGCTCGCTTGCCGACTGGCATACCCCCCCTTCAGGTCCTCTCGGCACCATAACCATCCGCGTCTCGGTCAACCGTCAGGGTAAGGTCACTTCAGCATCCTACGCCTCAGGTACCGGAGCCGCCGCCGCAAGTCAGGCCACACGTCAGAGCTGTGTCAACGCGGCGAAGCTGTCGCAGTTCTCTGTCGACAATGACGCTCCCGCTTCGCAGACCGGCACAATTACTTACAATTTCAAGTAAAAAATCCCTTTGTATTCGTCTTTTATTCCTTTTCCGCAGGATTATTCGTCCTGCGGGCCGGGCTCTTCACAGTCAGGCCTGCACTCTTCGCTGCCCGATTTGCCCTCTCCGGGGATCTCGAAGATCGAGAAGTTGACAGAGCCGTAGGCGCGGTGTTCGCTGAAATGGGGAAGTGCGGAAAAATCGTACTTTTTGGAATGTTCGATGATAAAAATGCTTCCCGGATGCAGCAGCCGTGAGTTGAGGACCATTCCGGGAATATCGCCGAATCCGTCGAGGTCGTAGGGAGGATCGGCAAATACGAAATCAAAGGCAATCGACGAGTCGCGGATGAAACGTAGCGCATCCGTGCGCAGCAGATGCAGGTTGCGGTCGCCGAGTTCCTGCTTGACCTTTTCGATAAACCGTGCCTGAGTGGCCGACTTCTCGACAGATGTGACTGACGCCGCGCCACGCGAGAGCAGTTCGAAGCTGACGGCGCCTGTGCCGGCAAAAAGGTCGAGACAGCGCAGTCCTTCGATGTCGGTCTTGTTTTCGATTACGTTGAAGATGTTTTCGCGCGCAAAATCCGTGGTAGGGCGTGCGGTGATGTTGGTCGGTACATTGAAGCGCCGACGGCCGTATTTTCCTCTGATTATTCGCATATTGGAGTGACGATAAGATCAAACGGGGCGAGCATCGCGTCTTTTCCGGCCTTGAACATCTGCGGGGGGAAGATCACAGGCATGACGCGGGCGACGTATGTGCGCAGTATCGGGGTCAGGGCTTCTCTTGCACCCTGGTCACCGGCAATCAGAAGCTCGTCGCTGTGCTGGTCGAGTCCGAGTTGCTTCCGGCAGGCAAGAATGTAGTAGGCCGCGTTTTCCGCCGTGTCGGCTTCGAACGTGTTGGCCATGAGCAGACGGTGGCCGTCGAGCACAATCACATCGAGCGATTTCTGACGTGCGTTCACCACCATTTTCAGATTGTTTCCCTGTCCGCTTTTCGATGCGAAATAGCGGCAGAGCGCTCCGAGGTGGCTCATGATTCTGACTCGGTGAAACGTACGGTTCAGAAATCCGCGCAGATCCGGCTCGATACCCATCAGTATGACTGCATTGCGCGTGCCGGTCTCGTCGCCTTCCATCAGAAGCGCCGAATCCGGGAAAGCGGCCTTGAAAAGCAGCTGCCGGTCTGATTCCGAGCTGCATTCCGCAGGAACTACGGTAAGTTCAGGTGTCTCTATCACGCAGATCACCTGACGGAAGTCGCTCAGGAGTATCGGGTTGTCATAGATGACGCTTTCGATGGCCTGAAGCCGCGAAGCGGAATTGGGATCGAGGACAATCCGCCGGTAAATCAGCGAATTGTCCTCGACAATAGAGTATATGACCGCATGGATCGCCTCCCGGCTTATACGCAGCAGCAGGTTGCATATTTCGGGATTGTCGATCTTCTGGCTGTCAAAAGGTCCGTCTGTCATTCAGTTGGTAAAGAGGTTTATTGGAGGTGGAATTTATTGCATGAGGTTGGGAATCTGGCCCCATTTGTTGGGTGCGGGCTCGCTTTCCTTGATGACGAAGATGAGATAGATGATCCAGCCTACCAGAGGAACGCAGTTGATGAAGATCCACCATCCGGAGTGGCCGGTGTCATGCAGACGGCGCACAGCCAGTCCGAGATTCGGAAGAAGGAACGCGAGACTGACAACGCCGGATATGATATAGTTGAGGGTTGTACTCCAGCAGAAAAGTACATTGATAGCTGCACCGACTACGAATGCGAAAAGTACGAACCACCAGTATTCGGAACGTGAGGCACGACCCTGGAAATTGCAATAGTTCACGGTGAGCGCGCGTTTTACGGCCTCGCCGAATGGAATTTGGAGCTGATACATTGTAAGAAAAGTATTAATGTTAAGTTTATGTAAGTTTGACCGTCAGGAGAAACGGTATAATGCAAAGGTAACAAAAATTCACAAATGCGTCAAATATGTGAAATAAAAAACGCAGTTTACAATTCTTTTGGGAAAGCTCACGGATTTTCTGTAATTTTGCATGAATAAATTATTACAATAGGTTAATTAAAAAATCAAGAAAATGGCAAATTGGTTCGAGACGAAAGTCCGCTACGATAAGACAATGGAAAACGGTGCGATCAAGAAAGTCACTGAGGCCTACATGGTCGACGCCCTCTCATTCACCGAGGCTGAGGCTCGTATTTCCGAAGAGATCTCACACTTTACCTCCGATTTTTCGGTGTCGGCTGTAAAGCGCACAAAAATAGCTGAAATCTTCCGCGAAAGGACCGGCGACAAATGGTATCTCGTAAAAGTGGCTTTCATCACTCTCGACGAGAAAACCGCAGTCGAAAAGAAATCAATCTCTCAGATCCTCGTTGCCGCCGACAGCTTCAAGGAAGCCTACGACAACTTCATGGAGGGAATGAAGGGCACCATGGCCGACTTCGAGATCAACACCATCCAGGAGACTCTCATCATGGATGTCTACGACGCCGATCTCTCAGGCGAGAATAAACCGGCCGAGGCCTGACCGCGCTCCGCAAAATAGATATGGCTGGGTCAATCACAGAAAATCTCCGCAGAATCCGCCGGGCTGTCCCGGAGGAAGTGGCTCTTGTGGCCGTCTCCAAGTTCCATCCTGTCGAGGCTCTTTCCGAGGCTTACGCCGCCGGACAGAGAATCTTTGGCGAGAGCCGTGCTCTGGAACTTGAAGCGAAAGCCGCAGCGCTCCCCGGAGACATCGAATGGCATTTCATAGGCCATCTTCAGACAAACAAGGTGAAGAAAGTCGTGGCATGTGCCGCGATGATCCACAGCGTCGATTCTCCGCGTCTCCTTGAAGCCATCGACTCCGAGGCCCGCAAGACGGGACGCCGTCCAGGAGTTCTCCTGCAACTGCATGTGGCCCGCGAGGAAACAAAATTCGGATTTACCCCTGACGAGCTTCTCGCTTTCGTCACTCCCGAACTTGTCGCCGCCATGAGCGGTGTGGAGTTCCGCGGAGTGATGGGCATGGCATCGAATGTCGACGACGAGACCCGCATCCGTTCCGACTTCCGCGAGATCCGCGGCGTTTTCGATCGCTTGCGTTCGACCGTCTTTTCCGACAGCCCCGCATTCGACACCGTGAGCATGGGCATGAGTCATGACTGGCCTCTCGCCGTGGAGGAGGGTAGCACTATGGTCCGTGTAGGCACTTCGATTTTCGGCGAAAGAGAGTATTGATAAACTTAAGGAGGGAACCGTTGTATATATAAATATGACAGACCGCAGAAAGATAGCCATAGCGACAGGTACTCGTGCTGACTGGGGACTGCTCAGCGGCATTGCCCGTGCCCTGTCAGCCCGCGACGATTGCGAGGTGACCATACTGGCTACCAACATGCACCTTTCTCCGCGTTACGGCAACACAATCTCTGAAATCATCGCCGACGGATTTACCGATCCGGTGAGAATCCCGATGCCCGACGACGCCGATTCCGACACTTCGACCGTCAGTGCCATGGCCGTGTGCATGACCGGCATGGCGGATGAACTTTCGCGCCTGCGTCCCGATCTGCTTGTCATCCTCGGCGACCGTTTCGAGATGCTTGCCACAGCCACCGCCGCGCTGATGACGAGAGTGCCTGTTGTCCATATAGCCGGAGGTGAAATTTCCGAAGGCGCCATAGACGACAGCATCCGTCACTCGATCACCAAAATGGCCTCCCTGCATCTGACTGCGACCGAACCCTACCGGCAGCGTGTGATTGCGATGGGCGAGGCTCCCGACAGAGTCATCAATACTGGTGCGATCGGTGTCTACAACATTCTCCACGAGCCCCTCATGTCGCGCGCCGAACTTGAAGAGTCCATCGGTTTCAGCCTTACCGACAAGGCTCTGCTTGTTACCTACCATCCCGCTACGCTTGACGACGAAAACCCTGCGGTCCGTTGCCGCGCTCTGCTCGACGCCCTCGACCGTTTCCCGGATTACAAGGTGCTGATGACCTATCCCAACAACGACCCCCGCGGACGCATCATCATAGATCTCATCGAAGCCTATGGCGCCTCACGGCCGGAACGTGTGAAGATCGTCCCCTCTTTGGGCAAACTGCGCTATCTTTCAGCCTTGCGTTGCGTCAGTGCCGTTGTCGGCAACTCTTCGAGCGGCATAGTGGAAGTCCCCTCGATGCACATCCCGACCGTAGACATCGGCATCCGTCAGCGCGGACGCCTGTGCGGGCCGAGTGTGATGCACTGCGGCGACAGTTGCGAAGAGATAGCAGCCGCATTGGACCGCGCGTTGAGCGACGAGGGCCGGCGGATTGCCCGTGAGGCTGAAAATCCATATTTCTGCCCCGACACTCTCGACATCATGGTCCGCGCCATCGCTGAAACTCCTCTCCAAACCCTTCAGACAAAGAAATTCTATGACCGATAACCAAGCGCTTGTCATCATCCCCGCCCGCGGCGGCAGCAAGGGAATTCCACGCAAGAATATAAAGGAATTCTGTGGCCGCCCGCTGATCCACTATTCCATAGATGTGGCCAGAGCTGTCGCGCCCGATTCTCACATCATCCTGTCTACCGACGATGACGAGATACGCCTCTGCGGCGAAGGCATCGGGCTCCCGGTTCCCTATCGGCGCCCCGAAGCTCTCGGCGGCGACAGGGTGGGCTCGCGCGAGGTGATTCTCGACGCTATGGGCTGGGCCGACCGGCAGGGCCTTATATATAATAAGGTGGTGCTGCTCCAGCCGACATCCCCATTGCGTACCGTCTCCGATGTCGAAGGTTGTCTGGAACTCTACACTCCGGACTGCGACATGGTGGTCAGCGTCGCCGAGGCGCCCTGCAATCCTTATTACGACTGTTTCGAAACCCGTCAGGACGGCACTCTCCATGTCTCCAAAGGAGACGGTCGTCTGACGCGCCGCCAGGACGCTCCGAAAGCCTGGCAGTTCAACGGCGCAGTCTATGTCATCAACCCTGAGTCGGTCCGCCGGATGTCTTTGGGCGAATTTCCCAGGCGCATCCCTTATGAGATGCCGCGTTCGCGTTCGGTCGATCTTGACACCCCGCTTGACTGGACCATCGCTGAAACAATAACACAAAATCTTCAGAACCATGCGGATTGACCGACATATCATAGCCGAACAGGCCCCTCTGACAGAGGCTCTGCGTATGCTCAACGACCTTTCCGGCGGAGTGATGACACTGATCGTCATCTGTCCTGACGGACGGATGACAGGCACGCTGACCGACGGCGACGTCCGCCGTGCTCTGCTTTCCGGTGTTGCACTCGATTCTCCCGTATCGGCAGCCATGTTTCGTGGCTTCCATGCCCTCCGGCAGGGTAAAATCAACCCCGCGGAAGTGCGTGAGATACGTAAGCGCGGCATAAGGCTCATTCCGGTTCTCGATTCCGAAGGCCGTGTGGTCAGGCTTATAGACACGGTCCGCACCCGCACCATCCTGCCTGTCGGCGCCGTGCTTATGGCCGGAGGCAAGGGAGAGCGTCTGCGCCCGATGACTCTCACGACTCCCAAACCGCTCCTCGAAATCGGAGGCAAAGCCATCATCGACTATAACGTCGAGGCCCTCGCGGCAGTGGGTGTCACTGATATAAGCGTGACAGTCAACTATCTTGCCGAACAGCTTGAAGAGCATTTCGCCTCACCCGTCGGAGGGGTGAACGTCAGATGTGTGCGTGAGACCCGTCCGCTCGGCACCATCGGCTCTGTCGCCCTTGTGGGGCTTCCGGCTGAGGGTGACACCATAGTGATGAACTCCGATCTTCTCACCACCATATCTTTCGAGGATCTTTACCTGCGCCACATTTCCGAGAAGGCCGACATCACGATAGCTGTCGTATCGTACAACGTCTCCGTCCCCTACGCCATTCTTGCCACTGAAGGGGAGCGCGTGACCGGGCTTGTTGAAAAGCCCTCATACAGCTATTACGCAAATGCCGGAATCTATATTTTCTCCAACCAGATTCTCAGTAGCCTTAGCCCTGACAACCGCATGGATGCTCCTGATCTCATCGAGCAGACCATTGCCGAGGGAGGCAAAGTGACCTATTATCCGATCAACGGCACGTGGATCGACATAGGTTCGCCGGCTGATTTCGCTCACGCCCGCGAACTGATGGTTCATGTGAGCCAGACCCGCTAAACGTTTCACGACAAAGATTGTTAATAAAGAAAATTTAAAGAGTAAATTCATATCGCCATGGCTGATTCCAATTTCATAGACTATGTCAAAGTCCTCTGCCGTTCAGGCAAGGGTGGCGCCGGATCGCGTCATTTTTATCGGGCAAAATATGTCCCCAAAGGAGGCCCTGACGGGGGTGACGGAGGCCGTGGCGGTCATATAATACTGCGTGGCAACAGCCACATGTGGACTCTGCTCCCGCTGCGCTACCGCCGTCATATCTTTGCCGGAAACGGCCAGAGCGGTTCCGGCGGACGCTCTTTCGGCAAGGACGGCGAGGATGTGATTGTCGACGTGCCCTGCGGAACTGTTGTCTTCGATGCCGAAACCGGAGAATATCAGTGTGAGGTGACAGCCGACGGCGAAGAGGTAAAGCTCCTGCGCGGAGGCCGCGGCGGTCTCGGCAACTGGCATTTCAAGAGCGCCACAAACCGCACACCGCGCTATGCTCAGCCCGGCGAACCGGCCATCGAGAAAAGCATCATCCTTGAACTGAAACTTCTTGCCGACGTGGGCCTTGTGGGCTTCCCCAATGCCGGAAAATCTACTCTCCTGTCATCGATTTCCGCAGCGCGGCCTAAGATCGCCGACTACCCCTTCACCACAATGGAACCGCAGTTGGGCATTGTGTCCTATCGCGGTGACAGTTCCTTTGTCATGGCCGACATTCCGGGTATCATCGAAGGTGCGAGCGAGGGAAAGGGCCTTGGTCTGCGCTTCCTGCGCCACATCGAGCGCAACGCAGTGTTGCTTTTTATGGTCCCGGCCGATGCCGACGACATCAAGGCGCAGTACGACATCCTTGTCGGTGAGCTTGAACGCTTCAATCCGCAGTTGGCCGACAAACCGCGTGTGCTTGCCGTCTCCAAGAGCGACATGCTCGATGATGAGCTAATGAGCGAAATCGAAGCCACTCTCCCTGAGGGTGTTCCCCACATATTCATCTCGGCAGTAACCGGAATGGGGCTGACAGAGCTTAAAGATATGCTCTGGCGCGAGATCACCGACGAGCGTAACCGCATCGACACCGAGCCCATCACCCACCGTCCGCTTGACGGTCACCACCGTGTTCGTGAGGAAGATGAGTTTATCTTCGAGAATGTCCCCGCGCCTGAGGAGGATGACGAGGAATTCATCGATGAAGAGGATTTCGAGGGTGAGGATTACGGCTACGACATGCTCGACGAGGACGGCTACGAAGAATATAAGGACTGATCCGCGTCTCCGGTAATCTGAAATCTCTCCTTCCGTGGCGCGTCACAATGAACTTGGCAAATGGGGTGAGGAGGTGGCACGTGAGTGTCTTCTCTCTCAGGGCTATGCCGTCTGTGGCGAGAATATCCGCATCGGAGGGGTTGAGATAGACTTCATCGCTACCAAAGACGATGTCATCTGTTTTGTCGAAGTCAAGACACGCTCGACCGATTTCGTAGATCCGGTTGAGGCTATTGACCGCCGCAAACGCAGCCGTATGGTCAGGGCGGCCGATTCCTACATGTGCCAGTATGAGATCCCCTTGGAACCGCGTTTTGACATCGTTATTGTCATCGGCAGCCCCGAATCCTACACCGTAGAGCACATTCCTGACGCTTTTCTTCCTTCACTCAACAATCGTTGAACCGGCTTTTTGAAACTTTTTTGCCTGTCTCCGCATTATCGCACTAAATCGGCTTGCGGAGACACTATCTTTGTGTCAGGTTTAAATAATATTATTACTGTCCGCTAAACCATAAATCAGTGAGTCCAACATCTTGAAAGGC
>UQVH01000023.1 GCA_900544535.1 uncultured Bacteroidales bacterium | reverse complement strand
ATTTTTTAGCCTTTTTAAACTATAAAAAGAGACTGCCCAAACTTGTTAGACAGTCTCTATTTTTTCAATCGCCCTCTAAAGTTTAGCGGACAGTAATATATAAAAATAGAGACTGCCTAACTTTGGTTGTTAGACAGTCTCTTGTTTCTTTAGAGGTTTAATCTAATTGTTATTTCTTCATGCTTGTGTCGTAGCCGAGCTGCTCCATTTCGAGAGATGCCCAGATGAACGGGCCGAGGCCTTTGGCGTCGTTGTCGCGGATCGGCTCGCTGAGATAGTAGGCGTAAGAACCGTCACGGCGTTTGTTCTCTTTGACTTTGGGAGCGGCGGCCTGAACGGAGGGGCTCATACCCGGACCGAGGCCGGCAACGGCGCAGCAGTCGGTCAGAGAGATGGTACCGTCAGGATTTTCCTTGATGAACTGCTTGAGGATGCCCTTGTAGGCCTTGATGCCGGCGTCGCGATAGCTCTGCCCTACCCAGCCTTTGCGGGCGGCTTTGAGAAGCGAATAGGCAAACATGGCCGAGGCTGTCGATTCAAGATAGTTGCCCTCACGTTTGGGAGAGTCCATCACCTGATACCACACACCGGTCTTGGGGTCCTGCCATTTGATCACGTTGTCGAAAGTCTTCTTCAGCAGGTCGATGACCTCGCCGCGACGGGCATAGTCTTCGGGAAGAGCGTCAAGAAGCTCGATGAGGGCCATGGTGTACCAGCCCTGAGCGCGGCCCCAGCAGTGCTGCGAGAGACCGGTCTCGTTGTCGCTCCAGAACATGTCGCGGTTCTCGTCCCAGGCGTGGCGGTTGAGGCCGGTAGCGTGGTCGAGTGTGCGTTCGTAGGTCTTCTTGACCTGATCGACGGCGTCGTCATAGATTGGGAGAGCCTGTTCGGGAGCATAGATCTTCGATGCGGTCAGCACACGGTAGGGCAGACCCATGAAGATACCGTCGAGCCACACCTGATAGGCGTAGATTGCCTTGTGCCAGTAGACGCCCTCTTTGGTACGGGGCTGGTCGTTGAGCTGGAGCATCAGAGTGTTCATCGCACGGAGATTCTTGGCTTCGGGGAAGTGCTCGTACATGCGGGTGACGAAGTGACCGGTGCGGACGTTGTCGAGATTATAGTCCTTGAGATTATAGCGACGGATCTCTCCGGCGGGAGAAATCATGGTGTCGGTATACTCGATGCAATAATTCTTGATGTCGTCGCCACCATAGCGCAGATAGGTGTCAAGCATTGATTCAAGCTCGATGCCCATGACATAGCTCCATTTCGGACGGTCGGAAAAGTCGAGCAGATAGCTTTTGGGCTGACGCTTCATCTCGGAGCGCGTCATCCATTCGGAATAATGTTTCGGCTTTTCAGCAGCGGGAGCCGACGGCTTCGAGGCCACCGCTTCGGCGGCGAAAACTGTCATCAGCGCTCCGGCAAGCATTAGCTTAATTTTTTTCATTGGCTTAGGTAAAGGGGATAATGTGATAAAAAATGAAATGAATTACATTGAAATGCTGACACAAAAGTAATAAGAATCCGCCTAACTGCCAAACGGGCTGCCGGAGCTGCATTTGGATTTAAGAAGTTTTAATCGTATCTTTGCATAGATCTGGCGGGTAGCATCCCGGCCGGAAAAGAATCATACCGATCGAAAAAACAAATACCAATCAATATAAAATCCATGAAACTTACCAAAGCATTAGCCATTGCGGCCCTGCTTGCCCTGTCGGGGACAGGAGCGGGAGCGCAGATGCTCCCCTATCAGAACCCGGCGCTTTCGTCGGCCGAAAGAGCCGACGACCTGTGCTCGCGGCTCACGCTCGAAGAAAAAGTGAAACTGATGATGAACTCGTCGCCTGCCATCGAACGGCTCGGCATCCCGGCTTTTGACTGGTGGAGCGAGGCTCTGCACGGTGTAGGCCGCAACGGTCTTGCCACGGTTTTCCCCTCATGCATCGGCATGGCCGCGTCTTTTGACGACGATCTTATAGAAGAGGTGTTCACCGCCGTGAGCGACGAGGCCCGCGCCAAAAACACCCTCGCACGCAAACAGGGCAATGTAGGAAAATACAAATGTCTGTCGTTCTGGACTCCTAACATCAACGTGTTCCGCGACCCGCGCTGGGGACGCGGCCAGGAGACCTACGGTGAAGATCCGTATATGAACGGCCGAATGGGCCTGCGCGTTGTCCGCGGCCTTCAGGGCGACGGCAGCGACAAATACTGGAAACTCCACGCCTGCGCCAAACACTATGCCGTGCACAGCGGTCCGGAGAAGACACGCCACCAGTTCGACATCAACACCCTTCCCGCCCGCGAACTCTGGGAGACCTATCTGCCGGCATTCAGGATGCTCGTGCAGGACGGCAACGTGCAGCAGGTGATGTGCGCCTATCAGCGCTTCGAAGGTTCGCCATGCTGCGGTTCCGACCGTCTGCTCAACTCGATTCTCCGCTACAAGTGGGGCTTCGACGGTCTCGTGGTCAGCGACTGCGGCGCCATCGGCGACTTCTACCGCCCCGGCCGTCACGGAGTATCGAAGGATGCCGAAGCAGCATCGGCACTCGGAGTGCTCAGCGGCACCGACGTCGAATGCGGTAGCGTCTACAAGAATCTGCCCGCAGCAGTGGCCCGCGGCGATGTAAAGGAATCTGACATCGACGTCAGCGTCAAGCGTCTTCTGAAAGGTCGCTTCGAACTCGGCGACTTCGACCCCGATTCGCTCGTTTCATGGACCTCGATCCCGATGAGCGTCGTCAATTCAAAGGAACACCGCGACCTCGCCCGCAAGATGGGACGCGAGCAGATGGTGCTCCTGAAAAACAACGGAATCCTCCCACTCTCGCCCTCGTCGGGTAAAGTGATGGTGATGGGCCCCAACGCCGCCGACTCGACAATGCAGTGGGGCATCTACTACGGCCAGCCAGGCCACACCGTAACCATCCTTGAGGCTCTGCGCGAGCGCCTCGGCAAGGATCTCCCCTATGCCCGCGCCTGCGCCGTCACTCAGATGACCGACCGCGAAAGCGTCTTCGGCTCGCTGAAAAGCTCCAAAGGCCAGGGAATGGAGGCCGTCTACTGGAACAATACCACGATGGACGGCACTCCCGCCGCCGAGGCAGTCTACACTTCGGCCATACAGCTCGATAACGGCGGCAACACTGTGTTTGCTCCCGGCGTGAACCTCACCAACTTCACCACACGCATCAAAGGCACTCTCACAGCCGACCGCGACGAAACTCTCAACATCGTCTACAACAACGACGACGGCATGCGCATCATCATTAACGGCGACACCGTCCACAACCGCTGGAAAACCGATCCGCTCGGATTCCGCGAACGCGAACTCAAGGTGAAGAAAGGCGAGAAATACGACATCGAGGTCAACTACATGCAGCTTGAGGATGACGCCACCCTCAACTTCGACATCATGCGCACACGTCAGGTGACTCCGGCGGATGCCGTGGCTCAGGCTGGTGATGCGGATGTGGTGATCTTCGTCGGCGGTATCTCTCCGGCCTACGAACGAGAGGAAGCCAAAGTGCGCGAACCGGGCTTCGACGACGGCGACCGCACCTCGATCGAGCTTCCCGCCCCGCAGCGCGCGATCCTCAAAGCGCTCCATGAGGCCGGAAAGAAGATAGTGCTTGTCAATTGCAGCGGCAGCGCCGTGGCCCTCACCCCCGAAAACGAAATCTGCGACGCCATCCTCCAAGCCTGGTATCCCGGCGAGCAGGGAGGCTATGCCGTGGCCGATGTGCTCTACGGTGACTACAACCCGTCGGGCAAACTCCCAGTCACCTTCTACAAGGACGACTCGCAGCTCCCCGCTTTCGACGACTATCTAATGGCCGGACGTACCTACCGCTATATGCAGCAGGCTCCGCTCTACCCCTTCGGCTATGGTCTAAGCTACACCACTTTCGACATCTCCAAGCCGAAATACAAGGACGGCAAAGTCACTGTGACCGTCAGAAATACCGGCAAGAGAAGCGGCACCGAGATCGTGCAGGTCTACATGCGCCGCCCCTCCGACACGGCAGGTCCCAACAAGACGCTGCGCGGATATGCCCGCGTTGAACTCGCTCCCGGCCAAAGCAAGCAGGTTGACATCGACTTCCCCCGCGAACTTTTCGAAAACTGGGACGAAGCCGCTCAGGAAATGCGTGTCGTGCCCGGCGACTATGAGCTTATGGTCGGCTCGTCGAGCGACGCCAAAGACCTCAAGACAATCAAGGTCAAAATCTAAGCATACACTTATATTAATATAACATAACCAAAACAACATCCGCGCTTCCGGAATCGTTCCGAGAGCGCGGATATTATTTTGGTTATAACAAATTTATCGGATCAGTCGTTGAGATAGAGTTCGACCGGACAGTGGTCCGAACCCATGACATCACCGCGGATATTGGCGTCGGACAGACGCGGGAGCAGACGCTCGCTGATCAGGAAGTAGTCGATGCGCCACCCCACGTTCTTCTCGCGGGCGCGCGCACGGTAGCTCCACCATGTATAAGCCTCTTCCAGATCGGGGTGTATGGCACGGAAAGTGTCGACAAAACCGCAGTCGAGGAGTTTTGTGAATTCACCGCGCTCTTCATCGGTGAAACCCGGATTGCGCCGGTTGGTCTTGGGGTTCTTGAGGTCGATCTCCTTGTGGGCCACGTTCATGTCGCCGCATATAATAACAGGCTTGCGGCTGTCGAGACCGCTCACATAGTCACGGAAAGCCGCCTCCCACTCCATACGGTAGTCGAGGCGTGCAAGTTCGGCCTGAGCGTTGGGGGTATAGACAGTCACCAGATAATAGTCATCCATGTCGAGCGTGATTACGCGGCCCTCGCGGTCGTGCTCCTCTATGCCTATGCCATAGGTTACGGACAGCGGTTTCCTGCGCGTATAGACCGCTGTGCCGGAATAGCCTTTACGGTCGGCGAGATTCCAGTATGAATGATAGCCCTCGAATTCAAGTTCCAGTGCGCCGGGGCTGAGTTTTGTTTCCTGAATGCAGAAAAAATCGGCATCCATCGAAGCGAAAATTTCATCAAAACCCTTGGCACAGACAGCTCTCAGGCCGTTGACGTTCCATGAGACGAATTTCATTTCAGTATGTTTATAAGTGGTTATTTCGGGTATTTACACAAATTTAACACTGCAAAGATAAGGATTTCGACGCTTTTCACGGCACCGGCTGTAACTATTTAGGTAAATTTGCGTCTAAATAGATGTTATTTATAATCCAATCGGTATAATTCCGCTATGATCATCAGTCTTAAAGGCATAAATAAATCCTATCCGGGAGTCGTGCCCCTGCATGTGCTCAAAGACATCAACCTCAGCATCGACAAAGGGGAGCTTGTCTCGATCATGGGAGCCTCCGGATCAGGAAAATCCACACTGCTTAACATCCTTGGAATTCTCGACAACTATGATTCGGGGGAATATTACCTCGACGGCGTCCTCATCAAGAATCTGAGCGAAAACAAAGCCGCAGACCTGCGCAACTACATGATCGGCTTCGTCTTCCAGTCGTTCAACCTCATCAACTACAAAAACGCGCTTGAAAACGTGGCCCTCCCGCTCTTCTACCGCGGAGTCTCGCGCCGCCAGCGCAACAAGCTCGCGATGGAGCAGCTCGAACGCATGGGAATGGCCGACCGCGCGACCCATCTGCCCAGCGAACTGTCGGGCGGACAGAAACAGCGTGTCGCCATAGCCCGCGCACTTATCACGAATCCATCCATCATACTTGCCGACGAGCCGACCGGCGCACTCGACTCCAAAACCTCGCGCGAGGTGATGCAGGTGTTCCGCGATCTGAATGCCGAAGGGATGACAATCGTGATCGTGACACACGATCCGGGCGTAGGCGAACAGACCAACCGCATCATCCGCATTGCCGACGGCCGCATCGTCTGAACACTCTCTCCGCTTTCCCCTACCCCTGACTCTGACAGTATGTTTGATCTCATAAATGAAATATTAGCCACCCTCCGCCACAACAAACTGCGCACGGCTCTGACAGGATTTGCCGTCTCGTGGGGCATCTTTCTGCTGATCGTGCTCCTGAGCGTCTCGCGCGGTCTGGTCAACGGCATGGAGGACATGTTCGGACAGCGGGACACAGAGACCGTCTCGATCCGCGGCGGATATGCACAGAAAGCCTTCAAGGGGCTCAAAGAGAACCGCCGTGTCAGACTGCGCGACAAGGATCTCGCCATCGTGGCCTCGCAAAACGGCAATGTGGCCTCAGAGGTAGTCGCGAGCATCAGCAACGACTCCGCTCAGATCTCCACAACCAAAGATTATCTCACCGACGGCTACCGCGGTGTCTATCCCTCGGAGCTGCGCAACAGCGGCCTCACGATGGAAAAGGGACGCTTCATCAATCAGAGCGACATCAACAGCCGGCGCCGCGTGGTGGTCATCAACGCCGAATCAGCCGAGACGCTTTTCGGCAAGACCGATCCTATCGGGCAGAATGTCAAGATCTGCGATCTGTCGTTTACGGTGGTCGGTACCTACAAACAGGAATGGCGCCGCGACAGCTACATACCCTACACCACCGCCCGCGCCATGAGCGGCGGATCGGACTACGTCAACAACATCACCGTGAAGCTCAAGGATGTCACAACCCTTGAGGACAGCGAAAACGCCGAAAAAGGCTTCCGCTCGACGCTCGGACGGCAGCACACTTTCGCCTCGGACGACGACGGCGCTCTATGGATATGGAACCGCTTCTCCGACTACATAACCACCTCTACGGCGATGGGTGCCTTAGGGATGGCAGTGTGGATCATCGGTCTGCTCACCATGCTGTCGGGCATCGTCGGCGTGAGCAACATCATGTTCGTCTCCGTGCGTGAACGCACTCATGAAATCGGCGTGCGGCGTGCCATCGGAGCCAAGCCCCGCAGCATCCTGCGACAGATCATACTCGAAAGCGTTGCCATAACAACACTCTTCGGCTATGTCGGCATAGTGCTCGGAGTCCTTGCCGCGCAGGGGATAGCGGCCCTCACAGCCGGAGGTGGCGGCGACGGACCGCAGATACTGAAAGATCCGACGGTCGACCTTGCAATCGCCTTTCAGGTGACATTAGTGCTCATAATCGCCGGAGCGCTCGCAGGCCTTTTTCCGGCAATGAAATCACTGAAAATAAAACCCGTGGAGGCTCTCAGGGATGAATGACGTAAACACCGACTACGAGAAATGAAAAATCCAATATTCGACATAGAGAACTGGCGCGAGATCGGTACAACCCTGGCTCAGAACAAGACGCGCACATTCATGACGGCGTTCGGCATCTTCTGGGGCACAGCCATCCTGGCGATGCTCATCGGCGGTTCGAAGGGACTCAAAAGTTTCATGAGCCGCAACTTCGAGGGATTCGCGACCAACGTGGCCATAGTCTTTCCGGGACGCACCACTGTTTCCTACGGCGGCTTCAACAAAGGGATGGAGATCCAGCTCAATCTTCAGGACGTCATCAACATCCGCCGGGCCATCCCTGAGATCGAAAACTCGTCGGCCGTCAACAATCTGTGGGGAACCGCCCTCTACGGACAGAACCAGACCACGGCGCAGCTCACCGGCGTAGAAAGTGGCTACGACAAGATATTCGTCCCGAAAATGTACGAGGGCCGCTTCATCAACGAAGCTGACAACGCCCGCAGCCGCAAGGTCTGTGTGGTCGGCAAGAAAGCAGCCGACGAACTCTTCGGCAATGAATCGGGAATCGGGAAAGACATTTCACTCAACGGTATATATTATAAGGTGGTCGGCATCGCCGGTCAGACCTCTGAAATCCGCATGGGGGCCGAACTGGATGAATCGGTTATCATCCCCTACAATTCGATGCGCGCCAACTACAATTTAGGCAACGACGTCGGAATGTTCATGATGACTCTCAAAAGCGGCTATGCTCCCGGCGATTATGAGAAAACTGTGCGCCGCCTGATAGCACGCAACCATCCGGTCGATCCGGAGGACAAAGGCGTCATGCACTACTTCGACGTATCGGAACAGTTCAAGATGGTCGACAACCTCTTTCTCGGCATCACGCTGCTGGCCCTCGTTGTCGGAGCGGGCACTCTGCTGTCGGGCATCATCGGCGTGGGCAATATCATGTGGATCATCGTCCGCGAGCGCACCCACGAGATCGGTATCCGCCGAGCCCTCGGAGCCAAGCCGCGCGACATCATCATACAGATTCTATCCGAAAGCATGGTGCTGACCACCATCGCAGGCCTTGCCGGAATAGTCTTCGCGATCCTGATACTCGCAGGAGCCGAAGCCATTTTCTCGGACGACCGCGGCACCATCGCCTTCCAGCTTGCGTTCGGTCAGGCGATAGCAATCCTCGCCACCTTCCTCGTGCTCGGAACCGCCGCCGGTCTCATCCCCGCCATCAAGGCAATGAGAATCAAGCCGATCGAAGCCCTCAACGACAGATAAACATCATCAAAAATAAAAAATATAACTCACGAAACTATAAAGAAACGCTATGAAGAAATTTTTGCGGATATTCATGTGGTGTCTGATCGCCGCTGTATTCATCGGTACTTTCGTCTACCTCTTCATGAAATCACGTCCGGAGAAAGAGAAATTCGAACTCGTCGCCCCGACCACCGGCGACATCGAGCGTACTACCGTGTTAACCGGCAAAATCGAACCGCGCGACGAAATCGAGATCAAGCCCCAGGTATCCGGAATCATATCAGAGATCAATGTGGAGGAGGGCGACATGGTGCAGGCAGGCGATGTCATCGCCCACATCAAGGTTGTCCCCGACGAATCGCAGCTGTCATCGGCGCTGGCCCGCATCACCACAGCGAAAATCAGTCTCGACGACGCGCGCCTGAAGCATGAACGCAATCAGCTCCTATACGACAAAAAGGTGATCAGCCGCGAAGAGTTCGAGACCACCGCAACGACTCTCGCCCAGGCAAAAGCCGAACTGAGCGCGGCCGAAGATGCCTACTCCATCGTCAAGGAGGGTGTCTCCAGGACCAACGCCAAAGAGAGCAACACTCTGGTGCGTGCCACCATCACCGGACTTGTGCTCGACGTCCCCGTCAAGGTCGGCAGTTCTGTGATCCAGGCCAATACGATGAACGACGGTACCACAGTAGCCACAATCGCCGACATGAACAATCTGATCTTCGAGGGAAAGGTTGATGAGACCGAAGTGGGACTGCTTTCTGTGGGTCAGCCGATGTCAATCTCTATCGGCGCGCTTCCCGATCTAAAGCTTGACGCAGTCATTGAACTCATTGCGCCGAAAGGCACAGAGACCAACGGAGCCAACACATTCGAGATCAAAGCAGCGATCAAGGTACCGTCGGGCGACACTCTGCGCGCCGGTTACAGCGCCAACGCCACCGTCAGCCTCAGCAAAGTCTCAGGCGTGATGACGATTCCCGAAAGCGTGATCGAATGGGAGGGTGACAGCACTTTCGTCTATGTGCTCACCGACAGTGTGCCCCAGCAGAAATTCGACCGCAAGGCCATAAAGACCGGAACTTCCGACGGCATAAACATTCAGGTGACCGAGGGAATCAAAAACGGCGAACTCCTCCGCGGAGGCGCAAAAAAGGACAAAGACAAATAACCCCCTGACACAACAATGAAACGCATATTCACCTTCCTGATACCCGCGGCCCTGTCCGCATCCACCCTCTCTGCCGAAGTCTGGAGTCTCGACAGCTGCATCAACTATGCTCTCGAACATAACCTGCGCATAAAATCAGCCGAAATCGAACGCCTGCAAGGCGAAAATTCCGTAACCGAAGCCAAAGACGCTTTCCTGCCCACTCTCAATGCCTCCGCATCACAGAGCTGGGACTTCGGACGCGGTCTGACCTCGGCCAATACCTATGCCAACCGCAACACATCTATGTTTTCCTGGGGAGCGCAGATGTCGCTGCCGCTTTTTCAGGGGCTCAGAAACATCCGCCAGCTGCGCTACTCGAAATCAAACCTTACCGCACTTGAACTCCAGACCGAAGCTCAGCGCGACGAGGTGCGCCTGAGCGTCATCTCCGACTATCTCCAGGTACTCTACAACAAGGAGCTACTTGAGGTGAGCCGCGAACAGCTGCGTCTTAGCCGTGTGCAGCTCGAACGTCAGAAAGTGCTCCTTGAAGGCGGAAAGGTGCCGGAAGTCGATGTAATCCAGGCCAATTCGCAGGTGGCCCAGAGCGAAGTGCAGGTCGTAAACTCCGAAAACGAATATCAGACGGCTATCATAAATCTCGCCAAAGACCTTGAACTCGACGACATCAGCGGTTTCGAGATCGCTCCGATCGACGACAGCTGCGAGAGCCTGATTCCGGGTGCCGACGAGGTCTATGCCAATGCGGCTGTCAATTATCCGGCTCTCAGAGCGCTGCGCCAGAACATCAAAGCAGCCGACGACGCCATGTCGGTGGCTCGCAGCGGTTATCTGCCCCGTCTCAGTTTCAACGCGGGGCTCGGCAGCAGCTACTATACGGTCTCCGGAGAAAGCGGCAAACCGTTTTCCGACCAGATGAAAGACAACTTCTCGAAACAGCTCGGCTTCTCGCTCTCGGTCCCCATCTTCGACGCATTCTCGACCCGAAACGCCGTCCGTCAGGCCAAAGTCAGGAAACTCACCTCGCAGATCAACCTCGCCCAGCAGCAGAGCGAGCTCCACAAAAGCATCCGTCTCGCTTACCAGCAGGCTCTCGGCGCCGAGAAAAAATTCCGTGCCGGAAAGACCGCAGTCGAGGCTGCCAAAGCATCATTGGATGCCATGACCGAGAAATATACCTACGGCAAAGCCAATGCAACCGAATGGGAACAGACCCGGTCAGACTATATCACAGCTCTCGCCCAGCAGGTTCAGGCCAAATATGAGCTCATTCTGCGCAACCGCGTATTGCAGTTCTACAACCGCAAATAAACTGCAATTTACATTTTTTAACTCTCCTTTGTAAATTCGGCCATTATAAATTGCTAATTTTGCGTGTTATATAACATAGTTGCACGACAGAGCTCATGGTCAAAAGTACAATCGAAAAAATTCTGACGGAAGAACTTGCAGAAATCTGGGCGCTCCTCACCAACGAGGAAAAGCGGAAGCTGATTGACAATTTCACAATCCATCACTATAAAAAAAATCAGATCATCTATGCCGAGAAAGAGGAGCCCGAATATCTCTGGGCACTGATCGACGGCAAGGTGAAGAAATACAAGGATGGTGTCGGCGGCCGCGTACAGATCCTCCGGCTTGTCAATCCCGGCCAGTATTTCGGTTACAGAGCCTATTTCGCCGGCGAGCCCTATGTCTCCAGCGCGGCCACCATCGAGCCCTCGACCCTCGGCACTCTTCCGATGAGTCTCGTCGAGGAGATGATCAGCTCGAACATCGGTCTGGCAATGTTTTTCATCCATGAACTCTCGCGCAACCTCGGCAACTCTGACACCAAGATCGTCAATCTGACGCAGAAGCACATCCGCGGACGTCTTGCAGAGGCGTTGGTCGTTCTGCTCGACACCTACGGCTATGAGGAGGATGACAACATGACGCTGAAGATCTACATGGCCCGTGAGGACCTGGCGAATCTCTCGAATATGACCACCTCCAACGCCATCAGAACCCTGTCGAACTTCGTGTCGGAAAAGCTTATCGTCGTTGACGGACGAAAAATCAAGATCCTGAACGAGCCTTTGCTGAGAAAGATCTCGAAATTCGGATGAGAATCCGGCCCCCCTTATCCAAGTATCCAAGACTACAAACAACACACATAACGTCAATTCGTCTAATAAATGTCTCAGAAAAATACTTTCGCATCAAAAATCGGACTGATCGCGGCTACTGTCGGCTCGGCGGTCGGTCTGGGCAATGTATGGCGCTTTCCGGCCGAAACCCAGGCCAACGGAGGCGCGGCTTTTCTGCTGATCTATATCGGCTGCGTGTTTCTGCTCGGCATTCCGGTGATGACCGCTGAGTTCTCGCTCGGACGCGGAGGAGCCTCTGATGCGACAGGCGTGTTCCGCAACGTCACTCCCGGCAAAAAAGGATGGTGGACGGTGGGCGCACTTGCGATACTTGCGTCATATCTGATACTGTCGTTCTACATGGTTGTCTCCGGATGGACTCTTGAATATCTCGTCCAGTCGATCACCGGAAACCTCTATCCGGCAGCGGCGGAAGCCGTGTCTACGCCGGCCGGCGAGGAGCTGGCTTTTCAAAACAAAATGGCGGAATACATCTCAGGGACTTATCAGCCTCTGATCATGACCTACATCATGCTTGCAGCCAATCTGTTCGTATTGCTCAAAGGTGTGCAGAAAGGGATCGAGAAAATGTCAAACATCATGATGCCGGTTCTGTTCGTGCTGCTTGTGGTGTTCTGCGCCGTCTCGCTGTCGCTCCCCAAAGCAGCCGAGGGGGTCGAGTTCTTCCTGAAACCTGATTTTTCGGTAATCAACGCCGGGACCGTAGTCAACGCACTCGGACAGGCATTCTTCTCGCTGAGTCTCGCGATGGGCATTCTCGTGACCTACGCGAGCTACTATCCGAAAGACACCAAGCTCACCCGGACAGCCGTAACGGTCTCACTCCTCGATCTCGGTGTGGCCATACTGATGGGACTCATCATCTTCCCTGCCGTGATGACGTTCGGCCTGACTGACCACAATCTCGCCGGATCGGCGCTGGTGTTCGTCACTTTGCCTGAGATCTTCGCACAGATGGGGCACACACAGATATGGTCCGCGCTGTTCTTCCTGCTTCTGGCGGTCGGGGCTTTCACCTCGACAATCTCTCTGGCCGAGGTATCGGTAGCCTTTCTTGAATGCCGTTTCGGTTTCGGACGCACGAAAGCCGTTCTGGCTGTCATACTTCCGCTGTTCATTCTAAGCTCGGTGTGCTCGCTCTCCGTCGGCCCGTGGAGCGGCTACACGATCTGTGGAATGACCATCTTCGATTTTCTCGACACGGTGGCGACCAACATCATGCTTCCGGTGGGCGGCATCCTTATGTGCATCTACATGGGCTGGATCGCTCCGCGTTCTTTCTTCCGCAACGAGATGACCAACGGCGGGACTCTCAAGTCGCGGATATTCGGAATAGTGGCTTTCATTGTGAAATGGATAGCTCCGCTGCTGATCGCCATGATCCTGATCAGCCAATTCATCTGAAAACTCTCAGGATTCAATCGTTTTGCCGTCGGGATAGGACACTTTTCCGGTGGCGATTTCATAAGTGATGACGGTGTTTTCCATCGTCAGCTTATAGTAGTGTGAGTCACGGCTCATGCGGTAGACCGAAGTCTGCTGCTCGATGCCCTGCAAATAATTATAAAGGGCCGGAGGAAGCTGGTTATAGACCAGCACTTCCGGAAGCCTGACGCCGTTTCCATCAATGGAAATCCAGTTATAGTCGCTGTCAAACACAAGGGTGGCGCCGTTGGTGATCTTCACCCGATAGTCGGAATCGGATTCGTCATAGGAACTGACTCCGCTGCCGGGATAATATTGTTCTATAAAGGATGTGATCGGTGCCGGCACTTCGTCCCATACACTGGAAGAACAGGCACCGACCATTATGATGCCGAAAATGACCGGCAGAAACAGGAATTTTTCAAGACGACTCATAAGCGACCCGGTATTGAAAGATTTGTAGATAATTTTATATGTATTAAACACATTTTAGCCTTAAAAAGTTGAACCTAAGGAAGACACAATCCTAAACAACCTTCAAAATTGAATAAGATATGTAAAACCGGCAACTTCGGTCGGAACAACGGTGTTATAATGTCAGAAATTTTTTAACGCACTATACTATTATGGATCGAATCGTAAAATTGGCCGATGTCAAGTCAGCCGTCCGGGAAGCCTATGACAATCACAAGAATGATGCCGAAGGCACCCCAAGCCCCAAAGTTGCCGGAATGAACGAAGGCAAGTTCGGAATCTCTCTGCGTCTGACCGACGGCACTAAATTTGATGTCGGCGATACTCAGGCTCAGTTTGCTATGGGAGCAATCAGCAGACTGCCGATAACCGTCCAGCTTCTCATTCAGATGTCACCCGAAAAACTTGTCGAAAAAATGAATCTCGGCAAGAATGGCTGCAAATGCGGCTGCCCGTCCTCTCCTGACGGAGCCAAACCGATGAAAGGCCTCCATGCGAAGGGAGTGAGAGCCGTCAGTCTCGTGGAGCCAGTCGGCGACTTCGACGGGAAGATGGAAATCCTTTCTGACGTAATGATCTCGCTTATGGGATCGTCACCCGTACTTGATGATAGTCTTTACAAGGCTTCGTCAGCAGAAAATGCCTCCAAAGACAAGATCAACGCCCTTGCCGAGGCCGGTTATGAACTCTATGACGCGGCCGACATCTCGATAGACCTCTATACGCGCCTCCGCTCGATGCTCGTCACCACCGAACAGCTCGCAGAAATGGGCGCGACCATCGCGGCCGACGGAGTAAATCCCGCCACTAAAGAGATCGCCTTTGATGGATCGCTTTCGGCATCGATCTGCGCAATGATGGCCGCCAAAGGGCCGAAACACATGGGGAAACCCTGGCTGATCATCACGGGTGTGCCTGCTATGTCAGGATTCGGAGGCGGTTTCATCGCCGTCGTTCCGGGCTTCGGTTCAATCGCCGCATTCTCCCCGGACCTCAATGACGCCGGAATTCCGGCAAAAGCAGCTTTGGCCGTGAAGGATATCGTGACCAAGCTCCAGCTCAACGCTTTCGGAAGCGCGAGAGTCAAAGTCGAGGCCTGACGCGAAAAAACAGACTGATCAGGCAATCCATATATCAATATAATTAAAGGCAGAGTCCTTATGCCCCCGGAGCGGAGCATAGGGGCTCTGTTTCCGTCTTTCGCCGGATTATTTGCACAGCCGTCGCAAAATGCCTATTTTTGCCTCATGAAACTCACGGAACAACTCGGCGAATTCGGCTCCCGTCTCGGCGCGAGCATTAAGAGTCTTGCAAAAGTTGCTGTCCTCGGACGGCGTCCCACTATCAGCCGTTGCCCGCAGGCAGCCGAAGGGCGCCCGCTTGTAATCCTCGGCAACGGTCCCTCGCTGCGCGCGCTCATTGACAACAAGGCCGATCAGCTGCGCGAGGCTACCACAATGGCCCTCAACTTCGCTGCCAATGCAGAGGAATTCACGCTTCTGAAACCGGACTTCTATCTTCTGGCCGATCCACACTTCTTTGAGGGCCGGGAGACGGACCCTAATGTCGGCAAAATGTTCGACCGCTTCAACCGTCTTGTCGACTGGCCGATGACTCTCTACATACCGGCCTCACAAAACGCCGCGAAATTAGGGCTGACAAATCCCAAAATCAGGATCGAACGTTTCAACTTCATAGGGGCCGAGGGCTTCGGATGGCTCGAAAAGATGCTCTACGGAGCCGGTCTGGCAATGCCGCGGCCCCGCAATGTGCTCGTCCCCGCACTCATGACGGCCATACTCGCAGGCTTCAGGACAATCTATCTTACCGGAGCAGACCACGGATGGCTTTCGACACTCGGAGTGACCGAAAACAACGAGGTCGTCAACTTCCAGCCTCATTTCTATAAAGATAATGACGAGGAACACTCGCGTGTGGCCAGCGTCTACCGCAACGTGCGTCTCCACGAAGTCCTATTGAGTTTCTATCTCGCTTTCCGCTCCTATCACCGCGTAGAAGCCTATGCCAGAGCCAACGGAATCAGCATCCACAACTCTACACCCGGCTCATTTATCGACGCATTCCGGCGCTCCCCCCTCCCTTTCTGAAGTCCACAATGAACATTCTGACGGCTCAGGGTGTTGTTACAGCGGTATCTTAAAAGTTGCTAAATTAAATGTTAATTAGTAATTTTGTGGTCAACTAACTTTATGCTCCTTCAACCCAATCTCCCTCACTGACGATTTTTTAATGTCCGTCAACACCCCGGACCGGGCCGCAATTTCGGGCCAGTCATTCGGAAATTTGGAGCAAACTTCGCAAACCCATGTTTCAACTTCCTGATCAACAAATAATTACACAATCAGGCAGGATTAGAAGTTATATCCTTATCAATTCTTTTCATACCAACCACACGGCACTCATCTCTGACAAGAGACCGAGCGCAATAACATCTTTTGCCGCCATTCTCCATGCAAGCGCCTGACGAAGAGGAGAAATGGTTTGTCATGCGAGATCTCTCGCGTGCCAATACCCACACACCGGCCTGGCGACGGCTTTCCGATGAAGGTTTCGAGGTCTACACCCCGACCATCACACAACTGACTGTCCGCCAGGGTAGACGCATACGCGAAACCCGGGCGGTGATCCACGACCTTCTCTTCGTCCGTTCCAGCCGCACCAGACTCGACCCGCAGGTCGCACAGACACCTACCCTCCAGTATCGCTACGGACGCGGACTGGGCTACTGCGTGCCGATGACAGTCCGCGACGCCGACATGCAACGCTTCATCCGTGCCGTCAGTCTAAGCGAAAATCCGGTCTACTACCTGCCGTCGGAACTCACTCCCGACATGATCGGACGCCGTGTGCGCATCATCGGCGGCCCGATGGACGGCTACGAAGGCTCCCTCCTCAAAATGCGCGGCAGCCGTCGGCGCCGCCTCCTCGTCACCCTCGACAGCCTCCTCACCCTCGCCGTCGAAATCTCCCCCGACTTCATCACCCTCCTGCCGTAAGAGTCCCCACACGTCCTCACCGACTTCAGAGGGAAAAGTTTTTTCAACCGAAACTGAAAAGTAATAGTTTTTAGTTGTTTTTTGCACAGATGATATATTTCTGAATAAAGTATAGCAATGTCGACTGCTTCAAGAGTAATCAAAAACACAGGTTTTCTGTATGCCCGAATGATAGCGACACTATTAGTGTCATTATGGACCACACGTGTCATTCTGAATGCACTTGGCGATATAAACTTTGGCATTTATAATGTTGTGGGTGGGACCATTGCTCTTCTCGGCTTTCTAAATGCGGCTTTGGCAACATCAACACAACGATTCTTGAACGTAGATGAAGGGAAAAAAGATTTAGAAAATCAACGAATCACTTTTAATTGTTCTTTCGTTCTCCATCTGGGACTTGGGATACTGCTTGGAATTTTGTTTGTCCTATTAGGGATTATATTCTTCAATGGTATCCTCGATATCCCTGATGGAAGAGAACATGCAGCAAAATTTGTATATTTAGCACTGACTGTCAGCACTGTCTTCACTGTTATATCAGTGCCGTACGATGCCACGATGAATGCCCATGAAAACATGAAATGGTATGCTATCATCGGTATATTCGAGGTTATAATGAAGTTGGTGATTGCATATGCACTCCTTCTCACCAAAAGCGACCGTCTGATCATATATTCCATCCTAATGGCTTTAGTGCCAATCTGCACTCTTACGGCAATGAGAATTTATTGCCATAAGCGTTATAAGGAATGTGTCGTCAGACCGAGAAAATATTTTAATAAAGACAGAGCGGCCGAATTGGCACGATTTGCAGGTTGGAACATGCTCAACAGTGTTTCATCCATGACGACCCAATATGGCCTAAATATCATCGTAAACCACTATTTCGGGGTAATACTTAATGCAGCTCAAGGGATTGCAAACCAAGTATCAGGTGTACTCTCCGCACTTTCTCAAAATGCCCTCAAGGCTCTGAATCCGATAATCTATAAAAGCGGAGGAGAAAATGACGAAGAAAAAATGAACTACATCTCACTTCTCGGATGTAAACTGACTTATAGTATTTTTGCACTATTTTCTTTCCCATTGATTGCGTATATGCCTCATGTATTGAAATTATGGCTTGTCAATGTCCCGGATTGGGCTGTCATATTTTGTCAATTACAGTTGATTCGTATGCTTACTGAATTTGCGACATTGAGCCTTACAACATCAATTATGGCGCAAGGTAATGTCAAAAATTATAATCTTGTGAAGTCAATTATCAATATTATTCCACTAATCATTGTTCCTGTGATGTTTGCATATGGGTTTAAACCATATTGGCTTTATATCATCTGGATTGTTGTATGGAGCCTCTGCGGTGGTATAATAAATATCATTTACAATCGAATGCTCAATCATATGAGCCTAAAAAGCTATTTTATTGAGGCATTAGTTCCAATATCTTGTATTACGATTTTCCCATGTCTGATTTTATATGCCCATTATCTGCTTACATCTGCGCCAGCATTGGCGACCGTATGTATGACTTTTATATTGTATCTCGGCATTTTTTTTACTGTTTTTTGGAAAGCTGTACTTTCAATCAGAGAACGCGAGGCAATATGCAAATTAATTGCTAATTTTAAACGTAACAGGATATGAGATGTAAACGGATCACTCTAACAAAAGTAAAAGCCTTTACGCACAAAAAGATAATAAATTTGTGCAAATCAATCGGTATGCCATATTTACCGTATAGATCTTATTGGCATTACCGTTTACATAGAACGACGCAGTCTCCGGACTCTTCAGATAAATATTTAGGAGCAATCCCAAACCGTGGAGCCGGAATTGGCCATCAGCTGGCCAACTGGATAGCCGGTTTATGGTTTTCTAAAAAATTTGATTGTAAGTTCCTACATATTCCGTTTTCCAACCAAAATTGGGAAAATTTACTTGGATTCGGTCTTAATGAGTCCACTCTCAAAGACCTAAGAAAAAAGGGAATAATCCGCAGACTGCCATTGTTTGACGAATCAAAAGAAGATGAAGTCAAACTCATTCGTAATATTATTGACAGCTATGGGAACAAAACGGTAATCTTTATTGCCGAACAAGATCAGTTTTACCGTGCGCAATATGAGGTAATGGATGACCTGAAACATAAATTCTATTCAGCCCCAGCTCGTAGCACAGATAAACTGATATATGATGAAAGCTATTATAATATAGCAATACATATCCGGAGAGGTGATATTTTGGCTGATCCGTCAAATCCGAACCTGTCAATGAGATTTTTAGCAAATGATTACTACATAAATGTCTTGACGCAAACGCTTCAACGTATCCACCAATCAAAGCCAATCCGAATCTACATTTTTTCTCAAGGTGTTCAGACAGACTTTCCGGAATTCTCAACTTTTGACAATATTATATGGTGCCTTGATATGGACCAGTACAACTCTTTTATCCACTTAGTTTATGCCGATTGTCTTATAACAAGTAAAAGTTCTTTCAGCTATAAGCCTGCACTTATAAATAACGGAATAAAGGTGTGTCCATTAAATTTTTGGCATGATTATCCTTCTACGGAAGACTGGATAATGGCAGATGATTACGGTAATCTCAAATGAATGATCATCAAATGGAATCAAAAACAGTTCGCAACAGATTTATTGATATTGCCAAAGCATTGGGGATTCTTCTTATTGTGTGGGGACATTCGGGCGGCTGGGGACCACTTGGGAATGCAATGTATGTCATAAACACATTTCATGTGCCACTTTTCTTTTTCCTTTCAGCACTTTTCATGACAACCGCACTTTCTTTTGCAGAATTTTCAAAGAAAAGAGCCATCCGGTTGTTAAAGCCATATCTGATTTTCGGGCTAATAGCGTCATTTGTATACTATTTAGTAACTGACAATGACATTATTAAAATTGGGGGGGGTATTCCATGGCAATTTGTCAGATTTGGTTTGGGGATGCGTGGAGAAGGTTATATATTTTCCGGAGCATTGTGGTTCCTTCCGTCATTGTTTGCAAGTCTAATCTTGTGTTACACCGCCTTAAAATACTTTAGTAGACATCTTGTACTATTCAGTGTGATTATGATGTCTGCAAGCATTTTGACATCATATTTCAAAATTATCCTGCCCTTCAACATTGATATCTCATTTTTTATGGTCCCTATTATGCTGGCGGCTTATAAATATAAAACTGAGATTCTATCGCACAACTATAATTGGAAGATAGCGGCATTATGTCTGACCGCTATAATTGCTTATGTCGGGATGCTGTATTTTACAGGCATATCATCCATTAATTTTTATGGCAATACCTTGGGCTTTGTTCCTATAAGTATAATTACCGCGTGTTGTGGTATATATATAGTCTTATGGATATCACAGTGTCTTGAAAGATGGTTAAAAGGCCGTCCGAAAGCCATATTATATTGGATTGGAGAAAATACGATTGTATTCCTTGTCATTCACCAGACGCTCATCATTCATCCGCTCAATATGTGGAACGCGATTCTGCAATATCCGATCCTCTCCGGATGCATACGCTTTTCAATCATATTGGTTATATGTACAATCAGCGCACTGGTAATTAACCGATATCTACCCAAACTGATAAAATAATGGAGATTTTTCATTCGTTTTTAAAATTACTGCGAAAACTGATTAACAAGCACAAGGATCATCATGTCTCTTTAGGACAGACAATGAGTGCCGAGGAGACTTCTTGTGAGATTGAAAAACTTCTTTCTTCTGAAAAAGGCGTGATGATAGCACGTTACGGCAGTACTGAGTTATGTGCTATCAGAAATTATCTGGGGGTTAAAGCCGGACGAAATATAATGGACTATATCAAAGGAAAGACCGGTGAATGGTGGTGGAATCCCGCCATACTTGACCAAATGGAGAGATGGTCCGGTTTCTATCCTGCAACAGAATCCAACATAGCCCGGTTCAGCGAGCTAATGATGGCAGATTCACGAGAACTTGATTTATTGGGCAGCTGGTGTTCAAATGAATCTCAAATGCGACCGTATATAGGCAATACCAAAATCACATTGCTCCGTTATCTTGAGCCATTCTGGACTTCATCACCATGGACAAAAGCCCTTAAGGGGAAGAAAGTACTCGTGGTACATCCTTTTGCCAAGTCGATATTAAGCCAATATGACCGCAGAGACAAATTATTCGATAATCCTGACACACTACCAGAATTTGAATCCATCAGAGTTATCCAGGCGGTTCAAAGTCTTGGTAAAGGCGATTCCCGCTTTAAAGATTGGTTTGAGGCATTGGAATGGATGAAAGGAGAAATTAACAAGGAGGATTATGATGTTTGTCTTATCGGGTGCGGTGCATACGGTTTCCCTCTGGCAGCCCATGTAAAGCGTCAAGGTAAAAAAGCCATTCATCTTGGCGGTGCATTGCAGCTGCTTTTTGGCATCAGAGGACGCCGTTGGGATGACCCTGAATATGGTGTCCGGGAATGGGGTATTCCTAAAGGACAATATTCTAATTTAGTAAATGAATATTGGGTAAGACCGTCCAATGATGAGACACCCTCTTCTTCATCTGATGTTGAGGGTAAGTGTTATTGGTAACCGATTAATTTCTTATCTGATGGTTAGATTAAGCGTAATGATGGGAGTGGCTTTACTCGTAATGCTGCTCCCGTCAGTCAGTCAATGGTCTGAAACGGTGAACATGATTCACCCTGTTGTCTGGTGGTTTACGGAGGGAGTAACATTAATCCTGGCTTTCAAACTTAGAGAAAAAAATATCAATTACTCACAATTATATTGTTACCTCCTGATAGTTTTCGCAGCTGCGGTTCACGGATATTTCATGGCCAAATGCTACTGGGATTGGAAATTGCTTGTTTCAAACCTGATGACATTTTCATTACCGTTGATATCCTTGGTCATGGTTGATATCAGGAAAGCAGAAACAATACTTGGAATATGGTACAAGTGGATTCCAGTTTCTATTGTGATATTGTTTCTACTCGGTGATGAACCTCATTTTTATGGCAGATTGATGATGCCATACTCTCTTTTATTCATATTTTTGCCTATTTTGAACAAACGGACCCGTCTGTTATGTTTTTTTGCACTTGCAGTTGTATTTATAATGGCAAGAACCGACAGATCCGACACTCTGAGGTTTACGTTAGCTTTTTTACTTGGAATCTGTTGTTATAAAAAGTATTACAAACACTTCAAGAAAATTATAAAACCCCTCGCGATCGTACTACTCGTCTCGCCATTCATTCTGTTTGGACTAGCAGCCACAGGAGTTTTTAATATTCTGAATATTGGCGAAGAAATGGGGTGGGAGTACAAGTATGATGTGGAAGGTGGACATTCAAAAGAATTATTTTCTGATGACCGTACATTCCTTTATGAGGAAGAAATAGTATCCTCAATAAGGCATAATTATTGGCTCTTGGGTCGATCGCTGGCCCGCGGATATGATTCGGTATTCTTTGGAAAGCAAATCAAAGGAGATCTGAAATGGAACCGCACTGAACGACAAAGTTGTGAGACTGCCATACTCAACATCTTTAATTATATGGGTATTGTCGGAGTGGTTGCATTTTCCTGTGTTATTTTTAGTGCCGTATTCAGAGCTGTATGGCAGTCAAACAATAAGTTTATACCGGTTCTTGGCCTGTATCTTGCCTTCAGATTTTTCTATTCATGGCTTGAGGAATTTCAGCGGTTCGACACAAATTACGTTCTGTTTTGGATAATTGTCGGTATCTGCTATTCCCAACAATTCCGCTCTCTATCCGACCAGCAATTAAAATATGTAATACGTCGCATTACAAATTATTAAACTAATGATCAGACGAATTCTTTTCTTCCCAGTCGGTTTATTGACCGGATTATATAAACTGGCCTTGAATTGCTCAAGGGATTACAATAATCGGCTGCGGTTTAAAAATGCAAAAATAGGCAATGGTAATTGTTTTAGCTCAAATTGCAAATTAGGGAAAGTCCGAATTTTTAATAATTCCATTTTCAATAATGTTACCATCGGCAATTATACCTATATAGGCAGAAACGCCCTCATTCAAAACACGGTTATAGGCAATTATTGTTCAATTGCTCCCGATCTTTTATGCGGTCTCGGTCGGCATCCTCTTGATATGTTTTCTACCTCACCGCTTTTTTACCGTGAACATAATACATTTAATCTGCCAATTGTCAAAAACAGACAGGACTTTGAAGAGTATCTTCCGATTACAATTGGTAACGATGTGTGGATCGGCGCAAGGGTTACGATAATGGATGGTGTCACTATTGGTAACGGGGCAGTTATAGCCTCCGGTGCAATTGTCACAGATGACGTCCCGGAATATGCAATAGTAGGTGGTGTTCCGGCTAAAATAATCAGATACAGAGATCCTTCAATTGATTTGGGCAGGATAAAATTAAGTTATTGGTGGTTAAAAGAGCCGGATGAAGTAGTCACGATGTTTGATTTCTGACTAATACACGGTATCTCCAAACGCGCCATTATATTAGTTGTTGACAAAATAAATTCTATCATAATGCCAACTCTTACGAGCAAATCATGTCGATAATATCTAAAATTAAAAACAAAGCTAAGAAAAACAATGCAATTCTATATTGCATGGCACTTATTTACACGGTTGTGCATTTTTCAATACCAATCAAAGCCATGTTATTGAGCTCCATAACGTGGAAAGGAGCATTCTTAAGGAGAACTACATTTAAAATCAAAGGGAAGAATTGCAGAATTGAGATTGAACCTGGCGAGAATTAGTAATTGTTCGTTTTATATAGGTTCGGATAAATGTAAAATCCGTATTGGTGGGAATCATACTATCATTAGCAATGTAAGTTTTTGGATAGAAGGCGAAAACAGCATTATAGATATTGCTCCCGATTTCACAATGGAAGGTGGCCACATAGCTTGTACAGAAAGTAGCCATGTTTATATTGGTAAGGATTGTATGTTTTCTTCCGATATCGAAATAAGGACAGGCGATAGCCATGCGATAATTTCAATAGAGACCAATAAACGTATCAACCAAGCAAAAGATATCATAATTGGCGACCATGTGTGGTTAAGAGCACATGTAAGGGTCTTAAAAGGATCTAAGATTTCCAATAATTGTATCGTAGGTAACAGCTCAGTAGTGACAAGTGTTTTAGCTCCTGGTAATAGCATTTTTTGCGGAGTTCCGTCAAAATTAGTTAAGAGCGGTATAGACTGGAATCGGAAAATATAGATAAAATATTATTCGATAGGATGGAGAAATTAATTGCGGTCCTTTTGACCGTACATAATCGTAAAGCAAAGACACTTTCCTGTCTCAAGGAACTTTATAATCAAGTCTTGCCAAATGGATTTTCTTTCGATGTCTATCTGACAGACGACGGCTGTACCGACGGAACTCCGGAAGAGGTGGTAAACATATATCCAACGGTAAAAATTATCAAGGGTGATGGGAATTTGTTTTGGAACCGGGGAATGTATCTGGCTTGGGAAGAGGCAGCCAAGACTAAGGATTATGATTTTTATCTTTGGCTCAATGACGATACGACATTATTGCCAGGAGCTCTTGAGGGATTACTATCCGAGGCAAATGAAAAACCCGATTCTGTGATAGTCGGTCCGACACATTCTATTGTCGAGCCACATAAACTTACTTATAGCGGTTATTCTGCAAATCGCCTGATTTATCCTAATGGCAGACTCCAATGTTGCGAGACATTTAACGGCAATATCGTTCTGATATCCCGTGAGATCTTTCATCTTACAGGCAATCTTGACTGGGTGTATCGACATGCGATCGGTGATGTAGATTACGGTTGGAGAGTGACTCGTTCGGGGCATTATAATTACGTCTCATGCGAATTTCGTGGAATCTGTGAAAACAATCCCCGTCCGCCGCTATGGACATGTAAGGATGTCCCGTTTCATAAGCGTTGGGAAAATTTTTATTCCCCTTTAGGTTATGGACAACCGGGCCCGATGTTTCATTTCAATCGTAAAAATTTCGGTTTGGGCCGTGCTATTCGTGTCTGGACGACAAATCATATCAGAGTATTTTTCCCTTGGCTAAAGAAACAATAATAATTCATCCTGATTCCAAATTTAATTGTCTTGATATGCTACTGTACACTCCTGTAAGCGCTTCGACAGCATTAAGCTGATCGACCTTACCCTTGTCTTTTTTCACAGCTCACAGGAATTATAAAACGAATGTTAGAACTTCTATATAGTTTATGAGATCTGAATAAATGGAAACAAAATCTTCTAATAATACAGATAAAATTCCCGTATTATTCATTATTTTTAATCGCCCGGATATTGCAGCATCCAGTTTTGAAGCAATCAGAGAATATAAACCGGATCGATTATATATTGCCGCTGACGGTCCGCGTGAATCACGCCCAGAAGAAAAAGAATTATGTCAATTGACACGGGACAAAATCCTAAATATGATAGATTGGGAATGCGACGTGCACACCTTGTTTCGTGATAAGAATATTGGTGTTGATTTTGGCGTATACAATGCGATCAACTGGATGTTTGAGACAGAAAAATATGGCGTAATCATTGAAGATGACTGTTATGTGAGCCAGGATTTCTTTTATCTTTGTGAGGACGCGTTCCCGAAATTTGAACATGAAGAAAAGATAGTTCATATCATTGCCAACAATCCGATGTCGACTATTGAGAAAAGCAATAAAGTACAGTTTACTTATCATGCAATGGCGTGGGGATGGGGTACATGGCGTGATAAATGGGTGCGCGTAATGGATATTAAAATGGATGGGTATAAAAACTTTTCTATATTAAAAGCTGTGAATAGATTCGGTTTATTCCAAGGCCTAATGTATAAAAGAGCTTTCAGACAGACTTTTATCAATCGCCAAAAGCTTCAAACATGGGATACTATATGGAGATTTAATGTTTTGCATACTAATTCGTTATGTCTATTGCCTATGGTAAATCTTGCTATCAACATTGGGATTGGGACATGTGAGGGAACTCATTATCAAATTGGTGATGAGAATTTTTATAATGGTCTTAAAATAGGTAAATTGCAAACTCCATATTTATATCCTCAAAATCATATAGTGACAAAAGAAATAATAGAAATGGAAAATTTGCAATATAAAAAACTTCGAATGTTTGGATTAAGGAAGAAATTAAAAAAGATACTTAGATTCAAATAACAAGTGAATAAATAACACGAATCATAACGGTGAGTGTTGTTGTAACAGGGCGGGAACTAAATTCCTCCGTTTTCAATTGTTGGCGGAAATCCAGCTCATGTGATCAAAAAGAGGTTCTCCGATAGTGAAATAAAGGTCCATCTCAATCATTTTCAATCATGATAATGAGATTTGAAAGAATTTTATCGGGAAATATTAATGACAATCAATACATAAAATAATTATGTATCACGTAAAACTTTCAATTGCGCAGGATAATGTGGGCTGTGCGCGTCAGTTGCCAAAAAGCAATCTGGAGCACCGAGGTTATTGTTTCCACATCAATGAAGATGTAGAGGAAGCAGATTTTTGGGTCATGTACAGCAAAGGACGCAGGATTTCGGAAACATGTAAGTGTAGTGCTGAAAACACGCTGTTCATAACGGGCGAACCGGAGACAGTCTATCATTACGCTCCAGGCTTTGTGAAGCAATTTGCTCGTGTCCTGTCTGTTCAGGCTTCAATCAGGCATCCTATGATGAAGATGATGCAGCCTGCACAGCCTTGGCATATAGGTAAAATCAGCCCGCGCGATGATGATGGTAAAGAAAAAGGGCAGAAAGTAGTCTATACTAAAAATTTTGATACTCTTTCTATCAGCCATCCAGAGAAGACGAAGTTGATGTCAATCATTACTTCTAACAAATGCTTTACAAAAGGGCATAAGGACCGTATTGCATTCGCAATGGCATTGAAGGAGCATTACGGAGATCAGCTTGATCTTTTTGGGCATGGATTCAATAGTTTTGATGATAAATGGGACGTGGTGGCTCCATATAAATATCACATCTGTATCGAAAACTCATCGTTCCCTCACTATTGGACAGAGAAATTGGCGGATTCATATCTGGGTAATTCATATCCGATATATTATGGAGCCCCAAATTTGGGCGACTATTTCCCGAAAGAGTCTTTTACACTGATTGACATCAATGATATTAATGGCTCCATCAATATTATAGATGAGGTAATAGCAAACGATTTGGCAGCTAAAAATGCGGATGCTGTTGAAAGGGCTAAACAACTTGTGCTGAATGAGTATAATCTTTTCGATATGATAATCGGTGTTTTGGAGACGATGAATCCTGATGCCGAGAAGAATATTATAACTATCAAGCCCGATATGGCTTTTTTCGATCTCCGGAAACTCAATGTTATGCTTTTTAACCGGATCAAAAACAAATTTACAAAATAATGGCAGGATTCAGTGCTAAAGAAAGAATGATTGCAGCAATGCTGTCATCAATGCCAGGACTAAAAAAAGTCATCAAAAATCTATATGTACGGTTTAATGCACTTGTTTATCATAAACCGTATAAATCAAATGTCGCTGACGGCTTTGGCGATATAAATATTATAGAATCAAATGGGAAAGAAACCTTTTTCGGTTATTATGACAAAAACTGCGAGCGAAATGGAAAGCTTCTTTTTCATCGGACACAAGATCAGAATACATTCAAAAAACCGGTAACTGATATTCCTGTTGAAATAGTTTTAAGAGAAATGTCTACTGGCCGAGAGTCTGTAATAGGTATAACTAATACCTATAATTGGCAACAGGGAGCCCGTTCTCAATGGCTGGATGATAATCATGTTATTTTCAATACTCTTCATAACGGAAAATATTCTGCCGCAATTGTCAATATTAGCGATTGCTCAATTTGCTATAATTCATATCCTGTTCAGGAGGTGATTGACTCGGACAGATATCTATCTATAAATTATGCCCGTATAATGCGTTTGCGCCCTGATTATGGATATAGGAACTTGCCTATACCTTCGGACGAAGAAATGGCAAACACAGAGAATGATGGCATTTATATTGTTGAGAATGGTGTATCACGTCTACTTCATTCTCTCAAAGAAATAGCCACAGTTAAACCCAAAGATATATTCAACCAGTGCTGGCATGTTGTCAATCATCTGATGTCTTCTCCTGATGGCAATGGCTTTATTTTCATCCATCGGTATTATGAGGGAAAACGCAGACATGACAGATTAATGTACTCCAATTTCAAAGAGTTGCGGGTACTTGTAGATGAAGATATGGTCAGTCATTGTTGTTGGATGGATAATAAAACTATACTCGGTTATCTGCGTTACAAAAATAAAGATGGATTTTATGTCATAGATCTGCACTCAGGCAAAATCATATTGCAGGATGTTATGTCGTCATTACAGTTTGGAGATGGACATCCTTCCGTAAGTAACCGATATGTGGCATTTGACACCTATCCTGATAAAAGCCGTATGCAACATCTGTTTCTGTTTGACCGCAAAACAGCCAATATACAGGAGATTGCCGAAATGCACCATTCCATCCGATATATGGATGAATGCAGATGCGATCTTCATCCACGGTTCTCGTCTGATGGCAAAAGACTTTATTTTGACACAGTACTTTCTGGCGTACGTCGTTTGGCCTATATAAATCTTCCATAACCATAAAGGATGAAAATATCAGTATTGATGTCGGTTTATCGTTCGGAAAAACCGACAAATCTTCTACGCGCTTTGCAGAGTGTTTGGGATGATCAAACTCTAAAACCATCGCAGATAGTTTTAGTTAAAGATGGTCCGCTCGGAGAAGCGCTTGATTCCGTAATCAGTGCTTGGATTGAAAGACTTCCGCATATTATGTGCGTCCTGACAAATGACCAGAATATGGGTCTGACTAAATCACTTAACAAGGGGCTAAAAGTTGTTACCGGTGATTTTATAGCGCGAATGGACTCAGATGACATCTCCATGCCGCGTCGATTTGAGCGGCAGATTGAATTTTTGACCAATCATCCTAAAATTGCTGTTTGTGGAGGCTGGCTTCAGGAATTTGATGAGGCAGATTCCTGCCTGAATATTCGTCATTATCCAGATAATCCGACATTGATACGTAAATATATTTGCAAGGCCTCCCCTTTAGCACATCCGACTGTCATGTTTCGGAAATCGGTATTTTCAGACAATGGATTTGTCTATAATGAAAAATATCGGACAAGCCAAGACCTTGCACTTTGGTTTGACATTTTGGATGCTGGACTAAACATTTCAAATTTGCAAGAAGTTACAATTCGCTTTCGACGAGACATAGATGTGTTTAAACGCCGTAGTCGCAAAAAAGCAATGAATGAATTTAAAATATACATGAACGGTATTTATCGACTTCATGGTATATTTACGTGGAGGTATATTTATCCTATATCAAGGCTTATATTTAGATATTTGCCACTTCCGATAATCAAGAATATATATGGAAGCGGGATTAGAAAAAAGATACTTGAGAAACAGAATTGAACAGAATAAAGCATATTAATGACTTCCGATCTCTTCACCGCTTATCGCACTTTCTTCGGGAAGGGTGATGCTCTTTATCAATTATTTGCGCCTTACCGTATATGTCCGCTGGGCGCACATGTCGACCATCAGCACGGACTCGTAACCGGGTTTGCCTTCGATTCCGGTATTGAGTTCCTATTTTCGGCTACCGATACCGGAAAAGTCGAGATGGCATCGCTTTCATTCGAGGGACTTACGACGTTCAACGTCCAGCGTCCCGTCGAGGAAAAACAGGGAAACTGGGGCGATTATCTGCGCGGAGCCGTCTGGGCGTTGCAGCAGGATTTTCGGCTTGAAAAAGGTGTGCGCGGCATCGTGAAAGGCTCCATGCCGATAGGTGGCCTTTCTTCTTCCGCCGCATTGCTCTGCGGCTTCGTAATGGCGATTGACAAAGTCAATTCCCTCGGTCTCACCCGCCAACAGATCATAAATTATGCCTCGATTGCCGAGCGTCAATATGTCGGGCTGAACAACGGAGTCCTCGATCAGGCCTGTGTTGTGCTTTGCGAATCCGACAAATTGCTTTTTCTTGACACCGAAACCGGCGAACACCGTCTCATACCCTTTGGCGGCGAGACTCCCAAACCGCTCCCCTTCCGGCTCGGCATCTTCTTTTCGGGGGTCACACGCAAGCTCACCGGAACCGATTACAATCTCCGCGTCTCCGAATGCAAGACGGCGGCATGGATCGTTCAGGCTTATGAAGGAGAACACCTTAAAGAGCTACCGGACACGAGGCTGCGCGATGTCGACGAAGAGACATTCGAACAGTATGCCGACCGTATGCCGGAACGATTCGCGCGCCGCGCCCGTCATTTCTTCACCGAATGCGACCGCGTCAGCGAAGGCGTAAAAGCTTGGGAGGAAGGCGATATTGAAAATTTCGGGCAGTGCGTCTTCGAAAGCTGTGAAAGCTCGATGAACAACTACGAATGCGGCTCGCCGGAATTGATATCCATCTATCGCATCATGCGCCGCACTCCGGGCATCTACGGAGGCCGTTTCAGCGGTGCCGAATTCAAGGGCGCTTGCATCGCTCTCGTTGATCCTGAAAAGGAAGAGGAAATCCGCAATTTCGTCACTCAGGAATATCTCAAAGAATATCCGCAATATAAAGACTCATTCGAAATTTTCTTCTGTAATCCCGCAAACGGAGTAGATTTTTTATGAAAAATATAATCATTGCCGCCGGATATGCCACACGCCTATATCCGCTAACCGAGAACTTCCCCAAACCGCTTCTCAAGATTGGGTCGCGCAACATACTTGAACGTATGCTCGACGACATCGACCCGCTCACTGACATTGATTCGCACATAATAGTCACTAACCACCGTTTTGCCCCAATTTTCGAGGAATGGCTGTCGACAGTCTCCTACACCAAACCAATCAGAATCATCGACGACGGTACTGTATCCAACGAGACGCGCCTCGGCGCCGTCCGCGATCTGCTTCTCGCATTGGAACAGTGCGCAATAAATGACGATATAATGGTTCTCGCCGCCGACAATATCCTTGAATTTTCCATGCGCGGTTTTGTCGATTACTTCAAGGAAAAAGGCTCATCGGTGATCATGTGTCACCACGAGCCTGAACTGAGACGCCTTCAACGCACCGGAGTGATTGCGGTTGACAAAAACATGCGAGTCCTTGAAATGCAGGAGAAACCTGAAAAACCGGTTTCCAACTGGGCTGTTCCCCCCTTCTATATTTATTCCCACAAAGATCTCCCGCTCATCCGCGAATGTATGTCACACGGTTGTGGTTTCGACGCACCGGGTAACCTGGCCCACTATCTTGCCGAAATCACAACTCTCCACGCATGGCCGATGCCGGCGGGACGTTTTGACATCGGATCGCTCGATTCCTATCGTGAAGCCCAGGAACGGTTCAAATAACGATATTAACCCAAGTTTTTCCATCATGATAGACGAAATTCTGAAATATAACCGTGAGTTTGTGGAGTCTGAGGGCTACCGGCGCTTCCGGACCTCGAAATATCCCGACAAGCGCATTGCGATCGTGACCTGCATGGACACCCGCCTCGTCGAACTGCTGCCCGCGGCCCTGGGCATAAAAAACGGTGATGTCAAGATGATCAAAAACGCCGGAGGCACCATCACCAACCCCTTCGACTCGACCATGCGCTCCCTGCTTGTGGCCATCTATGAGCTCGGTGTCAACGAAGTGATGGTTATCGGCCACACCGGCTGCGGCGTGCAGGGAATGGACGCCGAGGAAATGCTCGGCCTGATGCGTGAGCGCGGAGTCGACGAAGAACACATCTCGCTCATGCGCCACTGCGGCATCGATCTAAACAGCTGGCTCCACGGCTTTTCGGACACAGCTGAAGCCGTCGGCGAGACCGTCGACCTCGTCCGCAACCACCCGCTGATGCCCAAAGACGTCCGCGTGGCCGGCTACATCATGGACTCTGAAACCGGTCGTCTCGAAAGCCTCTGATCCATAGCCGCTCTCGGCGGACTGCGGACTGTAAGCCGCAGCAATAGCAAGATATAACCTACGACAGGAGGGTGCATCGTGATCTTGATGCACCCTCCTGTCGTTTTTGCCGAAATGTCGTTTTACCACTTCACTGGTTCGGCCAGAATGTCGCCGTCAGCTGCGTCATCGGCAGTGAAAGTGTTGCCGCGATACTGCACACAGAGCATCACGAGCGGTTCCGGACCATTGTTGCGCACCGAACGCTTGCCTGCAGGAGCCACGCGCACCACACTACCCTCCTTAACCGGGAAGACTTTGCCGTCGACCTGAAACTCACCGCTGCCTTTAAGGAAAAAATAAAGCTCCTCATGATTCTTATGGGTATGCAGGAAACCGGTCTCCTGACCCGGAGCGAAAACCTGAAACGAAAATTCGCCGCCTGTCGCACCGAGCGCCGCTCCACCGAACACCTTTCCGGGAATCCGGATTTCCGGGCCGAGTTCAAGCACATAGTCCTTGATGTCAGCGAACTTGCCGAGATTTATAGCACTGTAATTTTCCGCTTTCGAGAGATTCTGAATCTGTTTCATCGTAATGTTTAATTAGAAGTTGTCAATTTTGTTTTCTGCTACAAAATTACAACGGAATTTAATGCATGTCAAGAAGTTACTTTCAGCTCCGATAGTAACCTTTTTATTACTTTTGCAGATTTTCAAACAATTATAACCCCGATTTTTTTGAAAATTTCGTAATTTTGCAGAAACCTTGGAAGGAGACGCCGAGAATCTTGCTGATAAAACTATAAGCCGATTGCTTGCAGCCCTCGAACCGGATAACCGATAAACAGTCTTTTTTATGAACTGGATTATACTTATCTTGGCCGGACTGATGGAGGTCGGCTTCACATTCTGCCTCGGCAAAACAAAGACAGCCACGGGACAGGAACAGATCTGGTGGTGGGCAGGCTTTCTCGCCGCACTCTCACTGAGCATGTATCTTATGGCAAAAGCCGCCGAGAGGCTCCCTATCGGCACGGTCTATCCCATCTGGACCGGCATCGGAGCGGTAGGCGCTGTCATCGTCGGCATAGTGTTTTTCAATGAACCCGCCACATTCTGGCGCCTGTTCTTCATCACTACCCTCATATTGTCAATAATCGGACTTAAAGTACTGGCTTGATGACACGGACTATGCGGCGATTCAAGCAGGAAATTCCACAGACAGAGGCCGAAAAGATACTTCGGCAAGGCAAATATTGCATACTCGCGGTGTCAGGAGACGATAATTACCCCTATGCCGTTCCTATAAATTATGTTTATGACGGGACATCGATTTATATACATTCCGCAGCGCAGGGACATAAAATTGATGCCTTGCGGAGCAATCCCAAATGCTCACTGTGCATAGTTGACAAAGATGATATTATACCCGCCGAATTTACTTCCTATTTCCGCAGCGTCATTGTTTTCGGTAAGGCTCAGTTTATTGACCAAATTGATGAAAAGATCGAGGTCCTCAGATTATTAGGAGAAAAATACAGTCCCGGAATCGATCCCGACGCCGAAATTTCACGATTCATAAAGGCCGTCTGTATCATCAGAATCACCATCGAAAGCATCACCGGCAAAGAGGCTATCGAGCTGACAAGAGCAAGAAACAATGGGCTAAAGCAGCCCCATTGACTTAGCTATCCGACAAATGGACACAACAGCCTGACTCGCTTTCGGTGCGGAGCAATCTGTCGAGTTCTTTCCTATTCGCTGTAAAATGGTTATTTCTGACCATTGCCAATTGTTGTTTAGACTGTTAACTTTGCAAAGTTAATCAAACAAATGGTTATATACAACTATGACAGAAAAGTATAAAATGCTCGCGGGCATGATATACGATGCCAACAACGACCCGGCTCTTATAGCCGAGCGATTGGAATGCAAGGAATTATGCCGCGATTACAACGAATTGCGTCCACGTGAGACGGAGGCCCGCGAGGCTCTGTTGCGCAAGATACTTGGTAAGACCAAAGAGGGATTGCTCATCGAACAGCCGTTCTACTGTGATTATGGATACAACATCAGCGTAGGAAATAATTTTTACGCCAACTTCAATCTTGTAATCCTTGACGAGGCGCCGGTAACATTCGGCGACAATGTGTTCATCGCTCCCAACTGCGGATTTTATACAGCCGGACATCCCATAGATGCCGTAGAGCGCAACAAAGGGCTCGAATATGGCCGCCCAATCACTGTCGGCGACAACGTATGGATTGGCGCCGGAGTCTCGGTATTGCCGGGAGTCAAAATCGGTGACAACTGCGTTATCGGGGCCGGAAGTGTGGTTGTAAAAGACATACCGCCCTACTCTCTTGCCGTAGGAAATCCCTGTAAAGTCATAAAAACAATAAAGGAATGAAGATTGACCATATCGCTATCTGGGCCGAGGATATAGAACTGCTCCGCAAATTTTATATGCGGTATTTCAACATGATCTGCAATGACAAGTATGTCAATCCAAAAAAGAATTTCAGTTCTTATTTCCTTTCATTTGACGATGGAGGCGCAAGAATTGAAATGATGAACATACCCGGCAAAGATGCTCCTGCCAGCCGAGGAGATCTGAAAGGATTGGCACATTTCGCCATCTCCGTCGGATGCAAGGAGAATGTTGACGACATGGCACAAAGGCTCAGAAAAGACGGCTATACAATATTGAGCGACCCCCGGACTACGGGCGACGGCTATTATGAATGTGCCGTGGCCGACCCAGAAGGCAATTATGTGGAAATAACCGGGTAATGGGAAAAGCGCTGCCCGGCGAACGGGTTCCGTCAGTCGAGATACATTTTCCGGTCCTGCGTGACTGACAGAACGCCCTTAATTTTTTCATAATACTTCACAGCGTCCGTGACTGTCCTGCCATTCGGGACGGTCACGGCTATACCGTTGATGTTCTTGTAGACATAAAGCACCCTGGAACCGTATTTTTCAGCCGCCTTAAGCAAATCGCCGTTCCCGGCTTCCGCATCATAATAGATTATAAGATTCTCATTCCGGGCGCCACCATCCTGCGCCGGCTTTGTCGAAGCGCAGCCCGACAGCACCGCCGCCATCGCAAGTATCAATATCTTAAACAATTGTCTGAACATACTTTAGCAAATCGTTGAATTATTCGTAATCAATGCGCTTCGATGAGGTTAGTCATAATCCGGTAGTGTTTAGCCGGTGTTGGGCTCGTTCGATTGCCTGTTGCAATTTCTGTTCAAGCAATTTGCGATCGGGAAGTTTTGTCAGATAATCCGCGACACGGATATTGCTGTCGTTGAGGTGCATCAGCTCGATGTGCTCCTCATTTTTTCCGGCACAAAGTATCAGACCGATGGGCTTGTTTTCTCCATCGGCCATATCATATTTTTCAAGCCACCGCAGATACAGGTCCATCTGTCCTTTATATGCCGCCTGAAATTTTCCGAGTTTCAAATCAATTGCGACAAGACAGCGTAAACGACGGTGATAAAACAGCAGGTCGATATAGTAATCCTCATTGTCGACTGTTATGCGCTTCTGCCGTGCCAGAAAAGCGAAATCATTACCTAACTCTGTAATGAACCGCTGGAGCTCAGCAATAATCGCACTTTCAAGGTCTTTTTCCGAGTAATTATCGTGCATTCCGAGAAAATCAAGAACATACGGGTCCTGAAAAACCAAATCAGCCGATATTTTCCGTTCATCACGCAGTTCCTCCAAATCGTGCAATATCACTTCCTCAGGCTGCTTGGCAATGGCGGTGCGCTCATAAAGCATCCCGTCAATTTTGGCTTTCAGTGTCCGTTTTGACCATCGTTGGTCAGCCGCCATAGTCAGATAGAAATTGCGTGCCAAATCATCATCAATTGGGATAACTTGCAGGAAATGAGACCAAGACAATTGTCCCACCAGTGGTGCGACAATTTGAATGTCAGGGAATACAGATGCAAATTGCATCATCTTGCGAAGACTCTTAGCGTCAAAGCCCTTGCCATATTCTTTGGTCAAATTGAGAGCTAACGTTTCCACAATCTGCTTGCCGTAAGCAGCCCGCTCTCCGCCAAGGACTTCACGGTTGATGCGGTTGCCGATGTGCCAATACATTAGCGTCATTGCAGAGTTTACCGTCGCAGCGACCTGCGTCCTTGTTGCCTCAATCATTTGCCGAATATCAGCAAAGAGATTGTTGTCAGTATTGTTGCTTACTTCCATTTTTTTCTCTTTTTAAATCAAAGCTTTGTTCACTCATGTATTGGTCTTTTCGCACGATGGTGCTTATATCGCAAAGTTAGTTGTTTTTCGCGAGATTAACGATATGCAGGTTAAAATTCCGCTGTCGGTCCGAATGTTATGTCCGAAAATTAGAGTTTGGATTCGGACAATTGACTGAGGACCGGCCAAACTATTTTTGAAATTTTTTCTGCGGAAAACGCCAATATCGCCGGTTTTAGTACTAACTTTGCAAAATAAAGCATAAAACAGATAAGTAACTCTTGAAAATTACTTAACCATGAAAGAGAAAACAGACATAAACCACGTCATCGAGATATGCCCTATCCGAAATGTGATCTCGCGTTTCGGCAACAAATGGTCACTGTTGGTTCTCCTGGTCATCAATGAAGGGCAGACCGTGCGTTTCAACGAACTCGGACGCATGATCCCCGACATCTCCACCCGCATGCTTTCAGGGACACTGAAAACCCTCGAAGCCGACGGCCTGATCAGCCGCAAAGTCTATGCGCAGGTACCGCCTAAAGTCGAATACACACTGTCCGACTCCGGCCGCTCACTAATTCCGCTGATCATGCAGCTTACCGCCTGGGCTCAAACAAACATGAAAAGTGTGATGAAACACCGCGCCGAATACGAAAACGCCGCAACTCAGCCCTCAACTCCGGCTTAAAGCCAACCTCCGATCTCAATTTTCCCCGAAATTTTTGGGAGGATTCTTAAGCGTGTTCGGGGATTTTATGTTACATTTGCTGCTGTAATGGCAAAATTTCAGATCAATATTCTCGGATGCGGTTCGGCCACGCCCACGGCGCGGCATCAGCCCTCATGTCAGGTCGTGAATTTCCGCGACAAACTTTTCATGATCGACTGCGGCGAGGGCGCACAGTCGCAATTCCGGCGTCTGGGACTGAAATTTTCACGTCTTAACCACATCTTCATCTCGCATCTCCACGGCGACCACCTCTTCGGACTGCCGGGCCTGCTCTCGACAATGGCCCTCCATGAAGTCAGCGGCTCGGTGACAATTCACATTTTCCACGACGGCGCCCGACTGATGAAGGAATGGATGGACTTTTTCAACCGAAACTCTCCGTTCGAGATCGTCTATGACGTGATCGAGGAGGGTGAACGCCGCATGATCTACGAAGACAGCGGCCTGACCGTAGAGACCTTTCCGCTCTATCACCGCACACCCTGCAACGGTTTCATCTTCCGCGAAAAGCCCAAACTGCGCCACCTGCGCGGCGACATGGTGAAATTTCACAACATCCCCGTCGCAATGTTGCAGGCCGTGAAGGAAGGAGCCGACTTTGTCAGGGAAGACGGAACAGTCATCCCCAACGCACTGCTGACCTCCGAAGCCGACCCGTCGGTGAGCTATGCCTATTGCAGCGACACGATGATGGACATGCGCGTCGCCGATGACATACGCGGCGTCGACACCGTGTATCACGAGGCGACCTACGATGACTCGATGGCCGACCGGGCACGCGAACGCGGACACTCCACCGCCCGGCAGGCGGCTGAAATCGCAAAAGCGGCAGGCGCTCGGCGGCTCATCATCGGCCACTTCTCCAAGCGCTACAACTCAGAAGAGCTGCTCCTCCGCGAAGCCGGCGAAGTGTTTCCTGACGTGATTCTCGCCAACGAGGGGCTGCAAATCGATCTCGAATAGCCTTGACTGACTGAACTGAAAAACAACTTAAATCAAATAAAATACTTATGCAAAATCGTATCATCGAGCGCATCGCAGCGCTCCGCAAGGAAATGAATGAAGCCGGCGTCAAAGCGGTGATCCTCCCCCGCACCGACGCTCATCTGAGTGAATACATCTCGGACCACTGGCATATCGTCCGCTATCTCAGCGGGTTCACCGGATCGGCAGGAACGATGGTCGTGACCGACAAGGAAGCCCTCCTGTGGGTCGACAGCCGCTATTTCCTTCAGGGCGCACAGCAGATCGAAGGCACCGGAATCGTGCTGATGAAAGACGGTCTGCCCGACACCCCGTCCATTGTCGAATATCTTTGCGAACATCTTTCGAAGGGCGACAAGGTGGGCATCAACGGCATGCTGATGTCGATCGACGAGACAGCCGCTCTGCGCACCCGTCTCAATGCCGCCGGCATCGGGCTCGATGTCGATTTTGACCCGATCGACCGCATCTGGGCCGACCGCCCAGCCCTTCCCTCCGACAAGATTTTCATCCACGACGAAAAATATGCCGGAGAATCCGCCTCTGCCAAGATTGCCCGCATCCTCGACTCGGCCAAAACCCAGGGCGCCCAGGCCTACTTCACCTCGGCCCTCGACGAAATCGCATGGCTGCTCAACATCCGCTCCAACGATGTGCCCTGCAACCCGGTTGCCACCTCGTTCCTCTACGTGGCTCCGACCGGCAGCACTCTGTTTGTCGACGAAGCCAAGATGACTCCTGAGGTCAAGGCTTATCTGGCCGAAGCCGGTGTCGCCGTGGCTCCCTACACCGCCGTTCTCCAGGCATTGGCAGCTCTTCCGGCCGATGTCAAAGTGCTTCTCAGCGGATCGAGAGCATCAGGCGCTATCGCCCACGTGCTTGAGGGACGCTACGTCAAGGGCGACTCTCCCGTGGCGCTTCCGAAAGCCATCAAGAACGACGTGCAGATTGCAGGCATCCGTCAGGCTCACCTGCGCGACGGCGTGGCTATGGTCCGTTCGCTCATGGAAATCGAGCGCATCATGGCTGCCGATGGTCATCTGACCGAAATGGACGTTGCCGACATCCTGCTCAAAAACCGCAAAAAAGGCGATCTTTACTTCGACCTCAGCTTCGAGAGCATCTGCGGCTTCGGCGCCAACGGCGCCATCGTGCACTACACCGCCAATGAAGCCAGCAACACCACAATCACCAAAGGCAACCTCCTGCTCATCGACTCCGGAGCCAACTATTTTGACGGTACCACCGACATCACCCGCACCATAGCCATCGGCGAGCCCTCGGCCGACATGCGCCACGATTTCACCCTCGTGATGAAAGGCCACATCGCCATCGCCACCTCCATCTATCCCGAAGGCACCCGCGGCGCCCAGCTCGACGCTCTCGCCCGCATGCCGCTCTGGAAAGAAGGCAAAAGCTATCTCCACGGCACCGGCCATGGCGTCGGCCACTTCCTCAACGTCCATGAAGGTCCGCAGAGCATACGTCTGAACGACACCCTCGCGCCCCTCACCCCCGGTATGCTCACCTCCAACGAACCCGGCGTCTACCTGGCCGACCGCTACGGCATCCGCTGCGAGAACCTTGTCCTGACAATCCCCTACGAGGAAACCGAATTCGGAAAATTCTACGCTTTCGAAACCATCACCCTCTGCCCCTTCGACCGCGCACTGTTCGACACCTCGATCATGTCGGCCGAAGAAATCAAATGGGTCGATGACTACCACAAGACCGTCTACGACCGTCTCGCCCCGCTCATGGAAGCCGACGAACGCGAATGGCTCGCCGCAGCGACCGCACCTTTGAAATAAGAAACGGATATCATCCAAACAGCAAGTAAACAGATATGGCACTGATCATACCCGTAAGGGGCTTTACTCCCGAAATCGGCCCTGACACCTTCTTAGCCGAAAACGCTACCGTGGTCGGCGACGTGGTAATGGGAAGCGAATGCAGCGTCTGGTTCAACACCGTGATCCGCGGCGATGTCAATTCGATCCGCATCGGCAACCGTGTGAACATCCAGGACGGTTCGGTTCTCCACACCTTGTATAAGAAATCGACGATCGAGATCGGCAACGACGTCTCAATCGGCCACAACGTAACCATCCACGGTGCGAAGATCCATGACTACGCCCTGATCGGCATGGGAGCCGTGGTGATGGATGATGCCGAAGTAGGCGAAAACGCCCTTGTGGCCGCCGGATCGGTGGTGCTCTCACGCACCAAGATCGGCCCCAACGAACTTTGGGGCGGTGCACCGGCCAAATTCATCAAGATGGTCGATCCTGAAACCTCGCGCGAACTCAACACAAAGATAGCCCGCAACTATCTGAGATATTCGCGCTGGTACACCGATCCCGACGCGCCGACTGATTTCTGACACCGCATCCGCGAGGCACCGCCTTGACCGACAGGCGTTTCATTCCTCTCGGTAAGCCCCGGTGCAATTCTATAGTCCGGAGACAGCTCTCTTATCGCAAGAGTGCCGTCTCCGGATTTTTCGATAAAAATCACACCGCGGCAAGCAAAAAATCCGCCAAGAGTTGGCGGGAATAAAAAAAATCACTACCTTTGTGGCCGTCTAAATCACGAATCATCTGTCACGGACCCGATTTGTGAACCGAAGCTGAAAAGCTCAAGCCCGGATGGCGGAATCGGTAGACGCGCCGGTCTCAAACACCGGTGGAGCAATCCATCCCGGTTCGATCCCGGGTCCGGGTACACAAAACATAGACGATCACTGGAAGGATGCCGGAGTGGTCGATCGGGGCGGTCTCGAAAACCGTTGTTCCCTTACGGGAACCCAGGGTTCGAATCCCTGTCCTTCCGCAAATTAGCTTGATTATCAAGCATTTGTAAAATCTACACCCAATATTACACCCAGAAACGGCAGTAATATTGGGTGTTTTGTTGGCATCAAATGATACGATGTTCTGACAACTTAGTGGTGCCGGATTATTTAATGCCATTTAACATCACGTAATCCTCGTGAGACTTTGCTCGCCTCAAAAAAATCATCGCTATGTTTGGATATATCAAATATTGTTTGTAATTTTGCGAACAACAAATAAAAATGATATGGCAAAATTAGAGATAACACCCGAACAGGAGCGTCTTGCGAGGTTTGCAAAAGCGATGGGGCATCCCACGCGGATAGCGATTCTCAATTTTCTCGCTCAGAGAAACGAATGTTTCTTTGGAGATATACATGAGGTGCTTCCGATTGCGAAAGCCACAGTATCGCAGCATCTGAGCGAGTTGAAGGAGGCCGGTCTGATACAAGGCACCATCGAGCCGCCAAAAGTAAAGTATTGCATCAACGTAGAGAACTGGAAACTTGCCCGGCAACTGTTTTCACAGATGCTTGACGACTGCTGTCCCTCAAAAAAGAATAGCTGCTGCTCGTAAGCACTATTTTTTTATTTTCGATGTTCGTAATTCGGCAAATAACAATCTAAATTAAATGATAATCACATGAAAAAGTTACTGATGTTTTTCGCCCTTATGATAGGGCTGGTGTCGTGCGGAAGCGGGGATAATACCGCCGCTGCGAAATCTCCTGAAAAGGATAGAGTGGAAGTGATATATTTCCACGGCAAACAACGCTGTGCCACCTGCATGGCTATCGAGAAAAACGCTAAAGAGGTAGTAAATACTCTCTTTGCAAACGAGATGAAAAACGGCACTGTCGTATTCAAGACCGTGGATATATCTACCCCGGAGGGAGAAAAAATCGCCGACAAATACGAAGTTACATGGTCTTCTCTCTTTGTCAACAAATGGAAAGACGGTAAGGAGAGCCGTAACAACCTCACTGAGTTTGGCTTCGGGAACGCCCGTAAAAATCCTGACGGCTTCAAGAAAGGTCTTGCAGACAAAATCCGCCAATCATTGAAATAATGGACTGGTTACAGACTTTACTTGACAATAGCACTGCTCCGGCTCTGACCGCGTTCCTTCTCGGATTGCTCACTGCTATCTCACCGTGTCCGCTTGCCACCAACATAGCTGCAATAGGCTACATCAGCAAGGATATAGAGAACCGCAGACGTATTTTCCGTAATGGTGTCCTTTACACTTTAGGACGAGTTGTCTCATATACCATCCTTGGCGTCATCCTTATCTCTATTCTGAAAGAGGGTGCAAGCGTGTTCGGGATACAAAAGGCAATAGGGAAATGGGGCGAGCTGCTGATTGGGCCGCTGTTGCTGCTTATCGGGCTTTTCATGCTGTTCGGGCATAAGCTCAATCTGCCTCAGTTCGGCTTCGGTGGCAACGGTGAAGGTCTTGCCCGAAAAGGGGGATGGGGAGCATTGCTGCTCGGTGTTCTGTTCGCGATGGCTTTCTGCCCTACAAGCGGAGTGCTGTACTTCGGTATGCTGATACCGATGTCGGTAACGGCAAGCGCAGGCTGGCTTCTGCCGGTTCTGTTCGCAATAGCCACCGCACTTCCCGTGCTTGCCGTAGCCTGGATTCTCGCTTTCAGCGTTGAAAAGGTCGGTGAGTTCTACGGCAAACTACGCACTGTTCAGAAATGGCTCAACATTATTGTCGGAGTCATTTTCATATCAGTAGGCATTTACTACTGCATAATGATGTATCTCTAAAAATGTATAAACTGTAAAAACGAAAAATCATGGATAAAAAAGAATCTAAGAAAGGCTTTTGGTCAACCCTCTTCGCACCTAAAAAGAAAAGTTCTTGCTGCTGCAACAGCAACATCATCGTGGATGAAGATGTAAAACCCGTGCAGTCATGCGGATGCTCCGACGATTCAACCGAAGCCGCTGAAACCTCATGCTGCGCCACGGCTCCCGGCGTAAAAGTCAGCGAGGTGCTTGTTCTCGGTCCCGGCTGCGCCAAGTGCAAGGAGACTTATAAGGTAGTGGAACGTGTGATCAGCGAGAACAATCTCGATGTAAAGCTCTCCAAAATCGAGGATATCGCCGAGATGATGAAATTCAACATCATGGCGACCCCTGCCGTGGTCGTTGACGGCACAGTCAAAATCAAAGGTCACGTTCCGTCGGCTGACGAAGTGAAAAAAGTTCTCGGCATCTGAACCGCAACAACAGGAGACTGATATGGAAACAAGAAAGGAAATCAAGTTTCTGATATGGACCGTTGTCTTATTCCTGACTGCGTTCTTTCTGCCCGTCAATAGCGACACGCTGATGACGGCGATTCACTCCACACTTGACCTCACCAAGTGGTATGCCCGCGAACATATCGTCCTCTGCCTTCTCCCGGCATTTTTCATCGCCGGTGTTATCGCAGTGTTCGTGAGTCAGGGAGCGGTGCTGAAGTATTTCGGGGCCAATGCCAAAAAATGGGTATCCTATACTGTCGCATCGGTTTCGGGAGGTATCCTTGCCGTCTGTTCCTGTACCATTCTTCCGTTGTTTACAAGCATCTACAAGCGTGGTGCGGGACTCGGTCCGGCAATAGCCTTTCTCTATTCCGGCCCCGCCATCAGCATACTCTCGATAATTCTTACCGCACGCATCCTCGGACTGGAAATGGGACTTGCTCGTGTAATCGGAGCCGTTACCTTTGCTGTAGTTATCGGCCTGATAATGTCGTTCATCTTCAGCAAGGAAGAACGGGATAAAGAGACGGCACAGATGAACATTGTGCCACCCCCGGAAAAACGCCCGCTTTGGCAGACCGCTGTGTTCTTCTTTACTCTCGTGGCAATCCTTG
>UQVH01000022.1 GCA_900544535.1 uncultured Bacteroidales bacterium | reverse complement strand
TGCCTTTCAAGATGTTGGACTCACTGATTTATGGTTTAGCGGACAGTAATAATATTTTATTCCTCTCTGAGGAAATCGGACGAGAGGGTTACGGCGGTGCGGAAGGCGGTAGGTTGGCCGGGGACGGTGATGAAAAGATGGACGGTCGAGGGGAGGATTTCGCGACGGAGGCTGCAGCCTGCGGCCTCCATGCGCTCGGCCATGCGGCTGCACTGATCAAGAAGAATATCTCTTTCGGCGTTGACCATCAGCACCGGCGGAAGTGTCCGCAGGCTCGCGTCTGTGGCGAAAATCGGTAAGATCAGCGGATTTTCCACATCGGTGGAGCCTATGTAGGCACTGTTGAAAGCATCCATCAGCGAAGAGTCAAGACCATATCCCTCCCCGAACGCGCGCCATGAGTCCGAACCGTCGTTACCCGCATAGACAACGGGATAAAACAGCACGAGCGAACGGATTGACTGACTGTCAGCGCCATTCTCACCTTTAGAAAGAGCCAGCGCAAGGGCAAGATTGCCTCCGGCGCTGTCGCCTCCAACAGAAATACGCTGCGGATCTATGCCGAGACTGTCGGCATGGCTGACAAGATAGTCAAAGGCTTCCGCACAGGCATTCAAAGCCGCGGGATAAGGACTTTCGGGAGCCAGCGGATAATCGAGTGCAATCACGGCGATGTCAGCCTCAGCCGCAAGGGCCGCGCAATAGCGCGCACAACTGTTTATGCCGCCGAAACACCACCCGCCACCGTGGAGATAGAGCAATGCCGGACGGACACTCCCGACACCGGCGGCAGGACGAAACATTTTCATCGTAGTACCGATCTCGCTCACGACAATCCCCTCAGGCAGCTCCGGCGCGACATTGCGGGAATTACGGACATTCCTGAGAGCCTCACAATCGCCCGCTGACGCACGGCGTACAGCCTTTGCCTGACTCTCCTGCAAACCTACGGGCATCCCTCCAAGAAAAGCCGCTGTTTCAGACGCCATCCGTTCCCTAAGAGAGTCGGAGATTGCTACCGGTCGGTGGCCGACAGCCGCACCATCAGCCTCCACTGAAAAAAACAAGGTAGCGAAAACGATCGCCACCTTATATAATACAGAACAGTTCATTGCTTTCACTTACGGGTTGTAGGTTTGATCTGACGGTGGCGGATTTTCCAGACCACAGCATCGTAGGGAGGCACCATCGTGCGGAAAGGCTCAGTGCTGCTCAGTTGCTTGGTATCCTGATCGCGGGTGAGCAATTCGGTGGCCACAGCCTCCCCTTCGGGAATGCCGAACATCTCGAAAGCATGACGCGGGATATTGATACCGAGATCGCAGGAATCAGCCGAAAAGTTCGCGGCGATCACAAGAGTCTCTCCGTCGCAGTTGCGGATGAAGACATACTGACGGTGAGGATTGAGCGTCGGGTTATGATAGTTGACATACATCAGATCAAAGAAACGGCCGTGGGAGATGGTACGCTCGCGGTTGCAGAGATTCAGGATGGTGCAGTATTTCGATCTCAACCACCGTTCGCGGGGTGTGAGGAGCGCTCCGCCGGGCTTGCCTTCGTTGTACCAGCGGCGCAGCGTGCCCACGCTCCAGTAGTCGAAGATGGTGGTACGTCCGTCATAACCGCTGAAACCTTCGCTGTCAGTGGCCTGTTCGCCGAGTTCCTGACCGGCATAGATCATCATCGGACCGGTTGAAATCATCGAACTTACCACAAGCGAGGGGATGACTTTGGCAGGATCACCGGCATAGAACTTAGAGCCGAAGCGTTGCTCGTCATGGTTTTCAAGAAAGTTGAGCATGTGCTGCGAAATCCCTTCGACCGTCTGCCAGCAGTTGGTGATGGTCGCCGCAGAGTGGTTCGAACACTGTACGGCACGCAGTGTGTCATAGAGATTCACCTTATCATAAAGATAATCGAAACCTCCCTTTTCGATAAAATCGCGGTAGATGTGAATGTCGTAAAGCTCGGCGATGAACTTGACATGCGGATAGCGGTCCTTGACATTGGGAATAGCCCACTGCCAGAATTCAAGAGGCACCATGTGGACCATGTCGCAGCGGAAAGCATCGACACCTTTCGAGGCCCAGAAGCGCAGGATGTGGAGCATCTTCATCCATGTGTCGGGCACAGGAGAATAGTGGGTGCTCCAGTTGCCCGGATCACGACCATAGTTGAGCTTTACGGTGTCATACCAGTTGTTGACACCGGGGAAAGCCGAGAAACAGTCGTCGCCGGTAGCTTTGGCCGGAAATTCAATGTAGGCCTTTTTGCCGCTGCCCATGTCGACAGAGGGGGCGAAAAGCTGACGGGTAATATAATAGTAATTGTTATTCGGGTCAAAGAACATTTCGGGATTGTCGTCCTCGCCGAGATCCTTGATTCCTGCCGGCTTCACGTCGCTGTGATAGGAGCGGGCGGTGTGGTTTGGAACAAAGTCGATAATGACGTCGAGTCCGGCGTCATGGGTACGCGAGACCAAAGCCTCAAACTCCGCCATACGCTTGTCTACGTTGACGGCAAGATCGGGATCGACATCATAGTAATCCTTGATGGCATAGGGCGATCCTGCCTGACCTTTGACCACATACGGATTGTCGGGGGTGATGCCATCCGCACTGTAATCAGTCTTGGTCGCGTGTTCAATGACACCGGTGTACCAGACGTGTGTCACGCCGAGTTCCTTTATGCCCGAAAGGACAGCCTCGGTTATGTCATTGAATTTGCCGGAACCGTTCTGCTTGTATGTCCCGTTGGGAATGCAGTTCCGGTTGGTATTAGTAAAAAGTCTTGGCAAAAGCTGATAAATGATCGGTTTTCTGTCCATATTGAATGGTTTTATTATACGCTATTTCTTTTTCCGGCGCTCGCTCCGGAGGGTAAAACCCGCATCAAGCAGAGCCTGAAGAGTATTGTCGTAACCCGAACGGAACACACGCGTTATTTCTTTCAGGTTAAAGACCTTATAGGAGGCCACATCGCCGATACTTATGGCGAGGTCGCACAACTCCATCTGCTGCTGTGAATTATTTTTGACAAGGAGATCATAGGTACGGTGTGCTATGTCCATGATGGACTTCGGTTTGCCGCGGGCCGGAAGCGGGCTGCAGTTTATGCCTATCAGATATTTACACTTGTCCCTGAGAGCCCAGGCCGGAAGATTGGCCAGGACGCCGCCGTCAACGTAGGTCACACCCTTGATGCGGGCCGGTTTGAAAATGATTGGTATGCTGCATGAAGCCGCCACACAATCGACCAGAGGCCCTTCTGTAAATGCTTCGGGCCGGTTGTTGTCGAGGTCTGTGGCACAGACAACTGCGGGCAACGGCAGATCCTCAATATTCTCATACGGGATCTGCTTGCGTAGAAATTTCTTGAAGCCGTCCATCGAGAAAAAGCCGTCGCGAGGCACTCCGAGTTCCGCAAAATCGCCGAATTTGACGTCGCTGAACACTTTGAGAATCTCTTCGGGGGCCATTCCGGAAGCATACATTACCGTGACCACCGATCCGGCACTGACTCCGGCGACAATGTCAGGCTTTATACCTACGTCCTCAAGCGCCCGGAGAGCACCTGCGTGTGCGAAACCGCGGGCTCCTCCCCCACTGAGGACGAGACCGAGTTTATAGGGCTTGCGCGAAAATTTCAACATATCGAGCATAACGGATGCAAATTTACTATAAAAACGCGAGAATTTACCCCGGAGGTTCACGAGATTGTCCAAAATCTCGCGTTTTTCTTGTAAATTTGCGTTATCATGAAATTCAGTCAGATTCCCTCACACGAAAACGTCAAGCGCCAGTTGCGCGACATGGTGGCCGACGGCCGGATCCCCCACGCCATACTTCTTCACGGTCCATCCGGCATCGGGAAGTTCATGCTTGCCCGCACTTTCTCCCAGTATCTCCATTGCCAGTCGCCGACAGCCGACGGCGAACCCTGCGGGCGCTGTCCCTCGTGTCTGCAACACGAAAATTTCAACCATGTCGACAGCATCTACGTGTTTCCGGTGGTAAAGACAGAGAAACTGAAAGAGCCGGTTTCAGACGACTACATGACTGAATTCAAAGAATTTGTCAGTGCGAGTCCGTTCATGGATTTCGACCGCTGGACAACATACTTCGAAAAGAAAAATGCCCAGCCTGTCATCTATGTCTACGAAAGCGCAGCTCTTGAGCAGCGTCTGTCGGTGACCACAACGCTCTCGCGCTACAAGACCGTGATCATCTGGCTTCCCGAAAAAATGAACGAGCAGACAGCCAACAAGCTGCTCAAACTGATCGAGGAACCCTTCGGCGATACAGTTTTCATACTTGTCTCCGACAATGCCGCCGCCATACTCCCGACCATCTACTCGCGCTGCCGTCCGATCGAACTGAAACGGCTCAGCGACGACACCGTGGCCTCTTATCTGACAGAAAACATGGCCGTCGATCCTCAGGATGCTCTGTCGATGGCCCACATCGCGTCCGGCGACATCAACTCTGCGCTGCGCACCATGGATGCCACAAGTGTCAGCCGCATGTTTTTCGACTATTTCGTGCGCCTGATGCGTCTTGCCTATCAGCGCGACGTCAAGGGGCTGAAAGAGTGGAGCGCCGATGTGGCATCACTCGGCCGCGAACAGGCCGTGAAATTTTACGACTATTCCCAACGGCTCATACGTGAGAATTTCGTCTACAACTTCAATGTCCCGGAGCTTCTGTACCTCAACCGCAACGAGGCACAGTTCAGCAAGAACTTCGCCCGCTTCATCACCGAGAACAACGCCGAGAAAATCGTCTCCGAAATGAACCGCGCCGCGACCGACATTGCCGGAAACGCCAACGCAAAAATCGTCAACTTCGATTTTGCCATAAAGATGATCATTCTGATCAAAAATTTCTAAGTCCCCACCGCGAATGACACCATTTCTCCGCCAGGTGGCCGCCGTCTACGCCGCCAATGAATCAGGCAATCTTCAGGATTATTGCTTTGTCTTTCCCAACAAGCGAAGCGGGGTGTTTTTCACACATTATTTAGCAGCCGAGGCTGACGGCCGACCTTTTCTGATGCCTGAGATAGCCACGATCGCGGAGGTGACACGCAGTTTCTCGGCTCTCACCGAAGCCCCGCGTCTTGACCAGCTTTTCATTCTCTACAACGAATACCGCGCGCTGAGCGGCGAGAACGTAGCCGACTTCGACCGCTTCCTCTTTTGGGGAGAGATGCTTCTCAGCGATTTCAATGATGTGGATCTCTATCTTGTCGATCCACACAAGCTGTTTGTCAACCTCCAGCGGTTCCGCGAAGTCAGCGCCAACTATCTAACGGAGGAGCAGATCGAGATCATCAACCGCTACTGGGGGGAGAAGTTTGTCCACACAAGCCCCGACGAGTTCTGGAACCACATCCACAGCACCCCCACCCCGCTCGAATCCAAATTTCTTCAGCTCTGGGAGGTGCTTGACGAACTCTTCGAGCGTTTCCACAAACGCTTGCTCGACAACGGCATGGCCACCCGCGGCATGTTTGCCCGCAACGCCGTCGATCTGCTGAGCAAGGGAGGAGACCGCGATCTGCCGTTCAAACGCTATATATTCGTCGGCTTCAATGTACTGACCTTGTCGGAGATCAGGATTTTCGAAAAGCTCAAGGCCCGCGGCTGTGCGGACTTCTACTGGGACATGGCCTCCCCGGCATTCCGCGCCAAAGGCAACCGCGCGGCCCTGTTCATGCAGAACAATGTCGGATGCTTTCCCTCTCTCTACGATCTCGGCAAGCTTTTCCATGAAAATCCGGATTTCCCGAAGATACATATCACCGGTGTGCCGAGCGCTTTCGGCCAGACCAAACTGGCGGGACGCCAGCTGGAGGAATGGCTTGCTGACGGACGGATTCCGGAACCTGACGATGCCATCGACACCGCCGTGGTGCTCCCTGACGAGAGCCTCTTCATCCCGATGGTCCATGCCGTTCCCCCGAAGATCAGCGCCCTGAATGTCACCATGGGTTTCCCGCTGAAAAATACTGCCGTGGCTTCGCTCATGTCAACCATCGTAAACCTCCAATTGCGAAGCTCGCTCTCACGAGGCGAATGGTCGTTTTTCTACGAAGACATGCGCGCGGTGCTCACCCATCCGATGCTCCAGAGTTTCGCGCCTAAGAGTTGCAACGCATTGCTGCGGCTCATGGTGGCGCGACGCCTCTACATGGTGCCGGCGTCACTGATAGCCCGGACTGCGCCGGATCTTTCGTTCATCTTCACACCTGTGACCGACGCCAACGGAATCGAGGAAGTTCACGGCTATTTCTTCAACCTCGCGAGCACGCTGCGTAACTTCACCGCCGCTGACCGCGAGAGAATGATCGAGACCTACTTCCTCGACACCTATCTGATCGAACTCGAAAACATCCGCAGCGCATGTACCCGCTGGAGCATCACCATGAAGGATACAACCTTCATTCAGCTGCTGCAATCGACAATCTCGTCGGTCAACATCCGCTTCACCGGCGAACCGCTGAAAGGATTGCAGGTGATGGGCGTCCTGGAGACCCGCGCGCTCGACTTCGACAACCTGATCATCCTCTCTATGAACGAGCGCGTCTTCCCGCGGAAACAGTATTCGCGCTCTTTCATACCCGATTCCCTGCGACGCAGCTACGGAATGGCCACGACCGAACTCCAGGAGTCGATTTTCGCCTACTCATTCTACCGTCTGATCTCACGTGCGTCGAACGTCAGGCTCTATTACGACGCGCGGACCCTCAGCGGCAAAAACAGCGAGATCTCACGCTATATAGCCCAGCTTCTTTACCTCTTCCCCGAATGCGAGGTTGAGCATGATCTCGCCTCCTTCTCAAGTGTGATGACGGAAGCCGAGAGTCTGACAGTGGTGAAGACTCCGAAGATAATGGAGAAGCTGAAAGAGTTTACAGTAGAAGGAGGAAAGACACTGTCAGCTTCATCGATCAACACCTATATCAATTGTCCACTTTCCTTCTATCTCCAACGTGTCTGCGGCCTTGATCTCGACGAGGAAGTGATGGACTACATGGATTCCGGAACCTACGGCGACATCATGCATGCCGTCGCCGAACGCCTCTACAAGGAACTGCGCGGCGACCGCGATGAAGTCAAGATCACTTCGGAGATTCTCGACTCGTTTATCCGCGACGAAGTCAGGATGGATACCGTCATCACCGAACTCATCAATGAGAAATACAACCGCTATCCGGCAGGTGACCGCACTCCGCTTGTCGGGGAGTGCAAGGTCTTAGGGCGTGTGATGAAGCACTTCCTGACTATGATGTTCCGCGAGGAGAGAAAGATTGCGCCCTTCGACTTCATCGACGGCGAACACAAGGTAAGAGGCAGAATGCGCATCACCGACTCGCTCAGCGTCAACATATACCAGATCATTGACCGAATCGACCGGATCTATCCGTCGGGACGCTACGGCGAAGGTCTGGGATTGCTGCGGATCGTAGACTACAAAACCGGCGGCGATCTAACGGATTTCAAGGATATGGACGATCTTTTCGACCCTGAGATGAAAGACCGCCGCAAGGCCATATTGCAGCTGCTGTTTTATTGCAACGCTTATGCGGAACAGATCGGCTACCGCGATGCTATCAGGCCTCAGATCTATCCTTTCCGCACTCTCTCCACCTCCGGACTGACTCCGCTGCGCCATGCCGGACAACCCCTCGACGATTACCGCACGATAAACGAGGAGTTCATCGAGCGTTTCCGCTCGACTGTCGCGGAGATCTTCAATCCCGACGTGCCTTTTACTCAGGCATTGAAAGAGGAAAGCTGTACCTTCTGCAGCTTCAAGGCCATCTGCCGCAAGAATCCCTCATGACATCCGTTTCCTAAGTACCGACCGCTGCATAAACCGACCGCCACTGATGAAACTCTACGTCCACATACCGTTCTGCCATGCCAAATGCGCCTACTGTGATTTCTATTCCACTCCGCAACGCGAATGGATGGAGCCATTTGTCGACGCGGCCATAGCGGAATGGCGAAGCCGGTCCGAAAATCTCACCGACCCGATCGATACTCTGTATTTCGGAGGAGGCACACCGTCGTCCCTGCCGCCACGGCTTTTGAAACGTCTACTCGACTCTCTTCCGTCCGAGAATCTGCGTGAGGCAACCATCGAAGCCAATCCTGAGAATGTCACCGCTGACTGGGTGAAATTCATCCTCGGCGAGACACCTTTCAGGCGCGTCAGCATGGGTGTGCAGTCATTTTGCGACGCTGAATTGCAGACAGTAGGGCGACGACATAGTGCGGCACGTGCAGCCGAGGCGATCGACTGTCTCCGCAGAGGCGGAATCTCTAATCTCAGCTGCGATCTCATCTACGGGCTGCCGGGGCAGACAACAGAGTCGTGGACACAATCGCTCGACCGGCTCATCGATTTTCAACCGGATCATATCTCCGCCTATCTCCTATCCTACGAACCGGGGACACGGCTCGACATCATGCGCCAACGCGGTAAAGTCACGGAAGCTGACGAGGAGACGGCAGAAGCGATGTACAGCCTCCTCTGCGACAGAATGCGTGAAGCGGGCTACCGCCACTACGAGATCTCGAATTTCGCTCTTCCGGGATGCGAGGCGGTCCACAATTCTGCCTATTGGGACAATTCGCCATATATCGGCCTCGGTCCCGGCGCACATTCGTTTGACGGGATGAACCGGTCGTTTAACCCGCCGTCGCTCAAAGATTATATCGCCGCAGGAGGACTCAACACAACAGAGATCGAAGAGGAATCCCCTGACAACCGTTTCAACGATCTGCTGATCACCCGTCTGCGCACTCTCCACGGACTCCACCCCGACGAAGTGAAGCGACTGTTCGGACGCAAGATCCGCGATTTTTTCACCGCTACCGCCGAGAGCGCTCTGAAGTCAGGAGATCTCACCGTCTCGCCCGACGGCGCCTACGTCATCCCCGAATCCCGCTGGCTCACATCCAACGCCATCCTGCTCCCATTCATAAGAGTCTGAAAAGCAGATATAAGCCTGTTCACATCCCGAAATCAGGAGGGATTTATAGTCCGATCTTTGATTTTGAAGTCGAATTTCGCTAATTTTGCCTGTGGATAATACAATCCGGCATTTCCAATCTATTCATCTAACCACAGTTTATTCATCTGTCCATGAAGAATATTTCCGCTACCAAAAAGATCATTGCCGCAGTACTCTTTGCGGCGTCAGTCACAACTTCGGTCTATGCCGCCGATCCAGTCCTAATCGGTCGTCGCGGGTGCGGATATGCCGTCGAGAACACGTCCGAAGCCTATTTGGAAGGAGCGCGGCGCGGTTTCACCATGATGGAGGCTCATGTCAGAGCCACAGCAGACTCCGTGTTCGTGACATCGCACGACGGCAAGACCGACCGTCTCGGAGGCCATCTGAAAATCGCATCATCGACCATCGCCGATCTGCGCGGCGAGACCTATACACAAGAGCGTGACAGCGCGACATATACATCAAACGGGATCTGCACGGTGGCCGAGTTTCTCGACATCTGCGCCGACAAGGGTGTGAGACCGCTGCTGCATCTCAAAACGTTTTCAAAGGACACTAAGGATTGCGGCCATCTCTCACCGCTGGTAAGTCTGATCAAGGAGAAAGGCCTGGCCGAAAAATGCGTCATCCTCACATCCGAGCCTGATTATATTGAGTATCTCATGGCCAATCATCCCGAAATGAAGCTCCAATATCAGGCCGACGCGAAATGGCAGGAGATGTTCGACTGGTCAACCTCGCGCCATCTCGACGTGCAGATCAGAGCCGACCTTGTGGACGCCGATTGCGTCAGACGCTATCACGATGCAGGAGTCAAGCTTAATGTCTGGACCGTCAACACCCATGACGAATACAAACGTCTCCGCGACATAGGAGTCGACTACATGGTCACCGACTACCTGACGCCTGCAGACTGATTGGCTCTTAGAACAAATTAACTCATTGGAGCAAGTATTTTTCGCGCCATATTCTTACCTTTGCAGGTCCAAACAGTGTATAGTTACCGAGTACAAAGACAAAGATTGACCTATGGGCCTTTTCAGTTTTCTTTCAAAATCCGCCGAGCCTGCGAAGCTCCCGTTTGCAACCGACATCCATTGCCATATCCTGCCCGGTGTTGACGACGGATCGCCCGACGTACAGACTTCGGCAGACCTTGTGGAACGTATGCAGTCGTGGGGCATCAGCCGCATCATTGCGACTCCCCATATAACCGAGGGAACTTTTGAAAATAAGCCTGAAAACCTTGACGCCGCTCTTGCCGAGCTGCAAGAGGAACTCGGCAAACGCAACAACACTATCGACCTGAGCCGCGCGTCGGAAAACCGCATAGACGACTATTTCCGCTGTCAGCTCGCAGAGGGAAACATCACTACCTATCCTAATAACTATATCCTGGTGGAGAATTCCTTCATTCAGGAACCCTGGCAGCTCGACCAGTTTCTTTTCGACCTGAAGCTGAAAGGCTACCGTCCGATACTTGCCCATCCCGAACGCTTTTTCTATTACTTCGACGAACGGCCCAACCGTTACGACGAACTTCACCGCGCCGGGAATCTTTTTCAGATCAATGTGCTCTCTTTGGCCGGTGCATATTCGAAAAAAGAGAAAAAAACGGCTGAGAAACTTATCGAGAAAGGCTATGTAGACTTTCTGGGTACGGATCTTCACAACCACAACCACGCCGACACCATCGACGCCTATCTGCGCTCAAAGGACGCCGTGCGTCACTTCGCCGCCCTCAGCGGACGCATCTTCAATGACCGCGTGTTTGCCTGAGTGCAGGAACTCCCGGAGCGCAGGGAGGAGTGACTGGCAGGTGCGGCGTCCGATGGAGTAGACAAGCTGCATTTTGCGAGGGTCCATTTCGACACGACCGATAGGCAAAGGCTCGGATGGAGCGATGACAAAGGTGTCGCCTGCGTCGACCTGCCGGGCCACGTAATCGAGCTGCGAGTTATACATTTCATGACGCCGGGCCATCGCCACGGCTATTTTCGGACAGTCGGGAAGCAAGAGATTCCAAAGCCACGCAGGCGAGGGCTTCTTACGATAGTCACGCGGCTGCGTGAGCACCACAACATTGCGCCGGTAGCCGATATTTTGGAAATAGGCCAGCGGAATGGAGTCGCTTATCCCACCGTCAAGCAAACGCCGGCCGTCGGCTACACGCACAGGACGGGTGACCACAGGCATCGAGGCCGAGGCACGGAGCCATTCGAGAGAATCATAGTCTACTCGATCCATCCGATAGTAGACCGGTTCGGCGGTCGCAACGTCTGTGGCGACAAGATAAAATTCCATCGGATCGCTCTCGAATGTCGCGCAGTCGAAAAGATCAAGTTCGAGCGGCAGAGTATGGTAAGCGAACTCAGCACCGACAAGATTGCCTGTCGTAAGCAATGAGCGTAACCCCATATAGCGCGGATCTCGGCCGAAGCGCAGATTATAACGCAAGACGCGACCCGGTTGACGCGACTTGTAGTTACATCCGAAATTAGATCCGGCAGAGACTCCGATCAGACCGTCGAAATCAATCCCCTCCTCCATCATCACGTCGATGACACCGGCCGTAAACAACCCGCGCATCGCTCCGCCTTCAAGAACGAGTCCTGTCTTCATACTTGGTCGATTATAATTTTACTGCGTAAAGTTACGGATTATTTCTGCATTTCGGTGAGATATTTCCAATATCTTACGGGCATGTCCTGACGCTGTTTGCGTGGATTGAGGCGCTCCATGATGGCGGTTGATTTGACATAAGTGCGCCACAGCTCCTGAAAGAGGCGCTCGTGTTCATCCATAATATCCTCGGAGAGGAGGCCGGTCTGCATGTGGTAGCTGTCGGAGTCGATGGTGAGGCGGTGAAGTTCTGAGCCGTCGTAGTGATAGCCGTAGTCGCGCAGACGGTCATAGATGATAAACGGCTGGTCAGAAAACCGGTCGGCAAAGTGGCGGACAGCGAAAGGGAGCACATCGAAAATCGGCTCGATCATCGCAAAATATGTTCCGTCGGAAGCCTTCTGAAACCGCACGAACTGCAAAAGTCGGTGGGCCTCACCGCGCACTCTCCGACACTCTTTGAGGACAGCGAGCACCGACGGGTCGGAAAAATCAGTCTCGATCGAGCGCGCGGATGTTACGGCCCGGCTGATGAAGCGCAGAGCATGAAGCGGAAAATCGGAATTATCCGTCAGAAATGCGGCTGTGAGGGCCGAGCGGGCACCGCGCGTGATGACCTTACAGAGTTTTTGCCAGACGCGACGGCTTTTCTCCTCATCGCTGACCACATCGTGGACAAGATCGTAGAACAAGGGCATATCTCCCTCAGGTCCCAACAGAGCGTCGGGACTCTCTTTGCGCACAAAAGAATCGAAGACGGCTGTCAGAAGTCCGTCGAAGCTGCCGTCGAAACGATAGATGATCATGAGAAGTCAAAAGAGAGTTGAAGAGGGTTGTCGAGACGATTTTTTCTTGCGGTGAGCTGTCGGCGTACATATTCCGGCGACGTGTCGGCAATCGAGGGAGCTGCCAATTCGCCGCAGGTAATGAAATATTTGGCCCTCTTCATCGCTACCCCTATTTTCGACAGGTGCGAGGAGTTGAGATGGCGGAACCGACGCGCGTTGACAATCAGAGCCGCCGATTTGACACCTATGCCGGGCACACGGAGTATCATCTCATAAGGAGCGCGGTTGACATCGACAGGAAAGGCTTCGGGATGACGCAGAGCCCAGCCGAGTTTCGGGTCCACCTCAAGGTCGAGGTTGGGATTGCTTTCGTCGGCGATCTCCTCGGCACGGAACTGATAAAATCTCATCAGCCAGTCGGCCTGATAGAGTCGGTTCTCGCGCACGAGAGGCGGCTGCTTGAGGGCTGGAAGCCGCGTATCATAGCTGTTGACCGAAACATAACCCGAATAGTAGACGCGGCGCATTGTCGGCATGCCGTAGAGGGCCGACGAGGTCAGCAGTATGTCGCGGTCAGTGTCGGGCGAAGCTCCGACGATCATCTGTGTGCTCTGACCGGCGGGAACGAAGCGCGGCACATGGCGCATGTGTTTCTTGTCTTCCTGACACTGGAGCACACCCTGACGGATGAAAGCCATCGGCTCATAAACGCTCTTATGGTCTTTCTCCGGGGCGAGATATTTGAGCGACTCCTCGCGCGGGATCTCGATGTTGACACTCATGCGGTCGGCATAACGTCCGGCCTCGTTGACAAGCTCGCGCGAAGCTCCGGGTATGCTTTTGAGGTGGATGTAGCCGTTGAAGCGGTGAACTTCGCGGAGATCTTTGGCAATGCGGGCTATGCGTTCCATCGTGTAGTCGGGATTGCGGACCACTCCTGAACTCAGGAAAAGCCCTTCGATGTAGTTGCGGCGGTAAAACTCCATCGTTATGTCGACCACTTCCGAAACCGAGAGCGTGGCGCGCGGTATGTCGTTGCTGCGGCGGTTGATGCAGTAGGCGCAGTCATACATGCAGTAGTTCGTGAGCATTACTTTGAGCAGAGCGATGCAACGGCCGTCGGCGGCAAAACTGTGGCAGATCCCCACCCCTCCCACGGTGTTGCCAACGCCCTTGCCGTCGTTGCGCCGCACAGTACCGCTTGACGAGCATGACACGTCATATTTCGCAGCCGCAGCCAAGATTTTGAGTTTTTCGAGAGTCGCTTGAGTCATAACACCGCAAAATTAGCACCGTAATGAGCCGTAGCGATGCACATCAATGTTAAAAATAGTTTAGTCACATCGCACAATCTAATTGTTTTACAAAAATAGACTATTTTTGTTCTAAAGCATTATCCTGTTTCATAATTCTGCAAACTAATGGTATCTACATCTTCTTCAACGCGCCCCTCAGTCAGCATCATTATGCCTGTCTACAATGCTGAAAAGTTTCTCAATGACTCTGTCGGCTCGATTCTCAGACAGACAGAAAGTGATTTTGAACTTATCTGTTTCAATGACGCATCGACCGACGGGAGCCTTGCGATGCTCAAAGATTTGGCCGACAAAGATTTTGCCATGACCGGAACAGGCGGTCGCATGCGCGTCATCGACTCTCCGGTCAATGTCAAGCAGGGAGGCGGACGTAACCGCGCTCTGCGTGAGGCCCGTGGAGAATATGTGATGTTTGTCGATGCCGACGACGCTCTGCGCGAAGATGCGGTGGAAACTTGTCTGAAAACAGCAAAGAAAGAAAATGCCGATATGGTCATTTTCGACTATGCCCGTTTTACGTCATCGCCGGCAAACCTCAGCGAGCGTATCTGTCAGCTCGGAGATGATGCCGCAGGTCTGCGAGGGGAAGAATTGCGGCGCAGAGTGATGCAACGGTCCACTCCCGTCTGGTCGGCAATGTACCGTAAGACGCTCATCACCGGCAACAATCTGTTTTTCCCCGAAAAAGTTTTCTACGAAGACAATGCCGTGGCTCCCGCCATTCAGCTGTCAGCCAAAAATCCAGTGAAAATCAACCAAGCGCTTTATCTATACCGATTCGATAATGCCTCGGTCACTCGTTCGACAAACAACTATCTCTTCTTCGACCGCCTAACATCAGCTGTTACCCTGATGGGTCATCTGAAACGTCTCGGACTCTACGCGCGATATAAGGATGAGTTCGATTTCATTTTCATCAACCAATATTTCGTCCACAGCATATTCGGCTGTATCTACCGGTTCGACCGTGTGCCGCGTCTCCGCCATAACTATATCCGCAAAACAATCAGCCGCTATCTGCCCGACTACCGTTCAAATCCCTCCTACAAAGCCCAGCCGCTGAAACTGCGTTTCAAGATATGGACCCATGTCAGGTTCCCGCAAGTGATCAAATTGCTGTCAGACCTCAGCCGACACCTCCGCGGCTAACGCCGGGGACCACATGCTTTCCTGCTCATTTTTGAGACGAAATCACACAATTTCCCCTCTAAAGGGATAAAATCAAGCAAATTCATCCCCTTCAAGGGGACAAATTTTGCAAAATCTTTCCCTTTTGAGGGGAAAATGATAAAAATCACGACGATCCCCGACTTCAGACAGCCGGGGATCGCGTTCATTCATTATTACTTAACTATTAACTTAACCAAGGTGACTTACTCTATTTTTTCAGGGTGATGTAGACGGCATCCTTTTTATCTCCAGCCCCTTTCTCGACCCTCATTTCCTGAATCGTATTCGGATCAAGATCGTCGAGCCGGCCGTCGAAAAGTTTGCCGTCGACATAGACATCGATATTGACTTTCTCACCTTCAACTATGATCACCGGACGCCCGTTGACCAACATTGCTGCCGGACGGCTGCTGAGGCCATCATCTTTCTTACCCGTGTCCATCCCTTTCAGTTTGAATGTAATGGGTATTGTGTACCATACAGCGACAACTTTGCCGTTCATCTTACCGGGAGTAAAGGCGGGAAGGGAGCGAACCACACGCAGCGCCTCCGCGTCAAGTTCGGGATCTACGCTACGTAAGATTTTAGTCTCCCCGATGGTTCCGTCTTTCTGGATGACGAAACTGATCACCACACGCCCCTCAATCTTATTGTCATGAGCATTCTTGGGATAGCGGATGTTATCAGAGAGATATTTCATCAGGGCAGCATCACCGCCGGGAAATTCAGGCTTCTGTTCGACCCCAACGAAGAGCGCATTGTCCGGCAGATTGTCGGCAGAGACTGTCTGCGGCTTTTGCGGCTCATCGGAGACGACGGCGTCAGTCTCCTGCGGAACCGGGCGCGATTCATTTTGCGAAATCCCGGCGTTTTCACTAACTTTGCGTCCGCTTGGCTCCGGGTATGCTGCGACGGTTTCAGAAGATTGTCCGGAAAGAGACTCATTGCCTGCCAGGTCAGGCACAATAGGAATATCTGACGGTGCCGGAGCTGTCCGGACGGCGCCATCGCCCGACGGCACGGCCATTTCGGCCGATGAAACATCAGCTATTACCGAAGCTACGGCTTCGACATCAGTGACTGCGATGGCTGCGGCAAGCGCAGGAACCAGGGCCAGACCGCGCAGACGGCGGGAGGCCGAAGAATTTTGATTGTACATCATGGTGATACGTTTTTTAAGTTTACTATGATTCAGGCTGTTGGCAAGTGACGGGAATCTCGCGCCAACAGCCTTTTTTATCAATAACATCTGATAGTCGCGCGCAGGAACACCTGACGCAAGCACAGCCTTGTCGGCCTGATATTCATGGACGGTTTTCAGCTCCTCGCGCATAAGCCATGCGGCCGGGTTGTACCATTGGAAAATGCCGACAAGCTGTGCGACCAGAAGGTCGATCCAATGGCGGAGACTGAGGTGCTGCAGTTCATGAGTCAGGATCATCCGGCCGCTCTCCTCCCAGTCGCGTCGGCTCATGACCACATAGCGCCACCAGCTGAACGGAGCAATCGAGGTTTCATCCGTAAGCACGACCTTGAAACGCCCTTCGGAGACAAGCTCTCCGGACGAGACTATTCGCCACAACCGGCAGACAATCCACAGCGTATGGCCGACCGCAAGAACGATTCCTGCAAAATAGGTCCAGAGCAGCGCTGTCAGCCACACCGGTTGTCTTGCCGACACTTCATCAGCTATAAATGTCATCTCCATCTCACCAAGCTCTATCTCAGGAATGACACCGGGAGCCGACGTCCACAAAGAGGAGGCGGAGTTCATCACCGGCAATGCGAGGAGAGCGACGGCATAGATGATCCAAAGGGCCGTGCGGTTATACACATGCTGATTCTCTCCGGCAAGAGCCCATTTGTAAGAGAGATACAGAAGCGATAGGAGGATTGAACTGTAAAGAGAGTATGAAAAGACTGCGCCCATAATTTCGGAAGAAAATAAAATGGAGAGACTGAAAATGGTTTCCTACTTATATATAATATGTGTCTTATGACAGACTGCGAAGCCGCGCATCAGGCATTGCTGCTTTCCTTGTCAGAGTTCTTGCGTTCGACCAGATCAATGATCTCGCGGAGTTCGTCAAGCGAGATCTTCTCTTCCTCGACAAGCGCCGAGACAGCATTTTTATAGGAATTGTTGAAATAGTCGCTGACCAGGCGTGCAAGCGATTTTTTGCGGAAATCCTCCTGCCGGGCAATCGCATAGTAGCGGTGTGACGCACCGACAACTTCATGGCCGACATGACCTTTGTCTTCGAGTATGCGGATTATGGTCGAAACCGTGTTGAAATGCGGCTTGGGTTCGGGATAGATCTCAAGCATCTCCCGTACAAACATCGGACCGCGGTCCCATAACATCCGCATGAGGATTGTTTCCTTCTCTGTCAGAATCTGAGCTTTTCTTCCGGCTTTCATGATTAAACGTGATGAGTTTTAACGAATCAATTAGTTGACATCGCAAAGGTATAACTATTTTTTAAGTTGCAAAACTAATCTATTAGTTTTGATGCGTTAAATTTCTTTAATTCGATCAATTAAACTTGGGGGATGTCTTTTACCCCGGCATAAAATTCGGTTTTTCCGCAGAGGATTTTATATCTTTGTAACTGACGAAGTAAGAGGATGTTTAAAAACAACCTCCAAATCTGTAACCTGCAATGCGATAAATCATACAGAAACAATGACCAACCCACCCTACACCCCTGCCCCAACCAGATATGACGGCGTAATGAAATATCGCCGGTGTGGACGCAGCGGCATCCTATTGCCTGAGATCTCGCTCGGCCTGTGGCACAATTTCGGTGATGTAAATCCTTTGGCCAACTCGATGGAGATGGCCCACTACGCTTTCGACAACGGCATCACACATTTCGACCTTGCCAACAACTACGGTCCGTCCTACGGCTCGGCTGAGGAGACTTTCGGCCTGATCATGAAAAAATCATTCGCCCCCTTCCGTGACGAACTCTTCATCTCGACAAAGGCAGGCTATGACATGTGGCCCGGTCCCTACGGCAACTGGGGTTCGCGAAAATACCTGACGGCAAGTCTCGACCAAAGTCTCAGCCGAATGAATCTCGACTATGTCGATCTCTTTTACAGCCACCGCTACGATCCGGAAACACCATTAGAGGAAACCTTACAGACCTTGGTTGACATTGTACGCCGCGGGAAAGCACTCTATATCGGCATATCACGCTGGCCGGCTTCAGCCGCCCGTAAAGCCTACCGCTATTTAGCCGAACGCGACGTCCCGTGTCTGATATATCAGGGGCGCTACAATATGCTTGACCGGACCGACGAGACAGACGGCATCATCAGCGAGGCCGCTGACAACGGCGCCGGCTACATCGCATTCTCCCCGCTCGCCCAGGGACTGCTGACCGACCGCTATCTCCACGGCATTCCGGATGATTCGCGCATAGCACACGGAGGCCATCTGAAAAAGGAGGTCCTGACCACCGATATGGTCCGGCGTATCGGACAACTCAACGAAATTGCGTCCCGGCGCGGACAGACATTGGCAGAAATGGCTCTCGCATGGATTCTGAGAGACAGCAAGGTCACAAGCGTGATCGTCGGGGCAAGTTCAGTCTCCCAGTTACAGAAAAACCTCAACGCCCTGCACTCGCCTGCGTTCAGCGATGAAGAACTGCGGCTGATCGACACCGTCACTCAACCTTGACCGTGGTCAGGCTGTTGATAAGATTGTAACCACAATCACAAAACAAGTATGTCAAAAATACCCGATGAAGAGCTGCGCAGACGTCTGACACCGATCCAATATTTCGTCACACGCCTGAATGCTACGGAACCTCCGTTTCGCAACGAATATTACAACGAACACCGCAAAGGAATCTATGTCGATGTCATCGACGGCAAGCCTCTGTTTGTCTCGTCCGACAAATTTGACTCCGGTTGCGGATGGCCGAGTTTCTCACGTCCGATCGACAGAAATATGGTTACAGAACGGCGCGATCCGTCACACGGAATGGACCGCATTGAGGTCAGAAGCAGTAGCAGTGATTCACATCTCGGCCATGTGTTCCCCGACGGACCGAAAGATCTTGGCGGCCTCCGCTACTGCATCAACAGCGCGGCACTGCGCTTCATCCCCCTCGACGAAATGGCCTCCGCAGGCTATGCCGACTACATCAGCTTGGTAAAATAGCAACTTGACAGTAAGTTAACAGCAAAAGACCGCCTGCTCCGTTGATGGAGCAGGCGGTCGTCTCATATAGAAAACTTCGTTAGATCTTCTATTTTTAATCGGGGGGGGTCTGTCAATTATTTGTCAGCCTCGATGGTTACGGCGCGGTCGAGAGAAACGAACTTCTCGCCCATGTCGTTGAGGTTGCCGTTGTTGACAGTTACATTGAGCTGAGAAGCGTCAACACCGTTGCGGAGGAGAACACGCTCAACACCCTTTGCACGAGCGTTGCGGAGACGTTCGTTAACCTGGTCAGAACCGGTGTAGTTATCGGCCCAGCCTGTAACGGTGTATTTCTGATTGGGGTTCTGCTTCATGATTTCAGCAACAGCACCGAGCACTTTGTTGTCAACACGAGAGATGTTGGAGCGGCCGATGGTGTAGTAGATGGTGCAGAGAGGACCTTCTTTTGCTTCAACCTTTTCAACAGGACGGTTGAGGCAGTCGCGGAGCTGACGTTCGAGATCAGAGATGCGGGCATTGGCAGCCTGCAGACGGGCTTCAACAGCGTCGCAGTTGGTGGGTTCGGGGCAAACCGGTACGACAGGAGCAGCCCATGTAGTCTTGTTGAAGTTGTAAGTAAGACCGAGGTAAGCCTGGAGGTCCATGTACTGTCTCTGCTGATAAGAGGTTGTTTCACGCACGTCGTCAGTCATGAGACCTGCACGAAGGTCGAGATAAAGGCTGACGTGTTTGTTGAGAGCGAAGTTATTGATAAGACCTACGTGAGCTGTAAGGTTCTTATTGCCGCCGCTCTTCCAGCCGTCGCGTTCGCCATTGGCGTTGAAGTCGGGGATGTACTGCCAGTTGAAGCCTGCACCTCCGTAAATGATAGCGTTGTAAACACGACCGGGACGATAACCGCACCACCAGTTGGTGAGGTTCAACATAGCGTCGAGGTTGATACCGAATTCGTTACGTTTGTACTTGGTGTAGTCGTCAAAAGTTCCGTAAGGGCCTACACCGCCGTTCTTGCTGAGGCCTTTGAGCTGAGTGAAGTTGCCGCCGGCACGAAGAGCAACGATCGGAGAGAACCATTTACCTACCCAGATACCTGCGTTGGGAGAGAAACGGTCGAAGAATTTGCGTTCTGAGTTGTGGTTTTTGTAATAGTAGTTCATACCACCTTCAACCGATACAAACCAGTTGTTTGAGAAGCTATTGAAGAGATAGCCCTGAGCGGGGTCCTCAACATAGCTGATTTCTTGGTTGCTCTGAGCCATTGCGCTATGACCGACAAAAAGAGCAGCTACCAAGCCAAGGATAGCACTTTTTTTCATAATAATTTAAATTATTGTAAGATAGTTGAAAAATGTTTGTATTCAGACTGTGTCTAATTATTATTAAGGTGTATAGTCTTTCTTTTCTAAGACGATCGATATGACTGAAGAGGCCACACCAATCTATTCTATGGAAATTATCGTCAAAGGTATAACTTTTTTTTCAATCTGTCTAAATTTTATCTAATTTTTCTTTAACAAAAGCTAATTTTCTTCCTTTTTGACCAAAAAAGTCAAGGTTTTTATGGTTCTTTTGTGGAAAACTATGCCCAAAATGTCAAAAAAAGATCGCTTCCGATGCTGATGTGCGATGAAGTCACATACAACAAGCGGAAGCGATGGTTACGTTTATTCTAATTTTTCAGACGATCAGGCTCCGATGAATTTTTCTACAAGTCCTTTGACATGATCGACTGTGAAGCCGAACTTTTCGTCAAGCACTTTGTAGGGAGCAGATGCGCCGAAATGATCGAGACCGAAGACCATGCCGTCAGCTCCGACTACTTCGCGAAGTGTCGAGGGAAGACCGGCAGTGAGGCCGAAGGCGGGAACTCCGGGAGTGATGACAGCCTTGCGGTAGTCGGCATCCTGAAGGAAGAAAAGACCGATCGAGGGGACCGAGACTACGCGGGCCTTTTTGCCCTGCTCTGCCAGACGTGCTGCGACTTCGCAAAGAAGCGAAACCTCAGATCCGTTGGCAACGAGGATCACATCGGGGTTTTCAGCCTCTACCACTACATAACCGCCACGACGGCATCCGGCGTTAGCTTCGGCAAAACGGTCGCCCGACGCTGCGGGAAGATCGGGAATGTTCTGACGGGAAAGAATGAGAGCCGAGGGAGTCTTGAAGTTTTCCATCGCCATAGCCCAAGCTACGGAAGTCTCGGCAGCGTCGCCCGGACGAAGAACGAGCATTGAAGGCTCGCCGTTGAAGTTGCGGAGCTCCTCCATAAGACGGAGCTGGGCCTCCTGCTCTACGGGTTCGTGAGTGGGACCGTCTTCACCGACGCGGAATGCATCGTGTGTCCAGATATATTTGACAGGAAGTTCCATGAGGGCGGCCATGCGGACAGCAGGTTTCATATAGTCACTGAACACAAAGAATGTGCCGCAGGCTCCGATGACTCCGCCGTGTAGCACGATACCGTTCATGACGGCAGCCATTGTGAGCTCCGACACACCGGCGTGGAGGAAGGCTCCTGAGAAATCACCGTTGGTAAACGGATGAGTCTTTTTGAGGAAAGCGTCGGTCTTGTCTGAATTGGCAAGGTCGGCAGAAGAAACGATCATGTTGTTGACCTTTTCGGCGAGTACTCCGAGCACATCAGCCGATGCCTGGCGCGATGCGATGCCGGGCTTGTGGGGGATGGCTTTCCAGTCGATTTCAGGAAGCTTGTTGTCGAGGAATGTATGAAGTTCCTTTGCAAGTTCAGGATTGGCGGCTTCCCAGGCGGCCTGCTCGGCACGTTTGGCCTTGACGATCTCGCGGAGTTCCTTGCGGCGCGCGTCGTAGAGAGCCTTGACGTCATCAAAGATCACCCAGGGATTTTCGGGATCTGCTCCGAGATTTTTCATCGTGGCTGCATAGTCGGCACCCGAAGCGCTGAGAGGCTGGCCGTGGGTAGAGCACTGGCCTTCGAAATTGGATCCGTCGGCCTTGACGACTCCACGGCCCATGACGGTGTGGCCTATGATCAGAGTCGGACGCTCTTTCTCTCCCTGTGCGGCAATGATGGCCTGAGCGATTTCCTGAGGATCGTTTCCGTTGATCTCAAGCACATTCCAGTGCCATGCACGATATTTAGCGGCGACATCCTCACGATCGACAGCATCAACCATAGTGGAAAGCTGCACACGGTTGCTGTCATAGAACATGATGAGGTTGTGAAGGCCGAGATAACCGGCAAGACGTCCGGCTCCCTGCGAGATTTCTTCCTGAATACCGCCGTCGGAGATGAACGCGTAAGTCTTATGGCTCATCCACTCGCCGAAACGGGCTGTCATGAAACGCTCTGCGATAGCACAGCCGACAGCCATGGTGTGACCTTGGCCGAGAGGTCCGGATGTATTCTCGACCCCTCTTTCAGGATGAAGTTCGGGATGACCCGGAGTCGGAGAGCCCCACTGGCGGAACTGCGAAAGCTCGTCAAGTGTGTAGTGTCCGAAGAGAGCAAGAACGCTGTATAGCATCGGAGACATGTGGCCCGGATCGAGGAAGAAACGGTCGCGGCCAAGCCACTTTCCGTCATCGGGATCGGTCACAAGGAACTGGGAATAGAGTACGTTGACGAAATCAGCGCCTCCCATGGCGCCTCCGGGGTGGCCGGACTTGGCTTTCTCAACCATTGATGCAGCGAGCACACGGATATTGTCGGCTGCATGGTTAATTGCTGTTAGATTCATGGGGTATTATTAAGTATAAATTAATTTCAACCGATAAGATATTGACATCCTTTCCACAGGTATAAGACCTATGAGGAGATGCAAATTTACAAATTAAAAACGAATTCCCTGCCATAAATGACAAGGAATTCGACACACAATAGTAACAAATAAAATAGATGCACCCGCTTTTCACAAAGAGGATTACTATCTATGCGGGCAATCCGCAGCCGATGCACCGTAAGGGTACATGACAATAAGTCCGGAGGCACTTATTGCACTGGGAGCGGCTTCGGATTTATGAGTCGTAATGCCACACGGCCACAATTGAGGCCACAGGGCATCTTCTGCGTTTCGTAATTTGAAAATCTGATTATACAAAATATCAGTCTTATATGTTTTTATGTTATAAACCGGGGAGTTCACTAACCCCGTATCTCACTTAATATCAAAGCTGTCTCATTCATTAAGTGCCATATATTTCCTGAAAGGCACGGAAACAGCGTTATTAAAATCAGAAGAATTGCAATACAAATATAGGCATTGTTTGCGAATTATCCCAAAAATCCGTCATATTTTTTGCTAAATACATTCCGCGTTCACCTCCGGGAGGAAGGCAGAAAACGTCCGATACTGTCCCCGCGCCAGAAGAATAAAAGTGCAAATGAGATTGTCAAATATACAATAAGCCCGGTCCGGATTCATCATTTTGCAATAAAAATCCATGAAATAAATTTCAGAATCCATAATTATCATAAATATGATAAATTTATTAAAAAAGATTGTCTATCTTTGCTGAACAATGAAGCATTGATGGATCTGCAACCACTTTCCAACAATACAACCTCTAAGGATCTAAACATAATTTCTAAGGATCTCGACGTATAATCAACTATTTTTATCACATAAATTTTCTTACCAAAATCAAAAATGGAAACTACTGCAAAGAACAACGGGCGGATAGTAGCCATCGTGGCGATGTTTTTCCTGTTCGCCATGATTTCGTTCGTAACCAACCTTGCCGCGCCTTTAGGCACAATCTGGAAGAATAATTATGACTGGTCCGGTATGCTCGGCAACATGATGAACTTCCTCGCATACCTCTTCATGGGTATTCCCGCCGGAAACCTGCTGACCAAAATCGGCTACAAAAAGACTTCGCTCTATGCCATGGTCGTCGGCCTCGTAGGTCTTGTCTTACAATGGCTCTCAGGCATCGTCGGCACTGAAACCAGCGTGTTTACCGTAAGCGGACAGGCTGTGACGCTGAATTTCATCATCTATCTCTTAGGCGCTTTCATCTGCGGCTTCTGCGTTTGTATGCTCAACACTGTCGTGAACCCCATGCTCAACCAGCTCGGCGGCGGCGGCAACCACGGCAATCAGCTCGTGCAGATAGGCGGTTCATTCAACTCTCTTGCCGGCACACTGACCCCGCTCTTCGTCGGTATGCTGATCGGCCAGGTTAAACCGACCACCTCGATGGGCGATGTCGCTCCGCTGCTATTCATCGCCATGGGCGTCTTTGTCGCCGCATTCATCATCATCAGCTGCGTATCCATTCCCGAACCGCATCTGAAACACGGCGATAAAAAAGCTGTAACTCCTAAATCGAAATACAGCCCCTGGAGCTTCCGCCACACCACTCTCGGTGTAATCGGCATCTTCTTCTATGTCGGTATTGAAATCGGTATTCCCGGTGTGCTTATCTTCTATCTGAGCGACAGCGCCGTATCCGGCATCACTGAAAATGCGACAGCCGTCGCAGGAGGTGTTGCCGCTATCTACTGGCTGCTCATGCTCGTCGGGCGTCTGGTTTCAAGTGTGATTTCAGGCAAGGTTTCAAGCCGCACACAGCTGACTGTCGTATCGGCCACCGCAATCATTCTTATCGCCATCGCGATCTTCATGCCGAGTTCAATCCGCGTCTCAATGCCTGCTTACAGCGCCGCCGAAGGTTTCTCAATGGCCCTCGTTCCGACCAAAGCACTCCTCCTTGTACTTTGCGGCCTGTGCACCTCAGTAATGTGGGGCGGTATCTTCAACCTTGCAGTCGAAGGCCTCGGCAAATATACCGCACAGGCTTCCGGAATCTTCATGATGATGGTTGTCGGGGGCGGCATCATGCCTCTCATCCAGAACGCAATCGCCACCAATGTGAGCTACATGGCATCCTACTGGCTCGTGATCGCAATGCTTGCCTATCTGCTCTTCTACGGCCTAATCGGCTCCAAGAATGTCAACACAGACATCCCTGTCGACGAAGAACCAGATCCCCGCGATCTCTGACAAACCATAATTTCTGCATTCCGGCGCTCTGAGTGTCCGCGAACAGCAAAGTAGCATTAACGCCCGTCAGGCATGTTTGATGGCCTGACGGGCGTTTTATTTCAATCAGCATAAAGGTGGATCAGTGTATCAGTTTACCGGCTGGTCCAAGGGGCGGCGCGGAGCAGGCAACGGAGCATTGTTGCGTGGAGCCTTGTTTTTGGATCTGCCCTTCCCGGTCGTGCCTCCTCCCTTTCTTCCGATACTGTCGGTGCTTCTCAAGGCGCCTATACAGAGCGAATCAGTCTCCACAACTGTGGTTTCTGCGGTAACAACGGCTGCCGGATCGGAATCGCCACATCCGACGGAGCGCCACCAAAGCTCGCGTGCTCCGAGGAAGAGCACAAGTAACGCAATGACCGAGAGGAGTCCTATGAGGCCCCTTCGTTCGCCGGATGTGAAATCAGCCATAGTTTTTGAACGTCTTAGATTCGCATATTGGTACTGAAATTTTTTTCAGTCGCAAATTTTGCAGGGAAACTGCGGTAAATATAATAAAAAAATTTCACCGTACACCCTGCGGAAGGGTAAACGGTGAAATTTTTATGAATGAATCTCGTTGTCAGAATTGACTTATTCAGCTGCGGGAGCTTCAGTTGCAGGAGCTTCTGCCTGGGCGGCTGCGGGAGCCTCGGCAGCAGGAGCTGCGCTCTTTGCACCGCGACGTGAACGGCGGGTACGGGTCTGCTTCTTGGCGCCGTTGTCCTTAAGCATGTTTTCGTTGTAGTCAACGAGTTCGATGAAGCAGGTCTGGGCGTTGTCACCGAGACGGTTGCCTGTCTTGAGGATACGGGTGTAACCACCGGGGCGGTTAGCGATCTTCTGAGCGATTTCGCGGAAGAGTTCAGTCACGGCCTCCTTGTTCTGGAGATGAGCGAAAACCAGACGGCGGTTGGGAGTGCTGTCTTCCTTAGCGCGGTTGATCAGAGGCTCGGCATAAACGCGGAGAGCTTTAGCCTTGGCGAGTGTTGTGAAGATGCGCTTGTGCATGATCAGCGAGATCGTCATGTTGGCGAGCAGAGCGTCGCGATGAGCCTTCTTGCGACTGAGGTGATTGAATTTTTTATTGTGTCTCATCGTTATAATTACTCTTTATCAAGTTTATATTTGGAAATATCCATTCCGAAAGAGAGATTGAGGTTGGCAAGGAGTTCATCGAGTTCGGTGAGCGACTTCTTGCCGAAGTTGCGGAATTTCAGGAGGTCGGTCTTGTTGAAGACCACGAGTTCACCAAGGGTTTCAACCTCGGCGCTCTTGAGGCAATTGAGAGCGCGAACCGAGAGGTCCATATCCACAAGCTTGCTCTTGAGGAGCTGGCGCATGTGGAGCACTTCTTCATCAAATTCCTCTTCACCGTCAGTTTCGTCCGTTTCAAGAGTGATCTTTTCATCGGAGAAGAGCATGAAGTGGTAGATGAGGATTTTTGCAGCTTCCTTGAGTGCGTCTTTGGGAAGAATTGACCCGTCGGTGGTGATTTCAAGTGTGAGCTTGTCGTAGTCGGTCTTTTGATCAACGCGGAAGTTCTCCACTGTGTATTTCACATTCTGAATCGGGGTGTAGATCGAGTCGATCGCGAGGACATCAATAGCGTCGTTTGCATTGCGGTTTTCCTCGGCGGGAACCCAACCGCGACCTTTGTTGATTGTGAGGTCGATAGTGAAGCTGGCGCTCGGATCCAAATGACAGATGACAAGATCAGGGTTCAGGACTTCAAATCCTGAAAGGACTTTGCCAATGTCACCGGCTGTGAACTCTTCCTGACCTGACACAGTGATGGAGGCTTTTTCGAAGTCGGTATCTTCAACCTTTTGCTTAAGGTTTACTTTCTTGAGGTTAAGAATGATGTTTGTGACATCTTCCTTGACGCCGGGTATAGTGTCAAACTCGTGTTTCACTCCGTCGATGCGGATCGACGAGATGGCAAAACCTTCGAGGGAGGAGAGAAGTATGCGACGCAGGGCGTTGCCAATGGTTATACCATATCCCGGTTCCAATGGCTTAAACTCAAATTTACCGAAGTGATTATCGGCTTCCAACATGAGGACTTTGTCGGGTTTCTGGAATGCTAAAATAGCCATGGATCTTGATTTAATTATTATTTAGAATACAACTCGACGATAAGCTGCTCTTTGATGTTCTCAGGGATGTCTTCGCGGGCGGGAACATGGAGGAATTTACCGGCCTTGATGTTCTCATCCCATTCGAGCCAAGGATATTTGCTGTGGTTGAATCCGGCGAGTGCGTCGGAAATTACTTCGAGAGACTTTGACTTTTCACGGACACCGATAACGTCGCCGGGCTTTACTGCATAAGATGCGATGTTGACAACTTTGCCGTTGACTACGATGTGACGGTGAAGTACAAGCTGACGGGCTGCTGCACGGGTGGGAGCAATGCCGAGACGATAAACTACGTTGTCGAGACGGCCTTCGAGAAGCTGGAGAAGGATCTCACCGGTGATACCTTTGGCGCGCGATGCCTTGTCGAAGAGGTTGTGGAACTGCTTTTCAAGAACGCCGTAGGTATATTTGGCTTTCTGCTTCTCGCGGAGCTGTACGCCGTACTCGGAAGTTTTTCTTCTCTTGTTGAGTCCGTGCTGGCCCGGGGGATAATTTTTCTTGGCGAGGACTTTATCTTCACCGAAGATGGGTTCGCCAAACTTGCGGGCGATTTTGGTGCGGGGACCTGTGTATCTTGCCATTTTTGTTTTTGTTTGAAGTTGTTTCCCTGATCTGTTTCCGGTGTTGTATCTGCGACTGACGGGCAGCGGGGATGAATTCCGGGTGACAGCCGCGACCACAGAGAGGTGAATAATAAAATGTGGTCTATTTCACTGAAGAGTCATCGGCAATCTGCCTCAGTCTTAGAGCCATTCCTGATAAGTCATGACCGCGTATCTTTACCGGAGACCGGGGGAGTTGGAAAAAATTGAATAATCAAAATTTACCTTGTGTCCTGATTAAACAGTCTTGTGGGCTCATGTTTTTGTTTTGAAAGTGAGAGCTGAGCCCACAGGTACGTTCCTCAGGGTAGCGAGGTCTGATGCGGTAATTATTATACGCGACGACGCTTGGGAGGGCGGCAACCGTTGTGGGGAAGCGGAGTTACATCAACGATTTCTGTAACTTCGATACCGGCGCCATGGACGGTGCGGATTGCTGATTCACGACCGTTACCGGGCCCTTTCACATAAGCTTTCACTTTGCGGAGACCGAGATCGTAGGCAACTTTCGCACAATCCTGAGCGGCCATCTGAGCTGCATAGGGAGTGTTCTTTTTTGAGCCACGGAAACCCATCTTGCCAGCAGATGACCAAGAGATAACCTGACCTTCAGAGTTGGCTAAGCACACAATGATGTTGTTGAAAGACGAGTGAACGTGAAGCTGACCGGCGGCGTCAACCTTAACGTTTCTTTTCTTTGCTGCGACTGTCTTTTTTGCCATGTTTGTTTATTATTTAGTAGCTTTTTTCTTGTTTGCAACAGTTTTCTTACGACCCTTGCGTGTACGGGCGTTGTTCTTGGTGCTCTGACCACGCACGGGGAGACCGTTACGATGACGGATGCCACGATAGCAACCGATGTCCATAAGACGTTTGATGTTGAGCTGAATTTCGCTGCGGAGATCACCTTCAACCTTGTAGTCGGAGCCGATTACTTCACGAACCTTGGCTGCCTGATCGTCGGTCCAGTCCTTAACCTTGATATTCACGTCAACGCCGGCCTTGTCAAGGATTGACTTGGCTGCGCTACGGCCGATACCAAAAATATAGGTCAGGGCGATTTCACCTCTTTTGTTCTGGGGGAGGTCAACTCCCACAATTCTTACTGCCATATAATTACTTGATTACTTGACTAAAATTTTTGCAAAGGTAATACTTTTTCATTGATCATTAATAGGCCTTAAGCCATTTAGAAACACTTATTAGAAATCATTGGGAAATATTAACTAATAAGATTCTATAATGACTTGATGTCCCTATCGCCGATCCGGACCGATTAACCTTGGCGCTGCTTGTATTTTGGGTTTTTCTTGTTGATGACGTAAAGACGTCCTTTGCGGCGCACGATTTTGCTGTCAGGAGTGCGCTTTTTGACTGAAGCTCTTACTTTCATTGGTTTATCTGTATTGAAGATGATTATTTTTTGCTGGAATTTTACTTATAGCGGAATGCGATACGGCCTTTTGAAAGGTCGTAGGGCGACATTTCCACTTTAACTTTGTCACCGGGAAGGATCTTGATGTAGTGCATACGCATCTTGCCGGAAATGTGGGCCGTGATTTCATGGCCGTTTTCCAGTTCGACGCGGAACATTGCGTTTGACAAGGCTTCGACGATGGTTCCGTCAAGTTCGATTGCTGCTTGTTTTGCCATATTGTTATTTCGGTGATGAAATATGCCTGGTGTTTGTTAAATGAATCTGTCACCAAGGGCTTCCTCGATATAATCGAAGGTGGTGAGGATCTGCGGGCCTTCCGGATCGATGACGATGGTATGTTCGTAGTGGGCGGAAGGTTTGCGGTCCTTCGTGCGGCACTGCCAGCCGTCCTTTTCGATAACGATGTTGCGGCTGCCGAGATTGATCATAGGCTCGATGCAGATGCACATGCCTTTTTTCAATACCGGTCCGCATCCGCGGCGTCCATAGTTGGGGACCTCCGGATCTTCGTGCATCTTACGGCCGATGCCGTGGCCGCACATCTCGCGGACGACGCCATAGCCGTGACGCTCGCAATAGGTCTGCACCGTATTGGCGATGTCACCTATGCGCTTTCCCTCCTGGGCGGCGGCTATGCCTTTGTAGAGCGATTCCTTGGTGACCTTGCAGAGCGCAAGCACTTCGGGAGCGACTTCTCCGACGGGAAATGTGTAGCACATGTCACCGTTATAGCCGTCAAGTTCGACGACGGTGTCGATGCCGACAATGTCGCCTTCGCGCAGTTCATAGCCGGAAGGGAATCCGTGGACCACGGTCTCGTTGACTTCGATGCACAGAGTGCCTGGGAAACCTCCGTAACCAAGACATGCGGGTTTACCACCATTGTCACGCATGAATTCGCGGGCAATGTTGTCGAGGTGACGGGTAGTCACGCCCGGAGCCACCCACTTGGCGACTTCACCAAGTGTGCGGCTCACAAGCGTGGATGCCTGTCGCATTTTTTCGATTTCTTCGGGAGTCTTGAGATAGATCATTTATCTGAAGAATGAATCAGCGGTAATCGAGACGGGGTTTAATAGGCAGAACCGGTGGTACGGCCCTTGATCTTGCCGTCCTTCATGAGTCCGTCATAGTGGTGCATCATCAGGTGGCTTTCGATCTGCTGGAGGGTGTCAAGCACGACACCGACAAGGATCAGCAGTGAAGTTCCTCCGAAGAACTGGGCGAAGTTCTGGCTGATGCCGAAGAACCGCGCGAATGCGGGGAGGATGGCCACGATGCCGAGGAAGAGAGAACCGGGGAGTGTGATGCGCGACATGATTGAGTCGAGATACTCGGCGGTTTTCTTTCCGGGCTTCACACCGGGGATGAAGCCGTTGTTACGCTTCATATCCTCTGCCATCTGGGTGGGACGCACCGTGACAGCAGTATAGAAATATGTGAAGGCCACAATGAGGATGAAGTAGACGAGATTGTACCAGAATCCGTTGATGTCCGAGAAAGCGGCGTAGAATCCCGATGAGCTCTCCGAGCTTCCAAAGCCGGCGAGGGTGATGGGGATGAACATGATTGCCTGGGCGAAGATGATGGGCATCACACCGGCGGCATTTACTTTCAGGGGGATATACTGGCGGGCACCTCCGTACTGGCGGTTGCCGACAATACGCTTGGCGTACTGTACGGGCACCTTGCGTGTTCCTTGTACGAGGAGCACAGCTCCGACTGTCACGGCGAAGAGCAGGAGGATTTCCACCACGAACATGATCAGACCGCCCTGGCTGCCGGTGGCACCCGGAAGACGGCTGGTGAATTCGTAGAAGAGCGCTCCCGGAAGACGGGCAATGATACCTACAAGGATGATGAAGGAGATACCATTGCCGATGCCGCGGTCAGTGATGCGCTCGCCGAGCCACATGATGAACATGGAGCCGGCCGCAAGGATTACGGTAAGGAATGCCAGGGTCCAGAAGCCCATGGTGGCACCGCCTGTGGCGGCGCTCACCTGAACCTGGAGATTTACAAGATATGCAGGACCCTGGAGCAGCAGGATCAGCACAGTCAGATAACGGGTATACTGACTGAGCTTCTGACGGCCGCTCTCACCTTCGCTCTGGAGCTTCTGGAATGAAGGGAGTACCATGCCGAGCAGCTGTATCACGATGGATGCAGTGATGTAAGGCATGATGCCGAGGGCGAAGATCGAGGCTTGAGAGAAAGCACCTCCTGAGAACATGTCAAGGAGCTGCATCAGGCCACTCTTGTTGGTGAACTTCGACAGGGCGTCGAGATCCTCCGGCGAGATGCCGGGAAGGACTACATAGCAGCCGAGACGATAGACGAGCACCAGCAGAAGGGTGACAAGAATACGCTTTCTCAGTTCCTCAATGGTCCAGATGTTACGGATTGTTTCAATAAATCTCATTGCGAGGAGAAGGGGGATTAAATTTTGTTTACTGTGCCTCCGGCTTCAACGATCGCCTTTTCAGCAGCTGCCGAGAAAGCGTTGGCCTCAACAGTGAGTTTCTTGGTAAGCTTGCCGGCTGCAAGGATCTTGACAGGCTGCTTGCCGTTGATGAGGCCTGCCGCAAGGAGTTCGGCGACGCCGATCTTTTCGATTCCGGCAGTCTCGGCGAGACGTTCGAGATCAACAAGATTGACAGCTTTGTATTCGGTGCGGTTGAGGGGTTTGAAACCAAATTTGGGGAGACGGCGCTGAAGAGGCATCTGACCACCTTCAAAACCTATTTTGCGGCTGTAACCTGAGCGAGACTTGGCACCCTTGTGACCGCGGGTGGATGTTCCACCCTTGCCGGAACCGGCACCACGGCCGATACGGGTTTTCTTCTGGACAGAGCCGACAGCCGGTTTAAGATTGCTTAAATCCATAGTTGTGTTGATGATTTTTAGAAATTAGGCGTTGGTCACTTCTACCAAGTGGCGTACTGCTTTAACCATACCCATCACTGAGGGGGTGTCCTCAAGGACTACTGAGTGATGCATTTTTTTCAAGCCGAGCGCGTCGAGAGTGCGCTTCTGCACTGCGGGAGCGTTGATGCGGCTCTTAATCTGGGTGATTTTAATTTTTGCCATCTGATATATGGATGATTAGCCGTTAAACACTTTGTCGATAGAGATTCCGCGATTCTGGGCTACCTGAGCGGGCGAGCGCATTTCGCCGAGAGCGGCGATGGTAGCCTTCACGAGGTTGTGGGGGTTGGAAGATCCCTTTGATTTTGCAAGAACGTCGGTGACGCCTACGCTTTCAAGCACGGCACGCATTGCACCACCGGCTTTCACACCGGTACCGTGGCTTGCGGGTTTGAGGATTACGCGCGAACCGCCGAATTTGGCGATCTGTTCGTGAGGGATTGTACCGCGGTGAACGGGCACCTTGATGAGGTTCTTCTTAGCAGCTTCCACGCCTTTGGCGATGGCGGCCTGAACTTCATTGGCTTTGCCGAGGCCCCAGCCTACGATACCGTTTTCATTTCCGACAACTACGATGGCAGCGAAAGTGAATGTACGGCCACCTTTTGTTACCTTGGTGACGCGGTTGATGGCGACGAGACGATCCTTGAGCTCGAGATCGTTGGTTGATTTAACTTTATTGTTCTTAGTAGCCATATTCTTTAGAATTTAAGGCCGCCTTTGCGTGCGGCGTCAGCCAATGATTTAACTCTGCCATGGAAAAGATAACCGTTGCGGTCGAAAACCACTTCGGTGATACCGGCTGCGAGAGCTTTCTGAGCGATAGCCTCGCCTACCTTGGCTGCGATTTCACACTTGGTGCCCTCTTCGATGCCTTTGGATGAAGTGGCGCAAAGAGTTGTGCCTGCGAGGTCATCGATGAGCTGGACATAGATCTGCTTGTTGCTGCGGAAAACCGACATGCGGGGACGAGCGGCTGTACCGGAAATCTTACCGCGGATGCGGGCCTTGATTTTAGTTCTGCGTTGTATCTTAGAAACCATTTTTGAATCAATTTAATTATTTAGCACTTGCCGACTTACCCGACTTGCGACGGATAACTTCGCCCACAAATTTGATACCTTTGCCCTTATAGGGTTCGGGCTTGCGGAGAGAACGGATCTTGGCGCAAACCTGACCGAGAAGCTGCTTGTCGTCGCTTTCGAGGATGATGAGCGGGTTCTTGTTACGCTCGCTCTTTGCCTCTACTTTCACTTCGGGGGGGAGCTTGATATATATGGCGTGTGAGTAGCCGAGCGACAGCTCAAGCACCTGGCCGGTTGCGGCGGCACGATAACCCACACCTACTAATTCCATTTCCTTGCGATAGCCTGTGGAGACACCGACAATCATGTTGTGGATGAGAGCGCGATAGAGACCGTGCTGGGCGCGGTGTTCGCGGTCGTCAGAAGGACGGGTCACTACCACGTGGCCGTCTTCAACCTTAACCTGGAGGTCGGAATTTACTTTCTGCGAAAGAGTGCCTTTGGGACCTTTTACGGTTACTGTGTTATCCTGACCGACTGTTACCTGGACACCGGCGGGGATTTCAATGGGAGCTTTACCTATACGTGACATAATTTGTATCCTCCTTATTGATTAGTAAACGTAGCAAAGGACCTCGCCACCGATCTTGAGGTCGCGGGCCTTCTTGTTAGTCATCACACCTTTCGAGGTTGAGAGGATGGCGATGCCGAGTCCGTTCAACACACGAGGCATATCTTTGTAGCCGGTATAACGGCGGAGACCGGGACGCGAAACGCGCTCAAGGCTCTTGATTGCGTTGACCTTGTCAACGGGATCGTACTTGAGGGCGATCTTGATTGTGCCCGCGGGATTTTCGCCTTCCTCGAACTTGTAGTTGAGGATGTAGCCTTGTTCGAAGAGAATCTTGGTGATCTCTTTCTTCAAGTTTGAGGCAGGAATCTCGACCACGCGATGGTTGGCCTTGATTGCATTTCTCAATCTTGTCAGATAATCTGCTATTGGATCAGTCATTTTGAAAAATGTTTAAATTGATTGGGATTTTCCCAACAATATTTAATACTCACTGTGATTGGTCGGAGTTTTTTGAGGGGAGAGCAAGAAGAGGAGACGACCGCGGATGCCGGTCCTTGCCGGAGAGGATTTGTCGAGTAACTTTTCGGCGTCAGTGCTGGCAGATCCGCTTAGAGGTAACGACTCTCTGGCCGTCGACTCTCTGATGTATACGTAAGTGTTGGCCGGTAAAACGGGGGAACTTTTTACCAGGAAGCTTTCTTCACACCGGGGATGAGGCCGGCTGAAGCCATCTCGCGGAACTGGATACGCGAAATGCCGAACTGACGCATATAGCCTTTGGGACGACCGGTGATCGAGCAACGGTTGTGAAGACGGACTGTGGAGGCGTTCTTGGGAAGAAGCTGGAGAGCTTCGAAATCACCGGCGGCCTTGAGTTCGGCTTTCTTCTTGGCATATTTAGCGACGAGCTTTGCGCGTTTCACTTCGCGAGCCTTCATTGATTCTTTTGCCATAGCGGGTGCTTAGTTTTTAGCGTTTTTGAAAGGGAGACCGAATTCCTTGAGAAGAGCATAACCTTCTTCGTCAGTGTTGGCTGATGTCACGAAAGTGATGTTCATACCCATGAGCTTGCTGATCGAGTCGATGTTGATTTCAGGGAAGATGATCTGCTCAGTGATACCGAGGGTATAGTTGCCACGGCCGTCGAGCTTGCTGTCGATACCCTTGAAGTCACGGATACGGGGAAGAGCCACGCGGATGAGGCGTTCGAGGAATTCATACATTTTCTCACGACGGAGAGTTACCATCACGCCGACGGGCATCTTCTTGCGTAGCTTGAAGTTCGAGATGTCCTTGCGGGAGAGAGTCGCAACTGCTTTCTGGCCGGTGATGGCTGTGAGCTCGTTGATGGCTGTCTCGATGATTTTCTTGTCCTGAGTGGCTGCGCCAAGACCCTGATTGATTACAATCTTCTTCAGACGGGGCACCTGCATGGGAGTGGTGTAGCTGAATTTCTCGGTCAGGGCGGGAACGATGCGTTCCTGGTAGTCTTTTTTAACTGTCTGGGTGCTCATTACTTAATTTCCTCTCCTGATTTTTTAGAGATTCGTACTAATTCACCTTTCTCGTTGCGACGGCAGCTGATGCGGGTCGGCTTGCCTGATTTGGGGTCGATGAGAGAAAGATTGGAGATGTGGATGGGAGCTTCCATCTTGATGAGACCTCCCTGGGGGTGCTGTGCGTTGGGCTTGGTGGCCTTGGTCACCATGTTGATGCCTTCAACGAGGGCTTTCTGCTTCTGCACGAGCACCTTGAGCACACGACCCTCCTTGCCACGGTCTTCGCCGGCAAGAACATAGACGATGTCGCCTTTTTTGATATGTGATTTGCTCATTACGTTTAATGTTTTTGACGGTTAAGAATGATTAGAGGACTTCGGGTGCGAGTGAGACGATCTTCATCTGGTTTGCAGCGCGGAGTTCGCGGGCAACGGGGCCGAAGATACGGGTTCCGCGGAGTTCGCCGGCATTGTTGAGGAGCACACAGGCATTGTCGTCAAAGCGGATATATGAACCGTCGGGACGGCGGATTTCCTTTTTGGTGCGGACAACCACTGCCTTCGACACTGTGCCTTTCTTAACGTCGGATGAAGGGATGACGCTCTTGACGGAAACGACAATGATGTCACCTACGGAGGCATAACGACGGCCGGTACCACCCAGTACATGGATGCAGAGCGCTTCTTTTGCGCCGCTGTTGTCGGCTACTGTTAAACGGCTTTCAGTCTGTATCATAGTTTACTTCACTTTTTCGATGATTTCCACGAGGCGCCAGCGTTTTGTCTTGCTGAGGGGACGAGTCTCCATGAGGCGGACGGTGTCGCCGACGGAACATTCATTCTTCTCGTCGTGGGCGTGATATTTCTTAGTTTTGTTGACAAATTTGCCATAAATGGGGTGCTTCTCTTTCCATTTCACCATTACGGTGATGGTCTTGTCACCCTTGTTGCTCGAAACAACCCCGATACGTTCTTTTCTTAAATTTCTCTTTTCCATTTTATTCAGGGGGTGAGTTTATTTGTTGTTAAGTTCGCGCTGACGCAACTCGGTCTTGACGCGGGCGATAGCCTTGCGAGCATGTGTAATCTTAGCGGGGCTGTCAAGGGGCGAGATAGCGTGGTTGATCTTGAGCTGGGCATAGTCCTTCTCCATCACAGCCAGGCGGTCGCGGAGATCCTGAGTGCTCACTTCAGTGAATGATTCTTTCTTCATGACGGGTTACACATTTTGGGTTGGGTCATAGTCGCGGCGCACAACGAATTTTGTGGTCACGGGGAGTTTCTGAGCTGCGAGGCGGAGGGCTTCCTTGGCGATGTCGTAAGATACGCCTTCAACCTCTATTATAACGCGGCCGGGGGTTACGGGGGCTACGAATCCTTCGGGAGCACCTTTACCTTTACCCATGCGGACCTCGGCGGGTTTCTTGGTGATGGGTTTATCCGGGAAGATGCGAATCCAGATCTGGCCCTGACGCTGCATGTAACGGGTTACTGCGATACGGGCGGCTTCAATCTGGCGACCGGTGATCCACTTAGACTCCAGGGTCTTTATGCCGAACGAACCGAAGGCCAACTGGTTGCCACGCTGCGCAATGCCTTTCATGCGGCCTTTTTGCGCGCGGCGGAATTTGGTTTTCTTGGGTTGTAACATTGTTTTGTTGAATCAATTGTGGGTTTAACGGTTGTTTTTGGGTTTGCGGAAACCGCCGCGACGGGGAGCGCCGTTTGAAGCTGCACCGCGGGAGTCCTTCTGGTTTGAAGTGTACTGGGGAGCCAGGTCACGCTTTCCGTAAACTTCGCCGCGGCAGATCCATACCTTCACACCGATCACACCTACCTTTGTGTGGGCTTCGACCAGTGCATAGTCGATGTCGGCACGAAGAGTGTGGAGCGGAGTACGGCCTTCCTTGAACATCTCGGAACGGGCCATTTCAGCTCCGTTGAGACGGCCTGAAACCTGAACCTTGATGCCTTCGGCTCCGGCGCGCATTGTCGAAGCGACAGCCATCTTCACTGCACGGCGATAGGCTATCTTGCCTTCGATCTGGCGGGCGATGGTCGATGCTACGATCTGAGCGTCGAGTTCGGGGCGTTTAACTTCATAGATGTTGATCTGGACATCCTTGTCGGTGATCTTCTTGAGCTCTTCCTTCAGCTTGTCGACTTCAGAGCCGCCCTTGCCGATGATCAGACCGGGACGCGAAGTGCAGACAGTGATGGTGATGAGCTTCATGGTGCGCTCGATGACGATGCGCGAAACGCTTGACTTTGCAAGGCGGACATTGAGATACTTGCGGAGTTTAGAGTCCTCAAGCAGAGTATCGCCGTATTTCTTACCGCCATACCAGTTAGAGTCCCATCCACGGATAACTCCCAAGCGATTGCTGATTGGATTTACTTTCTGTCCCATTTGTTAAGCTTTAGCGTTTTTGTTATCAATTGTGTCAACAATCAATGTGACGTGGTTTGCGCGTTTGCGGATACGATAGCCGCGGCCTTGGGGAGCGGTGCGCAGACGCTTGAGCATAGGAGCACAGTTTACATAGATTGTGCTGACATAAAGCTCGCCGGCGTCGGCTTTACGTTCGTTTTTGGCTTCCCAGTTGGCGATAGCCGAACGGAGGAGCTTTTCGAGGCGGGCAGCCGCTTCCTTATTGGAGAACTTAAGGATGCCGAGCGCACGGTTTACCTCTACGCCGCGCACCATGTCAGCGACAAGGCGCATCTTGCGGGGCGAGGTGGGGATGTTGAGGAGCTTTGCGAAAGCTACCGTCTTCTGTTCGGCTTTCCTGAGGTCGGCTGAATTTCTTTTTCTTACACCCATTTTATTGTAATTCTTTTCTTTTTTACAAATGAATTAGTTATATCAGGGCCCGATTTATTTCTTGCGGTTACCGGAGTGACCACGGAAGGTACGGGTGGGAGCGAACTCACCGAGCTTGTGACCTACCATGTTTTCAGTAACGTAGACAGGGATAAATTTGTTACCGTTGTGAACTGCGAAAGTGTGTCCTACAAATTCGGGGGCGATCATTGATGCACGGCTCCAAGTCTTGATAACCGATTTCTTACCGCTCTCTTCCATTGCAGCGACCTTCTTTTCGAGCTTCACGCTGATAAAGGGGCCTTTTTTTAATGAACGACTCATGATAAGTGTTGCTAATGTTAAATCAGATTACTTTTTTCTTCTTTCAATAATGTACTTCGAAGAATGTTTCTTCGGGGCACGAGTCTTAAGACCCTTAGAGTAGAGACCCTTGCGAGAACGGGGATGACCACCGGAAGCGCGGCCTTCGCCACCGCCCATGGGGTGATCGACAGGGTTCATTACTACGCCGCGGTTGCGGGGACGACGACCGAGCCAGCGTGAACGGCCGGCCTTGCCGGACTGTTCGAGCGAGTGCTCAGAGTTGCCGACAACGCCTACGGTGGCGCGGCAAGCTGCGAGGATCTTACGGGTTTCACCCGAAGGTAATTTAACGATGGCGTAGGTGCCTTCACGGGAGATCAGCTGGGCGAAAGTGCCTGCCGAGCGGGCCATGAAAGCGCCCTGGCCGGGACGCAACTCAATGTTGTGGATGAGCGTACCGACAGGAATGTTGGCCAGCGGGAGGCAGTTACCTACCTCAGGCTGAGCCTCAGGGCCTGAAAGAAGCACATCACCAACTTTTAAGCCGTTGGGTGCAATGATATAGGCTTTGGCACCGTCTTTGTAGTAAAGGAGGGCGATGCGGGCCGAACGGTTGGGATCGTACTCGATGCTCTTTACTACTGCGGGAACACCGTCTTTGGTTCTCTTAAAGTCAATGATGCGGTATTTGCGCTTGTGGCCACCACCAAGGTAGCGGGTGGTGAGATGGCCTTCGGCGTTACGGCCGCCGGAGGCTTTTTTACCGACTGTAAGAGATTTTTCCGGTGTAGTAGCAGTGATGGTACCTTTGAATACACCGATAACTTTGTGTCTCTGCCCCGGTGTTGTGGGCTTGAATTTTCTTACTGCCATTTTTTATTTAGATATTGCTGTAAAAGTCAATATTCTGTCCTTCGGCAAGTGTTACAAGCGCTTTCTTCCAGGCAGCGGTCTTGCCACGGAGCAAACCGCTCTTGGTCCAGCGTGATTTGTTCTTGCTGCGGACATTGATGGTGTTTACGCGGACTACTTTCACGCCGTAGAGATTCTCGACGAGCGACTTGATCTGATACTTGTTAGCCTCAGGAGAAACGGCGAAGGTGTAACGGTTGAGCTTCTCGATGAGATTGTTTGCCTTCTCTGTTACGATGGGTTTGATTGAAATTTCCATTTTCTATACTTTCTCGTTTGAGGTTAAAGTTTGTTAATGAAATCAAGGCTGCTCTCCGTGAGGATGACAGCGTTAGAGTTCATGAGCGCGTAAGTGTTAAGCGCCGAAGCGTCGATGGTTTTAGCATCGGGAATATTTCGGGCTGACAAAGTTACGTTTTTATTCTGACCCGGTAAAACGAGGAGAACCTTTTTGCCGTCAACTTTAAGATTTTTAGTAAAATTTACAAAATCTTTAGTTTTCGGAGCCTCGAAGTTGAAGTCTTCAACGACGATGAGCTGGGAATCCTGTACCTTATAGGTCAACGCACTTTTGCGGGCGAGCGCTTTCACTTTCTTATTCAACTTGAAGCGGTAGTCACGGGGACGGGGACCGAATACACGACCACCACCGACAAGAACCGGTGAGTTGATGTCGCCGATACGGCTGCCGCCGCCGCCTTTCTGCTTGTGGAGTTTGCGGGTAGAGCCCGAAACTTCGCTACGTTCTTTGGACTTGTGAGTACCCTGACGCTGGTTGGCGAGATACTGCTTCACATCGAGATAAACGGCGTGCTCGTTTGCATCTACTGCAAAAACTTCGTCGCTGAGCTGAGCTTTGCGACCGGTGTCTTCACCTTTGATATTGTAAATTGCGACTTCCATTATTTCTCAATTAAAACGATTGAACCTTTACTTCCGGGGATTGAACCCTTGATGAGGAGCAGATTGTGGTCTGCGATCACCTTGAGCACCTGGAGGTTTTGAATTGTCACTTTCTCGTTGCCCATCTGGCCTGCCATACGCATTCCTTTGAACACCTTAGCGGGATAAGAGCAGGCGCCGACCGAACCGGGAGCGCGAAGACGGTTGTGCTGACCATGAGTGCTCTGGCCTACGCCACCGAAACCGTGACGCTTAACCACACCCTGGAAGCCTTTACCCTTCGAGGTACCCTGAATGTCGACGAAGTCATTCTCGTTGAAGAGATCGACTGTGATGGTATCACCGAGTTTGTACTCGCCGTCAAATCCTTTGAACTCGGCCAAGTGGCGCTGGGGAGCTACTCCGGCTTTCTTGAAGTGACCGGCCATAGGGGCAGTGGTGTGCTTGTCTTTCTTTTCAGTGAAACCAAGCTGCACGGCCTCATAACCGTCTTTGTCAGCCGTTTTAATCTGAGTAACTACGCAGGGGCCTACTTCGATAACAGTGCACGGCACGTTCTTGCCGTCGGCACTGAAAACGGATGTCATTCCGATTTTCTTTCCTAATAATCCTGGCATTTCTCTTTGATTTAAAAATGTGAACTGATTGTGGGGAGTTGTTTGTGATTACTTGAATCCTTTTTTTGTTGTCTTTCTACCGCGTGGGGATCAGACTTTGATTTCTACTTCTACGCCTGATGGGAGTTCGAGTTTCATCAGCGCGTCTACGGTTTTGCCGGTAGAGTTGTGGATGTCGATCAGACGCTTGTAGGACGAGAGTTGGAACTGCTCGCGCGATTTCTTGTTGACGAAGGTCGAGCGGTTGACAGTGAAAACACGACGGTGAGTGGGCAGGGGAATAGGTCCGCTGATCACAGCACCTGTTGCTTTTACGGTCTTCACAATCTTCTCAGCCGACTTGTCAACCAAGTTGTAGTCGTAGGATTTAAGTTTGATTCTGATTGTTTGGTCCATATCTTTGTTGAATGAAAGTGTTTGTCTTACTTGATGAGGTCAACACGGCCCTGGCATTCGGTCAGCACGTTCTTGGCGATCGAGCTGCTTACTTCAGCGTAGTGGCTGAAAGTCATGGTCGAGGTGGCACGGCCGGAGGTGATTGTACGCAGGGCGGTCACATAGCCGAACATTTCGGCAAGAGGAGCCTTGGCCTTGACGATACGTGCGCCTGAACGGCTGGTTTCCATACCTTCAACCTGACCGCGACGCTTGTTAAGGTCACCGATGACGTCACCCATGCTTTCTTCGGGAGTAACGACTTCTACCTTGAAGATAGGTTCGAGGAGGACGGGACCGGCCTTTTCAGATGCCTTCTTGAAGGCCTGGATGGCACAGAGTTCGAACGAAAGCTGATCGGAGTCAACCGGGTGGAACGAACCGTCGATCACTGTAACCTTGAGCTGGTCAACCGGGAAGCCGGCGAGAACACCGTTCTTCATAGCGGTAGTGAAGCCCTTCTGGATCGAGGGGATGAATTCCTTAGGAATGTTACCGCCCTTGACTTCGTCAACAAACTGGAGGTTGCCTTCGAATCCTTCGTCAACGGGTTCAACGCGGACGATGATGTCGGCGAACTTACCGCGGCCACCGGTCTGCTTCTTGAATACCTCACGGAGTTCAACAGGCTTGGTGATGGCTTCCTTGTAAGTAACCTGCGGACGGCCCTGGTTACATTCAACCTTGAATTCGCGACGGAGACGGTCGATGATGATATCGAGGTGAAGCTCGCCCATACCGGAGATGACGGTCTGGCCTGTCTCTTCGTTTGTCTCTACGCGGAAAGTCGGGTCTTCTTCAGCAAGTTTCTGGAGACCGACACCGAGTTTGTCAAGGTCTTTCTGAGTCTTGGGTTCAACAGCGATACCGATAACGGGATCGGGGAATTCCATAGCCTCAAGTACGATAGGATGGTTTTCGTCGCAGAGGGTGTCACCGGTGCGGATATCCTTGAAACCTACACCTGCGCCTATATCGCCGCAGTCGATTGATTCCTTTGCATTCTGCTTGTTGGAGTGCATCTGGAACAGACGGCTGACACGCTCCTTCTTGCCTGAACGGCTGTTGAGCACGTAGCTGCCGGCAACAACATCGCCTGAGTAGACACGGAAGAATGTCAGACGGCCTACATAGGGGTCGGTAGCGATCTTAAATGCGAGAGCACACATAGGAGCTTCAGATGACGGCTCGCGGGTCTCGACCTTGTCGGGATCATCAGGATTGGTTCCTTCAACTGCACCTGAGTCAACCGGGCTGGGAAGATATGCGCAGACAGCGTCGAGCAGACACTGCACGCCTTTGTTCTTGAATGAAGAACCGCAAATCATCGGAACGACTTCCATCTTGAGAGTAGCGTTGCGGAGAGCGCGGCGGATCTCGTCTTCAGTAATGGTAGAGGGATCGTCGAAATATTTCTCCATGAGAGCGTCGTCGAACTCAGCGATCTTTTCGAGCATCTTGTCGCGCCACTCTTCGGCTTCTGCCAAGAGGTTTGCGGGAATTTCCTCTACCGTATAGTCGGCTCCCATTGATTCGTCATGCCAGAAGATGGCCTTCATGAGGATGAGGTCAACCACACCTTTGAAAGTTTCTTCAGCACCGATAGGAATCTGAATGGGGCAGGGATTTGCGCCGAGCACATCCTTGAGCTGACGTACAACCTCAAAGAAGTTTGCACCCGAACGGTCCATCTTGTTCACATAGCCGATACGGGGTACATTATATTTGTCAGCCTGGCGCCATACAGTCTCAGACTGCGGTTCAACACCGCCGACTGCACAGAAAGTGGCGACAGCGCCGTCGAGCACACGGAGCGAACGTTCAACTTCGACAGTGAAGTCAACGTGTCCCGGAGTGTCAATAAGGTTGATCTTGAACTGATCGCCGGCATACTTCCAGAAAGTGGTAGTTGCGGCGGAAGTGATTGTGATACCACGTTCCTGCTCCTGTTCCATCCAGTCCATTGTGGCTGCGCCGTCATGAACCTCGCCGATCTTGTGGGTAAGACCGGTGTAGAAAAGGATACGCTCGGAAGTAGTGGTCTTACCGGCATCAATGTGAGCCATGATACCGATGTTGCGCGTATATTTTAAATGTGCGTCTGATTTAGCCATTTTGATTTGTGTGAATCTAAATGAATGAAATTAATAAAGGCTTAGAAACGGAAGTGAGCGAATGCGCGGTTAGCCTCGGCCATCTTGTGCATATCTTCTTTACGCTTGTAAGCACCACCCTGATCATTGAATGCGTCTACGATCTCGGCAGCCAGCTTCTCAGCCATTGTCTTGCCGCCGCGCTTGCGGGCGTAGAGAATCAGGTTTTTCATCGAGATAGATTCCTTGCGGTCGGGACGGATTTCAGTAGGAACCTGGAATGTCGCACCACCGACACGACGTGACTTAACCTCTACCTGGGGAGTCACATTTTCAAGAGCTTTTTTCCAAATCTCAAGAGCGGTCTTCTCTTCGTTGGGAAGTTTGTTCTTCACGAGATCGAGAGCGGAATAGAAAATAGTGTAAGAAGTATTCTTCTTGCCATCATACATAAGATGGTTCACGAACTTCGACACTCTCACATCATTAAACACGGGATCGGGAAGAATCACCCGCTTCTTAGGTTTTGCTTTTCTCATTTTTTGAGGAAATGTTTTGTTTTTGGTTGCTTGGTTGCTGCATCTTTAATCTTCAACGATACCCCTCCGGGCATCATTTACTCAACCTGTGATTTAGCCTTCCAGTCAAATCAAAAACGAGGGTTTAACGACTCTGTTTTTAATTTAAAATTTTGTTTTCAGAAAAGGGCTTGCGGATTTTTACTTCTTTGCAGCCTTGGGACGCTTTGCGCCATACTTGCTACGACGCTGTGTACGATCCTTAACGCCGCTGGTATCGAGCGTGCCGCGAACGATGTGATAACGCACACCGGGGAGGTCTTTCACACGACCACCGCGAACAAGCACGATTGAGTGTTCCTGAAGATTGTGGCCTTCACCGGGGATGTAGCTGTTGACTTCCTTACCGTTGGTCAGGCGCACACGAGCCACCTTACGCATAGCCGAGTTAGGCTTTTTGGGAGTGGTGGTGTACACACGCACACACACGCCACGACGCTGGGGGCATGAATCAAGTGCGGGTGACTTGCTCTTATCTTCAAGAGCCACGCGACCTTTTCTTACTAATTGCTGAATAGTAGGCATCTTGCTTTCTTTTGATTTATTTAATAATGATTAGTAGTTGTTGTTTCGTTTTACAAGCTTGTTTATTACACGTACTTTTCGTCAACGATCCCGTTAATTATCAAGAGGTTAACGTAATCGTGACGACAAGCCGCTCCTAAAAGCGATGCAAAATTACAACTTATTTTCCTAACTACCAAACATTTCCAAAATATTTTTCGCAGCATTAAAATTTGGCGCAGGTCGCAGGTTCAACTGGCAAGTGCAAAATTAGCGATTTGTTTGAAGAATTCAGTTTTGGGTGTTGAGAAGTTGAGTTTTTTACGCGGTCTCATATTTAGCTTACGACCTACATTGCGGACGAAATTATCAGAAAAGTCATTAAAATTGGATTTCTTAGGGATGTACTGACGAATAAGTTTGTTCTCGTGTTCGACCG
>UQVH01000021.1 GCA_900544535.1 uncultured Bacteroidales bacterium | reverse complement strand
CGCCCCGGTAGGTCGAGAGGATATCGCTGATGTCAAGACGGTCTATGACCGCATCAACAACCCTTACCATGTGGTTTTCGGGCACGAGTTCATCCAGCGATGGTGGAAGGAGCAGATTCTGTTTTCTATTGTCGGATTTTATCGCTAACTTTGCCATGTTATGTTATGATTAACAGTGATTTAGTTGCAACCCAAATATACTGAAAATTTATGACATGACAAAGGCTTTCGCGCTGAATTTCAGCATGAAAGCCTTATTTTTTAGCCTTTTTAAACTATAAAAAGAGACTGCCCAAACTTGTTAGACAGTCCCTCTTTTTCATAGGATATTCAATAAGTTTGGTGATAATTTTGTTCAATAGTTTTTATGCAAATAGTAGTGTACTCCTCAAAGCATCGCGAACTAATTGATATACCGGACCTAAATCCCACAGATGAAAAATCTCTATGGGAGGAACTCGCAAGAGAAAGTCAATTGGCGAATGGAAGTTGGAGTAAAGAAGACATTCATTTAGTAAATTCGGGAAAGACAAGGGCTAACTTTGTCAGAGTAGGCAATGCATATCTTCATAAATCTATAAAGTTAAAAAGAATTATACACTTTCTTGATGGTAATAAGAAGGTAGATGATAATGCTTTTTTCTACTTATTCAACAATCAATATGCCAAAATTTACCGGAAGATGGCTGCGATAGAGGTGCTTAGGTATAATTCGCAAAATGAATATTTATGGAAGAAAATCCACAATAAAGTATTCCATATTTGGAGTATGCTCTCATTTCAATTTGACATATGTGCCTATGGAATAGACAGGGTCAAAGAAGTTATTGGAGAACCGGATAAGAATAAACGAATCTGTCGATTTTGTGGGAAACTAGGGAAAAAGTATGCTCATATTTCTCATGCAATTCCGGAAGCCATTGGCAATAAATTACTTATCTGCGCTGAAGAATGTGATGACTGTAACAATAAATTACATGCAGTTGAAGATAACTTTACCCATTTGATGGATTTCAGAAGGGCAATGTATTTGGTAGCTGGGAAAGACCGTACAGAATGTCCCAAAATAAAGGGCCGAGACTATACCATAGCTCCGGATGAAGATGGAATGCCTTCATTATATATCAAACAGTCGAATATACCTAAAGGAATTACCCCGGATGGCAAAACTATATATAAGTTCAATCATTCTATTCCTGTTATAGATCAGAATATATATCGTGCTTTAGTGAAAATGGTAATTGATTTAGTGCCAAATAGTCGGCTTCATCATTTTCACAAAACGGTAGAGTGGATAAATGGATATGATAAAAAGACAGTTTTAACAGGTTCATTACCCTCAATTTTATATGGAGAGTTGCCTGAGGGAAATATGTTCAGGCAGCCTATACTTTATCTTTTTTTCAGAAAAGATGAAGATCTTACGATTCCGTATTGTACAGCGATGTTATTTACTACGGATGTGGCATATCAATTTGTAGTTCCGTATGTAGATACAGATAATGGTAAGTTTGTATATGAAGATGAACTGAAAGATATACGTGAAAGGCTTAATAGATATTTCAATATAAATTGGGAATGCCAACAGTATTTCAGTTGGTGGCATTCCGATATTTGGAATTATTGGCTGATTGATGTAAACGCTTCCAATATTTTTATTAAACCAGATGAGGACCCTGTCTTTTTGGGTTATAAGACCTATACCCAAGAGGAAATGAGATTAATGGATGCCAATATATTTACTAATCGGGATTTGATAAGTTATGAGCTTGAGTCATTTTCTATAACACAATCCAAAGACAGACGCCAATTAAGGGAACTTGTTCTGCAACCAGTTGACAATGAGCATCAGATTACTATAAATATTGTTCTTTACCTTGAATCAAATCAATGCAGATATTCCGTATCTTTACCTATTAAAAGTAATGGAGCGGATGACACGTTATATGCCGTCTTTAATGTAGGGGTCTCAAATTTAGAACGTATTAACCGCCATAATAAATATATAACGGGAGAAACATTCAGCTCCTTATCTGAAGTTTTGTGGCATAAAGCAGCTCGAATAATAGATAGAAAGTTGAGTTTGCTGATGAGGCATAAGGATTTATACCTGCTCCGCAAATTACTGGAACAAAAGATTGTACGATATTCCTCTTTTGAGTTTTTCTTTCCAAACGGAGCACATATTAAATCGAATTATCACTCATTGGTAGAGTAGCAGTGATTTTATGATTGAATGGTAAAAATAAATAGGCTGTGTCGTAATAAAGGTTTATGAACTGCACTCCAAAAGTTTTGTGTCTAACTTTTGGGGTGCAGTTTAATTTTGACACAGCCGGATGTCTTATTTGTCCCTCTATCAGAACCTTTTGGAAATAATAATAGCGATATTTTCCTTGAACTAATAGGTCTGAAATTTGCATATTCGGTAATATATCCCTAATTTTGCAACATTCACAGAGGTGGCTTTTATTTGAATTATTAAGAAAACGTATTGCTTTTCGCTCTTGGTTGAAAACCTGAGAAATTTTCCACAAAAGAGATGCGACAAAGGCGACGCGGTTTCTCGCGCATATGCGTGGGCAACTTTGCTATACCTGCATCTCATGGTTTTCTCAGGACCATCAACCAAAGGCGTAGCGATTTCAGCCCACGTTTTTTTGTGTAAATACTGCAAAGGGTTGATGCGGAAAAACCAATTATTATGCGTTACAAAATTTTACTGATGTCTGCGGCGCTTGTCTGTATAATGACTACTTCGTGCGCCAGCCTGTTTGCCGGATCGGCAAAAAAGGTCACTTTGAAAGGAGTGCCTGGAACCACGGTTATTGATAAGGACAAGAATCGTCTCATTGCCGAAATCGGCCAAAATGGATTTGCAGAAGCCAAATTAAAAAAGCAACTCAAAAGTAAAACAATTGAGGCCAAAAAGGAGGGCTATACTCCTAAAACCTATGTTATGGACACAAAAATACAGGGTTGGTTCTGGGGAAACATTCTTTTAGGCGGTATTCCAGGAATGGCTATTGATGCAGCCACAGGGAAGATGAAAACCTATAAAGATGATTTTATTGATTTGACTTTATGGCCGGTTGTGGAGCAGGAAGTTGTTGAATCTGTCGCTGTCCCTATGCAAAGAGTTCAAAGAGATAATCCGGGAGTGACTGATATAGAGAAAACTATACTTCGTAGGTTTAGAAAATCGTGTAACTATTTGTAAATCAATACCCATTTTTAATAGAAACCTTGTTACGTAACAAACTAACAACAAAAAAATGTTAAATATACTCGTAACAAATCAAAATTGTTGCACGACACCAATTTCTACATGCAAAGATAGCAATTTTTCTTCAAACTTGCGCACTTTGTTACGATTATTTTTTAACGACTATAGTAATCACGTCTCGAATGTTGGATTCTTGTATTTCGTACTAAAGCCAGTCAGGATTTAATCCACGAAATCACATCCAAGCAAATACCACATATCACAACAAATTCGAGGTTTATAGTATGATTATTCGCGTAAAATCATACTCGAAAGTTAAACTACTCAAATTTCTGATGTGCCTGGATATACAATTTATAACGATTAGGAATCAACGCATTAACTTTGCACCCAGATTTCAATCACGTTTCGTTCGTGACACTTGCTCTTTCTTTAATCGAATAATCAAAACAGGATAATAATGAATAATGTAACAAACAAGTCCGCACAGGACACTCAGGCACAGCGCAACATAGCTGACCTACAGAAGCGCATGGCGTTTCTCGAAAATCTCCTCATCCCTGCCAAGGAGACTTTGACACTTGAAGAGGCTGCAGTATTCCTCGGCATGAAGCGTTCTACTCTGTACAAGATGACACATGAGCACACCATTCCATTCTACCGTCCTAACGGCAAGATGATCTACTTTGAGAAGTCTGACCTTCTGGAATGGGTTCGTCAGAATCGAGAAGATTCCATTGACGAGATAGCAGAAGAAGCTCGTCTTCACATGCAGATGTTGGGTAAACAGAATCGATAATCATTAAACTTCAGTCGTATGTATCAGAGTTTAGAACGAACTGGTATGATAGACCTACAGAGATTACATGATGACACTGTTGAATGTAGCGTTTTCTGGGCTAAGACAGGCGAAGGCTCTCTTACGATGGAACGCTATGTTCAGGGCTGGTTTCGCTATATTCTTCCCGAATATGTTGAAGAGTCAAAGATTCCATGGATGATCGGTATGCGTCAGAAGTTTGCAGACAAACTCAAATCATGTTGTGCAGAACAACTTACGGAGTCAGAGTACAACAAACTTGTTGCTCGCATGGACGAGATTGTAAAGGACTATCCACCCAACACAATTGTGAGAGCAAGATTCCATTAACCATTTTTAGAGTTCACTTCTATGGCAAACAAAAATAACACTTCATTCCCCTCTTGTACAGTCACTATTACACTGACTCCAGAGGCTCGAAACTTCCTTGCTGGTACAACAGCAGGAGTATCACATTTCGCCATCTACAATGACCTGTTGGACAATATGGCTATAGTGGACACCTCTTTTAGCAAGAGAGGCAACATTGTACCTCTTTTGACTGGTCAGGCAGAGTCCTCCGCACACTCTATGAGCGAGCGTTGGAAGCTGGGTCGTAAGTCCATGGTCAGGATTCTCTCCACCATGGATGACCTTGGGATCATCCGTCTTCACACTTCTCGACTGGCATCAATCTCAGATATGCTGTCGGTTGATAAGTGCCAGACAAATGATGGTGACATCTGTTATCCAGACTTCAGCAATCTGCCACCCGATCCTCAATCTGATGAACAGGTGCAGAACGCTGAGCCACCTACGGACGGAACAACAGATAACCTGCCTACGGCAACAGTACCTGAAGCCAATCAGAGACCAAGTCAAGGCATGGACACAGATGTGGCTTCTGAGACAAAAGCGGAAGCACCTTCTCCCGAACTTCCTCAGAGTCCGAATCAGGATGCGGACACAGAAGGAAGTCCAGAGCAGGGGCCACCGTCTGATACTGGAACTATAGAGTCTGGCGACAAACAGAAGTTTGAACATGCCCCTTCTAATGATAGTACTCCATCGCCTTGCGTGACAGAGCACCCAAGACAGAATGCTGGCTATCAGCGGAACCTCTTCGACGACATCGAAGATGAAAAAGGCACGATTTAAGCCGTTGAAACGCTATTCAGAGAAAAGAGACGTATTTTTCCGTAGCAAGTTTGTGTTTTTGGTACCATAAACGTACCCAAAACTCCGGTCGAGCCAACCTTGTTGACTTCTCCCTTAGAGGCAACGCGCTGTAGCACTGCCTGATAGGTCTGGTAATTAACCATTCCTGAACTTGCTTGGAAAAATACTATCTCCCTTTTATCAGAGAGTTTAGAACTTACGTCACAGCTTTTATAGATAGAACAACACAGATGGCAGCCTGTATTGTATTGCAGTTTCTGCTATAGGTTTGTGGAATGTTCCACCCAACGAGCGTGACAATTATACATCATTAGATAAGACATCTATGGGTAAGATAAAGAATCCAGATGAGAAACGAAAGGGAGGAAGACCTCGCCTTTCAGCAGAGGAAAAGCATTCATATCACTACCATGTAGGGTACAACGAAATTGATCACAATACTCTTGTCTATCAAGCACAGCAGGCAAACCAGACAGTTCAGCACTACCTGCATGATGCACCTCTTGTAAAAGTCGTTCAAGCTCACATGCGTGAAGACCAGATTGACATGGTGGGTGACCTTGCAAAGATGGGTGGTAACGTAAATCAGATTGCACACAAGGCAAATGCCGCAGGAATTTTCGGCTTGGAGCAAGTGGCAAAAGACGTGCTTCTATCAATCAAGGAAGTTATAGCTCGAATGGTCAGAGGTGGTGACTTGATGCGTCCAACTATCATTTACAAGAATCCTGATGAGGACTAACAGAAGTAATTAACAAAACGAACAACAATGGTTGCAAACATAACAAGTGGCGCAGACTTCGCAGATATGGTAGCCTACGCCCTAGGACGAGACGAGCCGGACAAGAAAGCGAAGATTCTATGTGCCAGTGATGGTATTCTCCTCACAGACACAGAAGACTACAGAACTGTTGCCCGGTTATTCGAGGCTTATTCGCTTCGAGGTGACCATCAACTGAGGGATCCGCTGAAGCATATCTCTCTTTCATGGCACGCAAGGGATGGTACACGTCTGACTGACGAACTTATGCTAAAAGTCATGAGGGAGTACATGAAACTGATGGGTATCGAGGACACAGAGTACTTTGCTACTCGCCATCATGATAAGAAGCATCCACATCTTCATTTCATGTTCTCCAGAGTGAACCGCAAAGGCGAGGTCATTGATGCCAGTAATGAACGAGAGCGCAGCAGAAAGGCTTGTCTGTACCTTACAAAGAAGTATGGCTTCTACATTTCTTCAGGTAAAGAGTCGGTCAACAGAGACCGCCTTCGAGGAAAGGACAAAGCCAAGTATGCCATCTATGATAAAGTGGTCAAGTGCAAGGATAAAGCCAAGAACTGGGAGGAGTTCAATGACAAGTTGAAAGCCGAAGGTATTGCGATGAAGTTCCGATACAATAATGCCACAGGTAAGGTGATGGGTATCTCATTCTCTGATGGCAAGTTGTCATTCTCAGGTAGCCAGTTAGACAGGTCGCTTACGCTCCCTAAACTCACAGAGAAGTTTGGTGACTACTATCAGCAGACGCACAACAGCGTGGAACAATTCTACAACAACTATCGTGAACGTCTGTATGACATCAACTATCTGGATGCGTGGTATCGTTGCGAGAAGAAATACCCAGATTGGGAAACCTCATTCCCTGGCAACAAACTACCCAAGTTCAACTATCCTTCGATACCATCATTGCTGAGTTCTGTTGATCTTCAGAAGTTCAACACCGAGGAGTTCCATACACCTTCGGATGATGGCAAGTTCAGTTACATAGCACTTGATCTGTTGCTCACAGTATTGCTCCAACCTTACAGTCCTCAAATGTCTGTCGGCTCTGGTGGAGGTGGCGGAGGAAACGATAAAGGCTGGCGTGACCTTGATGATGACGATAAGGAAAAGTACAAGTACCGTTTCCTGAATAATCACCAAGTTACCGCATCTAAACCGAAGATAGGATATAAACCAAGACGATAAGCTTATGGCAAAAACAGATAAAACAAATGTCGAGGCTGCTCAGTGGAATAAGAATTTCCAGCAGCACAATCAGGAACTGGTATTGTTGGAAGCAATGGCCGAGGTGCTTGGGTTGACTTACTCAGTTGATGACAGAGGTGTTCTGACAATAACAGAGACGTCAACTCCATCCTTTGCCAAGTCTATGGCTAATGGTAGGCAGCCTTCTGCAATGCCTCTTCCTTCGTCAGAGAATCAGATTCAGCCATTATCCTTCTCTGAACTCATACGCAAGGAGGATTTGGTTACTTCGATGGCAGCGTTCATCCAGAAAGCCATGCCTCGTGTACAGCACAAGGTTGAAATCGACCCTTACTCTTGTAAGCAGTTACACATAGACAATCAGGACGTTATCTTTAATGAAGTCTGTAAGCGACTGGTTTCCAAAGCTGAGGAGTTTGCCGATGAGAAGATGAAAGCGAAGACGAATGGTACACCATCGTCAAGCTCAGAAGCAACACATTCTTCAGGAAGTTCTTCAAAATGGAAGGTCAGAATACAGAAAGTCTATGATGACATGACTTCAACCCTGTGGAAATATGCAAGTTACGTATCGTGTTTCTGTGCAATTTTGTTCGCTATTGTCAAGTGCGTGGAATACGACGATCTTGAATCTCAGGTCATGGAATATGGCATCATCAAGCCTGTTCTGATGTCCGACCCGAAATATCGTGATGTCATAATCTCTCTTGATTCTGTTGTCCAAAAGAAGAAGAGTCCTCAGGAGATTGTGGAGAAGTTGAAAAAGGACAGGAAGGAAGCTGTCAAGTAACTCATAACAATTAAAGCAAAGGCACACCATCCGTGTTGGGTGATGTGTCTTTTTCTTATGGGTACGCTCGGCATGAGTATTAGCTAACGGGTGCAAGTCCCCAATGAGCCCTAATAGCGGGAATCATATAGCTAAAAGCAAGGGTGTCCATCGTGAGGTGGAATCTGAAGGAAGCTGGCGGCAAACATCTGGTCTGACGAACAGAAACTTCATATAAGGCATGTGACCGTGGGCAAGGTTGCCCAACAAACCAAAGCCCTATCGCTATTCGGAACGGTTAATGTAGATGAAGCAGACATAAGATGGAAAGTTAATACCCTTATCCGAGGAGATCTCACGGACGCATGAGAATAGAGAAAAAAAATCGAAATCAGCGGAGTAAAGCTTGCCGTGAGAAGTCAGCAGAAGTCATAGTAGCAAGGGAGCCGATAGGTTTGTGAAGGACTGAACCTAATAATTAAACGATAGTAATAGAAACATACCTAATGAAAGAACGAATGCAGAAAACATTATCCGAAGTTAATGACTGCCCTCAAAGAGATAGGTCGGAAACCGAATGGTATGAGGGAGTGCAGACTTTCATGTGGATATGTGAAGACAACATCGTGGAAGTACCATTCGACAAGGAACACCTTTTCGAGCAAATCCTGAGTCCTGCGAATCTAAACCGAGCCTATAAGGCAGTGATTGGAAACAAGGGCTGTGGCGGTATCGACAATATGTCATGTGAACAATTGTTTTCATGGCTACTAGCCAACAAAGATGCGCTCATCCGTTCCTTGATGGACGGTTCTTACCGTCCGAACCCCGTCAAAAGGGTAGAAATCCCCAAGGACAATGGCAAGATGCGTCTATTAGGAATCCCCACGGTGGTAGACCGTTTGGTGCAACAAGCCATTAACCAAGTTCTTAGCCCTATCTATGAGCGTCAATTCTCCAGGAGAAGTTACGGCTTCCGTCCTAGAAGAGGCTGCCATGACGCGGTAAGAGGAGCCCAAGAGATAATCAATACAGGCTACACGTACGTTGTAGACCTTGACCTTGAACGCTTCTTCGATACCGTGAACCATAGCAAACTCATAGAAATTCTCAGCCGTACTATTAAAGACGGCAGAGTTGTCAGTCTGATACACAAATATCTCCGAAGCGGTGTAATGAACAAAGGTCTGTTCGAAGCTAGCGAGGAAGGAACTCCCCAAGGAGGACCACTAAGTCCATTGTTAAGTAATATTATGCTCAATGAGTTGGACAAGGAACTCGAACGCAGAGGACTTCCTTTTGTGCGGTATGCCGATGACTCGATGATATTCTGTAAGTCTAAAAGGGCAGCAAGAAGAGTCAAAGAGTCCATAACCCGATTTATAGAGGGAACTCTATATCTTAAAGTCAACAAGGAAAAGACTGTAGTATCGTATGTTAGAGGAGTGAAGTATCTCGGTTACTCCTTCTATGTAATGAAAGGCAAATGTCGTCTCACAGTGCATCCGAAATCCAAATCTAAGATTAAATCAAGACTTAAAGAACTGACGAATCGTAGCAATGGATGGGGATACATGAAGAGGAAACAGAAACTGAAAGAATACATACGTGGATGGATTGGATACTATCACCTTGCCGATATGAAACGTTTTCTTATTAACACAGATGAGTGGTTAAGACGGAGAATACGTATGTGTATATGGAAAGCTTGGAAGAAACCCAAGACCAAGGTGGCAAACCTCATTAAATGTGGTATAGAAAAATACAATGCACGGGAATGGGGTAACACTCGCAAAGGTTATTGGCGTATCGCTGATAGTCCTATATTGAAAGTGGCGATAAATAATGATAGCCTGCGAAAGGCAGGATATCCTACCTTAATGGGCTCGTATCTCGAATGGCACCCAAAATAGGAACCGCCGTATGCCGAACGGCAAGTACGGTGGTGTGAGAGGTCGGTGAACATGAAAATAGGAGATAAACACCTATGATTAATGTTTACCTCCTACTCGATTAGTCATCTATTTTGATATTGGATCAGCGCAATACTCCTTGCGTTTGCATTTCTTGCACATATTACCAATCCAAACTTCATCGAATTGATTCATTGCTGCTTCAACAAGTTCTGGGTCATCTGTGATGATTCCGGCTTCAAAATTTCTTGTTGTATCTGCTTTCATTCCAATACCTGCACCAGTCAAGTTAGCACTCCCTATATGGGGGCGTCAGCTGAACTGTGTCAAGGCTGTTAGCTAAATGGGAATTTACAATTCTGATATACTTCAGATGTAGGTTGCCGTTTCTAAAGCAATATAAAGTTTGTTTAAACTATGGTTGGCATTGTTCAAGCCTTTGGCTTCATATCCATTTGTATCCAAAATGTCACCTGTTTCAAAAAAAGCATACAACTTCAAATTGTAGAAGTCGCACACAGATTGAACTCCAGCCAATTCCATTTCTACAGCGATGCACCCTTCTTCCATACGTTTGCGTACAAGTCCTTTTGTTTCTCTGACCATCGAATCTGTCGTCCATATTTTACCTGTAATATATGGTACAGATAATTTGTCGAAAATTATGGAAAGTTCCTTGCTTGCGGCTATATCAATATAGTCGGATGGTGCTGCAAAATAATATGAACACCCGTCCCCTCTGTAACTTTGTGTCGGTATGATAAATCTACCTTGTGTGGTTGTACGGTCAAGACTGCCACAGGAACCGAACATAATGAACTTTGATGCTCCAGTTAGCCAGCTTGCAAGATAACATTGAGAGGATGCTACTGCTGAACCTATTCCTGACAGGTAGAAAGTTATCGTAACTCCTTTATAAGTTGTTTTATAGATATGCGTGTCGCCATTGCAAGCCGGCATAGTTGCAATAATTTCAGATTCGTAGGAATCAAGTAAATGCCGATGAATCTCCTTCGAGAATATTATCAGGCATATATCTGCAAAATCTCCACGTCTGCCGTAGAAATCAAACAGATTGATCATTGGTTCAGTTTCAATATCATAACTATCAGTAATCATAGCATATTGAATCAGATGTGAGATTTATATTGCTCCGGTATCTCAAGATTGAAAGTTCTGCATAATAACAGGACGTCATGGACATCATTTTCATCATATTCATATCCAAGATGAAACTGTACCTGTGCCTCCGGGTTTATGCAGGACACCTCAATATTCCCGATATTTCCTTTACCTGAGAAAGTTTCGCTTGGAAAAATGTATCCGTCATATAGGATTCCATCTTCTACATATTCGAAACAATGCATATCGATTATTCTTCCGTTGTCATCTTTCCAGACAGTATGGCTGTCGGTCGTATAGTCCATTATAACTTCTCTGTATCCCTTCCCTGTAATCACGGATATGGTTATACAGTAGTCTTTCTTCTCTACGAACAGATCGATGTCGTTATGTGTTCTTGTTTCCCTGCCTATAAGTGCATCGACACCCCAACCGCCGTCTAGAAACACCTTTACAGATGCTTCAGACAGCATTTCAAGAATCTCACATACATCAAAACAAGTTACCATAAAATTCGAATTTATGATGGTTCAGAGTTATACCTCCTCTGCCTGCATAGGCTTGTATACCGTGTCTACCACTCTGCGCTGGCATTCGTCGGCATCGGAAAGAGGGTGGGTACTGATAAGCATAAGGACACAGGAGGGGTCGAGGTGTGCGTCATTCAGGATTCTGGGATCCTCCAACTCAACATGAAAACCGTTACGCTCGTAGAAGGCGATGCGTCGGCGTGTGATGTCATCAGTTGGAGGCTCCACTTCCCCGATTATCGGCAAATTGGTCTCTTCCCTCAGGAGTTTCAGCGTCAATGCGCCCAAACCCTTGTTACGGTGGATGTCAAGCGTAGCCAAATACAGGAGATAACGACATATGCCTAATTCAAATACTACAGCCATACCGCAGAAGTCGTCATCTTCAGTGATGGCATAAAAAGACATTTCCTGGCAGTGGTCTATCATCCACAGGAAACGTTCAGTGTCAGTTCTCTCCGCTTCGGAAAAAGCAGACTCGTAGAGCTCTGGAACTTGCGCTATCAGCGGGTCTTTGCTTGACTGTATTTTTATCAGTTTCATGCTAAATTTCGATTTATCGGTTTAAATATAACAAATCCACAGCAAATTGTATCTATCTTCGAACTTTATCTAACAGCCTTGACACAGTTCATTTTACACTTTCGTTGATTTTTTTTATTCCATATTTTTTTAGTTCATTTTTTGTGGTTGCAATATACAACATAATCTCATCAAAAGCAAGATATAGCTTATTGTCCATCAACATAGTACCAACATTGTCACCAAACTGAACCTTTTCCAGACCTTCATATGCATTTTTTGGAACTTGATAATACTCGTTATCATTTTCTGTCGGTATACCGTATGTTCTTCCTTCGACCTGGCTCTCGCATTGCCCTTGTGATAGGTTGAACAACTGTAGAGCTCCACGCCGATGCATTTATATTGAATCCACTTTAATCCAAATAGGAGTTGATTCCCTATTAGGTTCTGGAGGACGCTATATAGCATCTGGAGCATCTACTGTTGTTTTATCTCTGATCACAGGAATTTGCGAGATTCGGTCGACAGGGACAAAACGCTGGTAAACGCTTATTGCAGTATGTATGCCTAATCGAACAATGCACAGTGTGCACAATCATATAGACTTGGCAAAAGTAGTAAAAAAATGTGAAATAGAGAAAGAAAATTAAGAATATATTTGCAAATGTACAAGAAATTAACTATTATTTGCGCGAATAGCCATTTTAATGTAGTGTTTTTGACGGAAATAATTATATTATTTGTTCATCTGCAAGCTTGTTGAACTCTGCTCTTCTGTATTGGAAATGCTTTGGTGACTAATTCCTATTCGATTTTTTTTCTATACCATAGTCGCAAATTGCGACATTGGTTAAAACCATTGCCTCAAAACAGGGTACTGGTTTGGAAACCTCATTGTTATTTCATCAATCAGGTTTAGAAACCACATTAGCTTTTCACGAATCTGGTTAAACCACAGGGGTAAAACGCCACCCTGGTTTTTTACAAAAGGGTATAGCAAATCACTATACACTTAACTCATTTTCATGAGGCGGTGTTTCACGGCTCCATACAAAAGTGTTGTATTGGTACCAAACTTTAAGCCACAAATTCCTTCTTAACTCTCTGGACAGTGCTTATACCTTTTCCCGTGAGTTTTGCAACATCACGGATGGCATACCCCTTGTTCAGAAGGTTGATGACCTCTCTATATTCTTCCCTCTTTTTATCCTGGGACTTGGTGGAACCTGCAGGTCTGCCGAGTTTTCCACCTTTCTCGACATACTGCTTTCTACCAGAGTTCAGCCGGAATGAGATATTATCACGTTCCAACTGAGCACAGGTGGAAAGGGTTGCTATCATGACAGGAGCAAACAGAGATGGCTTGCCCTCCTTGTCAAGAAGCGTAAACTGTTCCTTCTGGATATAGAGGTTAATGCCACAGTCAAGCAAATCCTTGACAGAGGCAAGAACCTCAAACGCATTTCTGCCCAATCTCGACAACTCGCTGACGAGAAGGACATCAATGCGATATTCCTTGCAATACTTAATCGCCTCACACAACACAGGTCGTTCATCATTCTTCTTCGCACCAGAGATGTGTTCCTCGAATACCTTACGAACTTCCATCTTTTGATATACAGCATAGTCAGACAAGTCCTTGACCTGCCTGTCTGTGCTCTGTCTGTCACCGATACTGCTGACGCGAGCGTATATGACTGCCGTTTTAGTTCTCATTTTAATCAAAGACTTGATAGAACACCGATTTACTAGTGTTCAGTTATCTGTTCAAGACTTTTTTGAACACAAACTTAATTTGAACACAAACCATCAACCAAAGAAGCCACTAACAAGGTTGACTGCATCGACCTTTGTGTTCATCACCACATCTGCATAGATCTCAGTTGTGTGGACGTTGGTATGTCCAAGCAACTTACTTGTGGTGAAGATGTCAGCACCAGCCGTTATGGTAAGAGTTGCAAATGTATGTCGGCTCGTATGGAATGTTACAAGCTTTGCAATTCCTGCATTCTTCGCCATGTGCTTCAATGCTCTGTTGGCACATCCTAATGTAGGGGCATTTGGAAACACTTTGTCTGTGTTGGCTGCATCATCTTTCTTTGGCAACCACTTCAATGCTTGTTCACCAAGAGGAACAATGACAGGCTTCTTTGTCTTCTGCATGGATGGAACATGTATCACTAATCCGTCATCAGTCTTTTGAATGTCTTTCCATCTGAGTGCAAGCATATCACTATGACGCAAGCCTGTGAAGCAACAGAACATAAAGGTTTGCTTTGTGGTTGGGCTTCCTGTATTGACCCCTTCCATGGCATTCAACTCGTTTACTTCCAGATATGTACGGTCACTCGGAGTCTTCTTGAACTTCTCGTTTTTCTCCAACTCGTAGTATGGATTCTTGCGAAGCACTCCATCCCTCACGGCTTGATTCAGGATGCTGTTGAGTGTAGTCTGTATCAAGAGTTTTGTCTTTGGCGAAAGTTCTTGTGGTTCATCCGACTTGTTATTTCGGTACACATCATTGACATAGCGAATGAAGTTCTGATAGAATCGTTTATCCACTAATGCCAAAAGCATACGAGGACGATTGCTATATCTGAGATAGGACTTGACAATGTTTACAGTCTTCGTCACATTCTTGACATAGGAGTCAGAGAGTTTCTTATCATCCTTAATATATATAATGTGTTCGTCCATGTAGTCAGCGAATATCTTTGATGGCAGTTTCTCTTCGCCATCATCGACTTGCTTTTCTACGCCAAGGATGCGTTCAGCCTTTATCTTCAGCGCATGTTTGAGGGTGTTCTCATTGACACGTCTGTCATTCTCAGTCCTTTCTGGAATGAGAAACAGATTCAGCGACTCATAGTAACGCTTGCCTTTCTCGTAGAAGTCAAGGTACAATGATTCGTTACCGCTGGCTAACTTTCTATGCCTCAGTTCTATCTTCATCGTTCAGTTCTGCTTTAGGGGTAAATAGATTATCAACGAGGTTGACTGCCTCAGTCTTCTTCTTGTCTATGATTTTACCATAGATTTGGGTTGTGGTCACGTTGGCATGACCAAGCAACTTACTTGTGGTAAAGAGGTCAGCACCAAGGGTCAGCATCATTGTGGCAAATGTATGTCGGCTACAGTGGTACGAAATCTTCTTATCTATCTTTGCAGCCTTCATCCATTTCTTGATATGGTAGTTGATGGTTGCATCACTAGTAGGGAGTTTGAAGAGTTTTGCATCAGGATCCTCCTTCTTCTCCATATATCGAAGTGCCTCATTAGATAATGGTACATTGATAGGCTTCTGAGTCTTCTCCATCCACACATGGACGTATTGAGTCTTGCCATCGGGAGTGTTCATCACTTTTGCCCATGTTAATTCACGGACATCACCAAGGCGAAGTCCGACAAAGCAAGATAATAGGAAAGCCTTCTTGACTTGTTCGTTGGTGCATGGTGTTTCCATCAATGTGCGTACTTCTTCGATGGTAAGGAACTCACGTTCTTCAGGGGAAGGCTGGAACTTTTCTCGCTTATCCAGTTGTTTCATTGGATTGCCCGGAATGAGTCCGTCACGCACAGCTTTGTTGAGCGCACCATTGAGCACAGCCTGGTGATGATGAGCACAACCAGGGCTGATAGTTCTGCCTTCTTGTTTCTTGGCAACACTATGGGGAGCGGTACGGAGGTAGTTGAGGAAACCACGACAGAAGTCTGCATCAATCTCATTGAGACCGATGTAATCAAGTTTCTCCTTGCTCAGATAGTCCTCGACCTTCTTACGCATGTCGGAACGTCCCTTCAAGGTTGACTCCTTGAAACCGAATCCATCCTGCTCGTATTCCTTCAGGAAGTCAACGAGCGAGATTGATGAACGCTTAATCTTATCCCAATGCTTGATTCCTCGATCTTGCAGTGCGATGATTCGGTCAGCTTTTATTTTCTCGGCAATCTGGCGAGTACGGATGTTGGCTTTCTTTGATGCAGCATCCGTTTCGGGTATCAAGTACAAATTCAAAGATTCATACTTGCGTGTACCTTTAATATATATGTCAAGGTACAGGCTGACGTTTCCGTTTGCCAACTGACGTTCACGAATGCGAACTGGTTCCTTTACCTTCAATGACTTTTTAGGTCTTCCCATTTAGTTTTCCCTTTAGTTGAGTTGTTACGTGTTCTTACCATCAAGAATCACGGTGCAAAGGTATATAAAAAATTTGGTTCTCGCAATAGGCGCGTAACAAATCTGCAACAAGAATACACCAAAAACATCGAAATTTAGTAAAGTTTAATAAGCATGTCTATTTATGCTAATAACCTTTAGTTCAATGGGATATGATTATATATCTAAGATTTGCTTTGATTTCCTAAAACGCATCATTCCCCATACTTCGTTGGTTTTTTGACTCTGACCCACGTGGCGCGAGAATATTCTATCGTGTCATATCGTCGGTGCCTGATGAAGTGAAAAATACCAATGAAACATATCTGACTACAACGCCACTGGAGGAAACACGCGGTTTCAACATTCCGGGTCTCACTTATGATAATTCACGGGATGTCACTATTGAAATAAAAGTCTCTAAACGAGGCTATGAAGACCAAGTGAAACGCTTCAATGTGCGTCAGGCACTTGACCAGCAGGAAATAAGCGGATTTTTTGAATTGGTGGAAAAATAAGAGCTATGAAACAGATCTATATGCGTATCATTATCGTAATGATGTTTTTGGCTGTAAATGTAGTTTTGTTTGCCAAAAATTATGATATAACGGTAACTTCCGATCCTGAGGGTGCGGTGGTTTATCTGAATGGAGTGGTTGTGAGCAATACTACTCCATGTGTTTTGTCTCTTGACAAGAAAACAGTAACGAAAACAATGATTTTCAAGTTTGAAAAGGACGGATATAAGACGAAGTCAATGACGGTGTCATATACAAAAAACGAACTGAAATATAAACCTATGGTTTTCTGTAAGATGGAAAAGACGCAGAATCTGAATGAGGTTCGTACTTCCGATCCGACCGTGACAGTCGGACAGTCCAGGCAGAGAGTTGACCGTAGCAATCCTGGAACAACTGATATGGAGAAAACCATATTGCGGTGGTTTTTTGACTCTGATCCGCGCGGTGCCCGCATCTATTATCGTGTGATCTCCAATGTTCCCAATGAGGTAAAAAATACCAATGAGACTTATCTCACAACTACACCTCTTGAAGAAACGCGGGGATTCAATATCATTGGATTGACTTATGATAATTCGCGGAATGTTACGATTGAAATTAAAGTATCCAAACGAGGCTATGAAGACCAAGTGAAACGCTTTAATGTGCGTCAGGCTCTTGACCAGCAGGAAATAAGCGGATTCTTTGAACTTGTGCCTAAAGATACTCCGCAGTCAAAATCATCAGAGACGGACAATTGAAAATTATGATACTTCCTAATCGGATTTTTGAAGAAAATCCGATTAGGACTACTCATTAAACCAAGCATCCCCTGCCACAATAATGCGTAGCGGAGGATGCTTGGTTTAGTTTGATATTGAAAGAGGTTTATATTCCTTTTGAGGAAATATCCTTTGAGTTTAGAAAATCTTGATCGAGGGGATATAGCGTTTGGGCTGTTTCTTCAGGTCGATGAGGATGCTGTCGATGTGGGCGGCGCTGTTGTTGATGTTGTGGTAGAGCTGCGGGTCGTTGAGCAGCAGACCCAGCGAGGAGTTGGCCGAGTTGAGCTGTTCGGTAGCGCGGTCGAGATTGGCGGTGATGTTGTTGATATTGTGCATCGTCGAGTCGAGCGGCATGTTTTTCAGATCTTCCGAAAGCACGGCGAGTGCGGCGGAGATCTGAGTGAGGTTCTCGGAAAGTTCCTTCACGTTGGTCATGGTACCGTTGGCGCTGTTGACAAGGGCGGGCACACCGGCCATTGCGGCGTTGAGGTGCTTGGTCGACACTTCAAGATTGGCCATGATGTTGTCGAGGCGCTGCACCGAACTCAACAGGGCCGGATCGCTGACGATTGTTGTCATTGCGACCACGAGCGAGTCGATGTGCGGTGCGAGCTTCACGATTGTGGGCATCAGGTCGCTTCCGAGCTTGTCGACGAGGCCGCCGCTGACCACACCCTCGATTTTTGAGCCGATTTCATAGAAATCCTTGCCGGGAGCCATCTGCAGTTCCACGGTCGAAGTGCCGAGCATATCGGTGACGATTGCGGCCTTGGTTCCTACCGGAAGTTTCAGCTGCTTGTCAAGGCTCAGCTCGACCAGCACATGGCCGGGGTTGTCGTACTCATAGCTGATGTCACGGACCAGACCGACTTTGAAGCCGTTGAGGGTCACGGGAGCAGACTGGGCCAGACCTGTCACGTTGGTGTAGGAGGCATAGTAGTAGTTGGCCGATTTGAACACGTTTATGCCTTTCAGATAGTCGATGCCGAAAAAGAGAATCAGCAGCGAGAGCAGTACGCTCGCGCCTATGATGAATTCCTTAGTCCGTATTTTCTTCATAAGTCTCTGTTATTTGATTCGTTTCCCGTTACGGGTCTTGATGACGAATGCGTCAGGGAATGATTTTTTGATTTTCGATAATTCTTTGTTGGCCTCGGCCTGCGAAGAGTAGGAGCCGTAGGTATATTTCACGACTTTGCCGTCTTTGTAATAGTCGACGGGCGAGAGTTTTTTCAGACGTGCATCGCCCTTGCGCAGCGGCGAGCTGGCGGTAAGGAACTGGATTTTATAGATGATCCGGTCCTGCGTATCTTCTGCTGCGGATGCCTTTGCCGGCTCTTTGCTCCCGGATTCGACTGTCGCTTTAGGCTCAGTCTTTTCTGCAGCTGGAGTCTCGTCGGTTTCGTCGGCCGCGATGTTGTTTCGGGCAGCAGATTTCTTTGGCTCGGCAGCAGGTTTCGCACCCCCCTTGCGGTATTTTTCAATTCCGCGATAGATGGCGAGCGCAAGTTTCTGTTGACCTTGTTCCGACGCCATGAACTTTTCCATCGCCGGATTGCAGATGAAATCCAGTTCGACGAGAATCGCCGGCATACTCGTGCGCACCAATACCCAGAAGGGTGCCTGACGCACACCGTTGTTCTTGCGCCCCGCCGTGCGTACCAACTGGTTCTGTACGGCTTCGGCTAGCTCGATGCTCTGGTCGAGATTGGCATGTTGCATCAGATCAAAAGCGATGTAACTCTCGGCCGACGAGGGATCGAAGCCCGCGTAGGTGGTCGAGTAATCCGGTTCGAGTTTCATAACCGCGTTCTCGCGCATGGCCACACTCAGGTTTGTGTCGCTGCGTTTGAGGCCAAGCGTGTAGACTGAGGCACCGTTTACGCTTGTGTGCATCGGCGATTTCTTGTCTATTGAATTGGCATGGATCGAGATGAAAATGTCGGCATGGCGGCGGTTCGCTATGTCGGCGCGCCCTTGAAGGGTGACAAAATTGTCGCCGCTGCGGGTCATGACTACGTTGGCATCGCTCATGTTTGAATTGATCAGATCCCTGAGTTTACACCCGACGCCAAGGTTGACGCTTTTCTCGTTGGTCTTTCTTCCCAAGGCTCCGGCATCCTTGCCTCCGTGGCCCGGATCGATGACCACGGTAAACTCCTGTTTGCCTTCAGCCGTGAATGCCGTAGCGGGCAGAAGCAAAAGTAGCAGTAGCAGTAGCAGTAGCAGTCTTATGATGCGTGTCAGTGTCATGCCGGGAGTGGTGGATCTGGTTTGCCAAATTTTAGACAAAGGTAGTAAAACTCTCTCTAAATGCCATTTCTTACGCCGATTTTTGTGTATAAATGCCAAAAAATACCTACTTTTGGACAACTAACCAACCGCCTCAGAACTATGTCTCGTTTCTTCGGGTCTCACTTGCGCCGCAAGATTTCCGGCGCCACATATATAATAATAGGTGTATGCTTTCTGTTTTCCGCTGGCGTGTCCATGTCTGTTACCTCATGCTCATTGGGGGGATCATATCCTCCGGTGGAGATCGGGCGTCTCGACCTTGCGTTGCAGGCAGATTCGCTTCCCGGTGATGTGCGGCTTGGAGATGCCGCCGCAGTCCTTTTCGCAGTCTCAGGCTACGGCGCTCTGACTGATTCATCGCTTCATGCCTACAACCGCAATCCGGCCATCCGCATCCACGACCGCGCGATGGACTCGCTCTGGAGCGACCTACGGCCTGTCGAGGCTGATTTGGGACGCATGAAGTTTAATTTCACGAGACTTTTTCCGGCCGACCGCTTTCCGGCGGTCTTTGCAATCGTTTCCCCCTTCAACCAGTCGGTTTTTACCGCCGACACTCTGATGTTCGTCGGTCTGAATCATTATTTGGGAGCCGATTATGCGCCGTATGCCTATTTCCCTGACTATTTGCGTGTCCGCAAGACGCCCGCACGTCTTCTCCCCGACATGGCCGAGACTTTGGTGCGGGGGCTTTATCCGTATCGCGACGAATCCGACGGCTATTCCATCGTCTTGTCGCGCCTGCTCTATGAAGGTGCCGTCGTTGAGGCTGTAATGCAGCTGTGCGGACTGAGCGAGCAGCAGGTTCTCGGCTATGATGACGAGGCAATGGCGTGGGCTTCGGATAATGAGAAACGGGTGTGGGAGACGATGGCCGAGCGCAAGATGATTTTCTCGACCGATCCGCAGCTTGCGGCGATGCTTGTCAGCCCCGCGCCGTTTACATCGGCCATAAATCCGAACTCGCCCGGCGCCATCGGCCGCTTCATCGGCCACCGCATCGTCACCTCTTATCTCGACCGCCGCGCCACCTCCCTCTCCGAACTCCTCTCCTCCGACTTCTACACCTTCCAGAACTCCCTCTTCGAGTCGGGATATTGAAACAAGCTGTTTTACATGCAATTTCATGAGGAAACTTAATCTGTTAGAAATATCAATTACGCAACCAGCGGTTGCGCAATTAGCATGAAAGACTTTCCGGCATGATAAAAATACCAATCCGCCGACGGTTTCGTGTGAGAGAAACCGTCGGCGGATTGGTATTGCAACAGTTGTTTCGGGAAAGCCTTGAAAAGGCTGTGTTTCAGAAACCTCAGGCTAAGCGAGAGCCGGAGCCATCAGCGTAGGCTGCGAGCGGTGCCTGGGGTCCTGCCATGTCGCCTAAGACCATGTCTCGGAGAGACTTGTTAACAAACCTGGCTGTTAACAAATATTTTTTCCTCCCGGTTCCCAATCCTCCATAAACCATAATTTTAAAATGGTGTGAATATAAAAAAGGTGTGAGGATTGTATCTTGTTTTATCTCAAATTCAGGTCTTGGTCTACCTCATCCATAGATAAAACAATATACAATCCTCACACCGAAACATTTTATGTTTCAGGGAATGTTATGCGAATTTCGACCAGTCGACGTTGCGCATGTCGCCCGACGAGAGGAACTCGGTGTGGAAGCCGAGGGCTGCGGTGAGCGTGTGGGGAGTCTGACCGCCGCGGGTACTCAGTTTCAGATAGTCGCGGAGCAGTTCGCGGTAGATCGGGTGGGCGCAGTTGTTGATGATCTCGTTGGCGCGTTCAACCGGATCGAGGCCGCGCAGGTCGGCGATGCCCTGGTCGGTGACGATGATGTCGACGGAGTGTTCGGTGTGGTCGACGTGCGACACCATAGGAACGATATTCGAAATCTTGCCTTCCTTCGTGATCGAGGGGCAGGAGAAGATCGAAATGTAGGCGTTGCGGGTGAAGTCGCCTGAACCGCCGATACCGTTCATCATGCGTGTGCCGGTCACGTGGGTCGAGTTGATGTTGCCGAAGATGTCGGCCTCGAGGGCGGTGTTCATAGAGATGACACCGAGTCGGCGGATCACCTCAGGATTGTTGGAGATTTCCGACGGGCGCAGAATCACGTGCTGCTTGAAGAACTCGATGTTGCTGATCACCTCGTCCTCGACTTCGTTGGAGACGGTCAGCGAGCAGGTTGAGCCGAATTTGCAGCGGCCTTTCTTCATGAGATCGATAACGGCGTCCTGGATAACTTCGGTGTACATTTCGAAGGGCGGGATCTCCTTTGCGTCGGCCAGCCCGTAGAGGACAGCATTGGCCACATTGCCCACGCCTGACTGCAAGGGCAGGAAGCCTTTGGGAATGCCTCCGCGGCGCAGCTCCTCGATGAGGAAGCGGCAGACGTTGGCGCCTATCTGCTTGGTGGTGTCGTCGAGCGGAGTGAAAGGCTTGACACCCTCGTAGTGGTCGCTCATGACAACTCCGACGATCTTCGACGGATCGATCTTGAGCACGGGAGAGCCGATGCGGTCGCTGACTTTGAAGATGGGTATTTCGCCGCGGTTGGGGGGATCGAGCGGCAAGTAGATGTCATGAAGTCCGTAAAGTGCGTGGCGCAGTTTTTCGTTGAGCTCTATCACGATTTTCTTTGCCATGCGGGCGATGGTAGGAACGTTACCTATACCGGTGCCGACGACGGCCGTTCCGTCATCCTGAATGTCGGAAACCTCGATTATTGCAAGGTCAAGATCACCGAAAAATCCGTAGCGCAGTTTCTGAGCCGCTTCCGAGAGATGGAGGTCGAAGTAGTGGGCGTCGTGCGAGTTGATGCGCTTGCGCAGGTCAGGATGGTTCTGATAGGGGGTACGCTTGCCGATTGCGTTGGCGCGGGCGAGTACGCCGTCGCAGTTGTCGCTGGTTGAGGCGCCTGTGATGATGTTGATTTTGAAAGGCTTACCTTCGGCGTGGAGCTTTTCGGCCTTGGCCGCAATGGCCTGGGTCACTACTTTGGGGGCTCCGGGAGCGGTAAAACCGGAAAATCCACATTTTGCGTCATTGAAAAAAAGATCTGCGGCTTCTTCCGGTGTCAGGATGGGGAATTTCATAACTTTTCTTTTTTCTGAATTTTAAGGAGGGTAGGGAGAGATTATTTCAAAATGAATGGTTTTAGATTTTTTGAGACATGGTGTGGCGCCGTCTAAAATTTGCGCCGGAGGATTTCGCTGTCGATGACGGCTCTGCGCCATCGCTCGTAGTGCTGCTGCAATTGGCCGTCCTGTTCCTGCGGGGCGAAAGCTGCGGCCTCGCTCAGGCTTTCGACTGACGGCAGATCGAAGATCGAGGCTCCTTCGTCGGCGGGCTGGCGGGGAGTTTTCGGCGCTACGGTCCGCAACTGCTGCGTGGCCTGCGCGGCTTCCGGTTGCGGCAGCGGCGGGATGCGGCCGGGCTGAGCCGGTTTGTCGGCGCGTAGCTGCCGGCGCGGCTCCTTTACCGCGGTTGCTCGCGGAGACGCGATCTTGTCCGCATGGCTGTCAGCCCTCTGCTCCCTCTTCTGTTTGAGGTACTCAAAGAGCGATCCGATGCCGAACACGATCAGAAATAATATCAGTTTCTCCATTGCGCGATGCGCGGTTTTTCGTAATTTTGTAGCAAAATTAAGGATTCTTGGGCTTATCGCCAAAGTTTCCACCTTAAAATATGACACAAGCACGTAAATTACATATAGAAACTTATGGCTGCCAGATGAATGTGGCAGACAGCGAGGTCGTTGCCTCGATCATGGAGACCGTCGGCTATGAGATGGCCGCCACACCCGAAGAGGCCGACGCCGTGTTGCTCAACACCTGCTCGATCCGCGACAATGCCGAACAGAAAATCATCTCTCGCCTTGCCTATCTCGCTTCGCTCAGGCGCAAGCGCTCCAAGGACCTGCCGCGGCTCATCGTCGGCGTCATCGGCTGCATGGGCGAGCGCGTCCGCGAGGAACTGATCGAACGCCACGGAGTCGATCTCGTGGCCGGTCCCGACTCATATCTCGACCTCCCGAACCTCTTTGCCTCCGTCGAGGCCGGAGAGAAGGCTGTCAATGTCACTCTGAGCACCACCGAGACCTACCGCGACATCATTCCCGCCCGCATCACCGGCAACACCGTCTCAGGTTTTATCAGCATCATGCGCGGATGCAACAACTTCTGCTCCTACTGCATCGTCCCCTATACCCGCGGACGCGAACGCTCGCGTTCGGCTGAGAGCATCCTTGCCGAGCTTGCCGACCTCCGCGCCAAAGGCTTCCGCGAGGCTACGCTTTTGGGGCAGAACGTCAACAGCTACCGCTACGAGACCGCGTCGGGCGAGGTAATAGACTTCGCGCGGCTCCTCGCGATGGTGGCCGACACCGCCCCTGAAATGCGCATCCGCTTCACCACCTCGCACCCCAAGGACATGTCCGACGAGATCATCGCCGTCATCGCCTCAAAGCCCAATGTCTGCAAACACATCCATCTCCCAGTGCAGTCAGGCTCCGACAAGGTGCTCAAGGCCATGAACCGCAAATATACCCGCGAATGGTATCTCGGCCGCATCGCCGCCATCCGCCGCGCCATCCCCGACTGCGGCATCTCCACCGACCTTTTCACCGGTTTCCACGACGAAACCGAAGAGGATTTTCTTGAGACCCTCTCTCTCATGGAAGAGGTGGGCTTCGACTCGGCCTTCATGTTCAAATATTCCGAACGACCCGGCACCCTCGCTGCCCGCACCATGCCCGACAACATCCCCGAAGATGTCAAGATCGACCGCCTCAACCGCATGATCGCCGTGCAGAACGAACTTTCGCGTAAAAGCAACGCCCGCGACGTCGGCAAGACTTTCGACGTGCTCGTCGAAGGTGTATCCAAGCGCTCGCGCGAGCAGTTTGTCGGCCGCAACCAGCAGAACAAGACTCTCGTCTTCCCCCGCGGCGACTATCGCGTGGGCGACATTGTCAGTGTCCGTGTCGTTGACTCCTCCTCCGCTACACTGATCGGCGAGCTGGTCTGAACCGCCGCTCCAACACCGTTCCTGTATTTCATCAACCCTATCTACGCCGGGCCTCTTTGTGCCCGGCGTTTTTGTCTGCATCTCTCACAGGTATGCCCTGAATAGCCTGTAATGCTATATTTTCATCCGCCCTCGATTTTTAACACTATTTTCTTGCATCTGAGCGCGAAAAGCAGTAATTTAGAGGCTAAGAAACAACGACACACGCGACACACATATATTTAAGTGGCAAAGAAGAAGGTTTATGATTGATTTTGAATCCTTACTGTTCAATATAGACATTGACCGGCGTTCCATTCCCCGCGCCGGCTCGCTCCTCGTCGCAGAGCCCTTCCTGCGCGAGCGCTACTTCCATCATGCCGTCATCTGTCTCGTCGACTACGAGCAGCAGGGTTCGGCCATGGGAGTGGTGCTCAACAGCCGCACGAGCTACTCGCTTCAGGATCTTCTTCCGTCCGTCACAGCCTCCGTCCCCGTTCCGGTCTACTGCGGAGGGCCGATGTCGTGCGACAGACTTTATTTCATCCACACTCTTGGCGATCTCATACCCTCCTCGCGCGAGATTGTCGACGGGCTTTATATCGGCGGCGATTTCGACACAATGCTGTCGATCGTCAACGACGGCTATGCCGTCGACGGCCAGTTGCGCTTTTTCCTCGGATACAGCGGCTGGGGCGTCGGCCAGCTCGACGAAGAACTCGTCAAAAACGTCTGGGCCGTCACCGGTATTCCCGATGTCGGCACCCTGCTCCAAGGCGAAGAAGACGCCTACTGGCACCGCATAGTCCGCGGCATGGGCACCCGTTACCGAGGCTGGCTCTACCATCCCCGCAACCCGCACTACAACTGATCCCTCTGAGATACCTCCTACACAGCAATAGTAACTACCCCGTGGCCTGCCTCCGTCTTCCGACCGGCAGGCCACTTTTTCGTTGAAACCCCGTTACATTTCGTTGCGATAGTTAAATAATCTTAAACCGACCACATCTCCCCGACATTCCGCCCGTCCGACGGTTGGCAATCACGCGCAAAAGCAGTAACTTTGCGCCCGAATTAATCAATACAAATCACAAATTAATGGCAACAAAAATCAGACTGCAACGTCATGGTCGCAAGAACTATGCGTTCTATCCTATTGTTATCGCCGATAGCAGGGCACCACGAGATGGTAAATTTATTGAAAGGATAGGTTCTTATAATCCGAACACTAATCCTGCTACAGTAACTTTGAACTTCGAGCGTGCTTTGTATTGGGTCAACGTTGGTGCTCAGCCCACCGACACCGTTCGCACCATCCTCTCCAACGAAGGCGTGCTTCTCATGAAGCATCTTCAGGGTGGCGTGAAGAAAGGCGCTTTTGACGAAGCCGAAGCACAGCGTCGTTTCGACGCCTGGAAAGCTCAGAAGCAGCAGAGCGTCGACAAGTTCCGCGCATCTATGGCCGACAAGAAAGAGCTTGACGAAAAAGCTCGTCTCGAAGCCGAAGTAGCAAAGAACAAAGCAAAGGCTGAAGAAGTAGCCAAGAAGAAAGCCGAAGCTGCTGCCGCAGCTGCCGAGGCCGAAGCCGCCGCAGCACCCGCTGAGGAAGCTCCCGCCGAAGAGGCTGCCGCTGAATAAGCAATCTGGCTCCACATCGGACCGCGCCCTGCGCCGGTTCCACTATGTGAAACGAACAGAGGCTGTGTCGCAGAACCACTGCGCCGCAGCCTCTTTCTGTATGCGTATCCAAAACGCTTTAAACAGCCTGCCACAAATCCGGTCACTCAGTAGGAATGCTCCCTGAGTATCCGCAACACGCTGATTGCCATTGCGCTATCGAATGAGCTGGAATATATCCGACTTCGCATTATGCAATGTTAGTTCGTCTTGCATCATTCCCCGTATCAGGTATCAGCCCCGCGTCAGGCATGTCCGAGCTGCCCCGCGTCAGGCATGTCCGAGCGGCAACGCGAAGCAAAGCTGCATAGCAGCGCAAGAATCCAGGCCACTGCAAGGGCTCCATAGGAGTCCGCAGCTGTGGTTAATCTGTCCACCTCCTCCAGAAAGAGCGCCGTAGGTGCGAAACATATGTTGTACAGTTTCGCACCTACGGCGCTCTTGGGTGAAAAAATATCTCTAATTACCACAGCTGCGGACCGCTATGCGGCCCTTGCAGTGGCCTGGATTCGACCGACCGCTAACGCGGTCAGCCTGCCCCGGCATCCGCGCAAACGCAACGAGGTAAATTGCGATTAAGCCGGGTAATTTCCGGTTTTCGGTTTATTCGAAGATTCCTACAAGGGTGGTTTTGTAAGCCTGGAGGGCTGATTTGAGGGCCTGGTTGACGGAGTAGTCAGTGTCGGCGCCTGCATAATTCAAGTCCCAGGTGAAATCGCCGTGGTTCAGACGGCCTGCGCCGTAGAAACCGGTGACGAGTGCCGGAACCTCGGCAGCCTCGACGGGGGTATATTCATACATCTGCGCCGGGTCGGTGTCGAAGTTGTTGTAGGTGCCTTCGCCCTGGACTGCTTTGAACGTCGCGGGCACTTTTTCGTCGCGGCTCGAAGCCTCGTAGCAATCAAAACTTGTGGCATCAGCCGAGTGGGTGATCACGTTATATTTGGCTGCTGTGCCCTTCTCGGCATAGAGGTTGCCGAAGCTCTTGATGATGCCGCCGTCCTCACCTGAGAAAGTTCCGTCGCCTTTGGCGTCAGTGCCCTGCTTGGAGCTCATCATCGGAGCCAGGGTGTGGCGGAAGAAGTTGCGTTCCACGAAGACGCTCGACGAAGTCGTGGCGCCCACGCCGTATTTCGCGCAGCCGTCGTAGTAGTTGTTCCAGACATGCACGGTCATTGTGCGCACGCGCGGATGGCGCGAGTCGCTGTGGTCAAACCAGTTGTGGTGATAGTCGATGTAGTTCGGACCTGTTTCCCCTTTCATGCCGCACAGCGAGCTTTTGCCGCTGTCGTGGAAGCGGTTGTAGGCGATTGTGATATACTGCGAGTCCCCTTTGACATCGACAGTGCCGTCGCCTTTCGCCTGGTCGGAATCGCCGCCGGTCTTGCCGTAGAAGAGGTCGAGGTGGTGAATCCAGCAATATTTATTGTCGGTGTCGATCGAAACACAGTCGTCCATGCAGAGCATGTTGGCGAAGTTGCGCAGCTCGACAGACACGGCATTGCGCAGCAGGAAGCCGAAGCCCCAGGTGGTGGCGTCGTCACCGATACCTTCGATGGTGATATTCATGGCGATGGTGTTGTTCTTGCCCTTGATCTGAAGACCCTCGGCTGAACTGCCGAATGCGTCCATGTCGGTGTCTTTGATCGTGCCGATAAGGCGCACAGCGAGCGGACGGGTCTCGATGCCTTTCTGATAGGCGTTGATGATGGCCTGGAGACCGGTGAATTCGGTACCCTCGCCGTCCTTGTTGCTCTGCTTGACGAGGCATTTCACTGTCTTGGCAGTTTCGGCGGTCACGTAGATCACACGGGCGTCCTCTTTCAGTTCGCCGTTATCCTTGTAGGCGCCGACACCGCTATTGTTGAAATGTGCGAAACCGCTGCGGTCATATGCCTTCACGGACATCTCCTTTGCCTCGCTGGCTTTGGTCTCGTCTTCCGAGCCGCCGATCACGGGCACGACTTTCAGCGAATAGACACCGGCGGGGAGGCCGACCATGTCGGCGCGTCCGTAAGTGCCGTAATTGCGCACCAACTCGCGGTCGATGCGGGTGTAGTCGCTGTATTTTCCACCTTTAATATATACGCGGTAGGTCGAAGCGCCTTCGAGCGGTTCCCACTTTGCATAGATCGATTCCAGCCAGCCTTTGGCTTCGGTGATGTTGACACCCTTGTTGACAATCTCGGCATCCTCGCCGGTTTCGGGCGCTTTTGCAAAGCTGATTGCAGCCACGTTGCGTTTGAACTCGTCGTTCCAGTCGCCTGCGAGCGGGCTCACGCTGACAGTGCCCGCAACCTTGTCGATGTTCACTTCCGAGAGATCGGCGGTGTTGTAATATTTCACATCGCCGTTGGTCAGCTGCAGAAGCATCTGATTGTTCAGCGTGTTCATGCTGACCGAATGGTCGTCAGACGGTGTCGGGGTAGGGGAGGGATCGTCACCGCCACCGGTTCCGGGATCGCGGACAACGGAGATGAACATAAGATTGGTGCCCGTATTGCCGTCGCGAACGAGTGAAAGATTGGGCTGGTCCTCGACGAGCGTATAGGTCAGCTTTTCAGGAGTGTCGGGTGAACTGTACCCGTTTATGAAGTCGGGGAACGCATTGATTTCATTGATCTGATTTCCATCTCCCAAGGAGATGAGTTTGACGGCACCGCGTTTTGCTGCATCTTTGTTGTTGATGAAGCCTTGGATAGTCACTACATCTCCGGCCTTGAAACCTTCAGTACAGATAAGATTTATTGCATTTTCGTTATATACGTTGCTTGTCGTATAGCCGTTTGCAAGCTGGAGACAGGTGACACTTGTCTTGTTGGATGCATATTTATATGACCCTGTTTTGGTCGTTCCTGAAATGGTGACGTTTGTCATCGTCCCGTTTTCATATTTGCAAAGCACGGTTTCGGCATTCATTGCAGGCGTGAGCGTCAACAGTGCTGTTATGGCGGTCAGGAGTCCGCGCATAGAAGTGTAGAGATGTTTCATTTGACACAGACTTTTTGACCGTTGACTATATAGATGCCTTTCGAGAGACCTTCGGGCTTTTCACCGAGATACTGGCCTTTGAGGTTGTAGACCCCGCGGGCTTTTTTCGGATCGGCCAGGATCTCGGAGATCGCCGAATTTTCGCTGTGGTCGAGGGTGATGGCGATGAGTTCCATCTCAGCCGTTTCGCTTGAGTTGTCGCTGAATGTCAGAGTGACGATTTTGTCGTTGAATGTGAGCTTGGTCAGATCTTTGGGGATTTCCCGGCCGTTGATGACGGTTGTCACCTTCGAATCAGCCTGGGCATTCACGGCCCCCAAAGCCAAAAATCCAAGTCCAAGCAGGAGTTTTAGGGATTTCATGGTTTTTGTATATTGCTAATGATTGATATTGACACGGTATTGAATGGCTTTGAAACGCATTATTTCCGACTTTGACAGAGAGTTTCCACAGACAGTCTGCATTATTTCCGCACAATGAGATATTGTATTTTGTCAAAACCGAATTTGGGACAAAGTTATGAATTGGATTTCGAAAGATTAACATCTCTCGGCTTAAAATAAGTTAAACGCGACCTTGAGGGGTCTGACGGGTTTTATTTCACTGATAAAGCAGCCTGTTATATCAGATAAATCGCTATCTTTGCAATTCACATTTCTTTTCATGAACAAACACTGCTTAAAACTGCTCTTCCTCTTGATATCCGCCCTGATGTTTGCAGGGTGTAACAACGATATATTCATCGACGATTCCTCTCCGTCCGACAGCGATTTCAAGATTCAGGCCGGCGGAGAGAAAGAAGTCTCGTTCAGCACCGACTATCTTTACAGCGTCAAGCTGGAGCTTTCATCGCTCGATTATGACTGGACCACTTATGCGGACAACGATTACAGCAACACCTACCACTCGCGCTCAAGCCTCTACATCATGGACCAGGCGTCGAGTCTCCCTTTCCTGAACCGCGTGGAGGCTGTCAATGACATGGTTCAGGTCGAATTTGTCCAGGAAAAAGCCGGGCGCCTGAAAATCCGCCTCCTCGGCAACACCTCAGGCGAAAATATCTCCGGACAGATCCGGCTGGTCTACTCCTACAAAGAAACTTGTATCCGCTTCACCCTCATGCGCGAGGAAGAGGCCGGAGGCTACATCATCACCGGGCTGACTTACGGCGAAGGCTGCTCCAACGATTTCCGTGACAGTAAACGCACCCTGCTGACCGTCCGCAACAACGGTGACACCCCCGTGACCCAGACGCTGTGTCCCGCTGACTATTGCGGTATCTCGGTGAAATTCACTACCGAGGCGCTTTCACGCTTCGAACTTGACCCCGCCCACGAGTTTCCCGAAGTAGAGATCCCGACCTATGTATACCGGGAGTCCTCAAGCTGGATCAGCGGAGGCTTCCACGGCACGATGGTGCGCTACTCATCCGAGATGATAGCTATGAAACCCCTCGACAGCGGCCTGATCAACGGCAAGAGTTTCTATGATACCTATCCCGTCGAGATCGCGCCACACTCGGCCACAGCCTTCGAACTGTCGCTTTCCTACATCCTCATGACTGCCAAGGCCACTCTCCACATCTACAATCCCGTCACCGGCAGCAAACGTGATCTCCCTACCGTCGTGCAGGTCCTGCAACCGTACCTCTTCAATTTCCAATGGCAAAATGTTCCGATCAATGAACAGTAACATACAGCCCTCCCTTCCGGCGCCTCTCCGCAAAGCTGTGGCGGCAATGCTCCTCGCCCTTTCACTCCCCGCCGCCGCCTCCCAGGAACTCCCCGCCGGGTCACTTGCGGCCACCGGTGACTCTTCCGCCACCTCCACAGCCATCATCAGCCACCTCGGTCTTGACGTGCGCGGAGCCTATGTCGGCTCCTCCACCTCGGCCCTGCGCGATGCCGGCTATTACGGCGACGACGAAAAAGTGCTCCACTCGGCCATGTCGGCCCACATAAAATACTCTTTCAGCTATTCCCCCTCGACGCGCACAGGCCGGCTCTATCCCGGTGCTTATCAGGGAATAGGCCTTTCCGTGATATCATTTTTTGACAACAGCCGCATCGGTTCCCCCGTCGGCGTCTACCTCTTTCAGGGAGCGCCGGTCGTCAGGCTCGCCCCGCGGCTGACCTTCGACTACGAGTGGAACTTCGGCGCCTCTTTCGGCTGGAAAAAGTATCATGAAGACCGACCGCCGGTCAACCTGATTGTCGGCTCGCCGATCAACGCCTACATCAATCTCGGCTTCATGCTCCGCTACCGTCTGGCTCCGCAATGGTCAGTCGCCGCCGGAATCGACATGACCCACTGGTCCAACGGCAACACATCCTGGCCCAATCCCGGAGTCAACTCCATCGGCGCCCGCGCCGGACTGATCTACTCCTTCGACAGCCGGGGCTCTTCCCACACTCTTGCCGACATGCGCGACACCGAGCCCGTGCGCCCGCATTTCAGCTATGATCTCGTGGTCTACGGCGCCGCCCGCAAGCGCATGATCCACATCAACGACACTCCCCAGCTGCTTCCCGGCCGTTTCGGAGTAGCGGGACTCAACTTTGCCCCGATGTACAACTTCAACCGCTTCTTCCGCGCCGGCATCTCGGCCGACGTGCAGTATGACGAAAGCTCCGACCTTGGCAAATATTGGGTCGACGGAACCTTCGGCGATGACATCAAATTCCGCCGTCCCCCCTTCTTCCATCAGGTCTCACTGGGCCTCTCGGCCCGCGGTGAGCTGGTCATGCCGATATTTTCGATCAACGCCGGCATGGGCTACAACATCCTCGGCAACCACGACACTCGCAACTTCTATCAGGTCCTGGCGCTGAAAATCAACGTCTGGCGCAGCGTTTTTCTCCACGTCGGCTATCAGCTCAACAGTTTCCGCAACCCCAACAACCTCATGATAGGCCTCGGTTACCGCTTCCACGACCGGCGGTGACTTTTTTTGTCCGATTCATGATCAAGACCGGGATTTTTTTGTTATCTTTGTAGCCAGTACAATTCTAATTACTTTTATTAACCAATAAACCTCTTAACTAAAATGACAAGTTATAAGGAATTAGGACTCGTGAACACCAAAGAAATGTTTGCGAAGGCCATCAAGGGTGGCTATGCGATCCCCGCATTCAACTTCAACAACATGGAGCAGCTTCAGGCTATCATCAAGGCTGCCGCTGAAGAGAAGTCACCCGTTATCCTTCAGGTTTCCAAAGGTGCGCGCAATTATGCCAACCCCATCCTGCTCCGCTACATGGCTCAGGGTGCTGTTGAATATGCCAAGAGTCTCGGCTGGGAGCATCCCCAGATCGTGCTTCACCTCGACCACGGTGACAGCTTCGAGCTCTGCAAGGACTGCATCGAACACGGCTTCTCGTCAGTGATGATCGACGGATCACACCTTCCCTACGAAGAAAATGTCGCCCTCACAAAGAAAGTATGCGACTATGCACACCAGTACGACGTGACTGTCGAAGGTGAGCTTGGCGTGCTCGCAGGTGTAGAGGACGAAGTTTCTTCCGACCACCACACCTACACCGACCCCGAAGAAGTTATCGACTTCGCTACCCGCACCGGTGTTGACTCGCTTGCCATCTCAATCGGTACTTCTCACGGTGCTTACAAGTTCAAGCCCGAACAGTGCACCCGCGACGCCAACGGCCGTCTCGTTCCCCCGCCGCTGGCATTCAACGTGCTCGACGCCGTTATGGAAAAACTCCCCGGATTCCCCATCGTGCTCCACGGATCAAGCTCCGTTCCTCAGGAATACGTTGACGAAATCAACGAATACGGCGGCAAGCTCCCCGATGCAATCGGTATCCCCGAAGAAGAACTCCGCAAGGCCGCCAAGAGCGCTGTCTGCAAGATCAACATCGACTCTGACAGCCGTCTCGCAATGACCGCCGCCGTGCGCAAGGTCATGGCTACCAAGCCCGCTGAATTCGACCCCCGCAAATACCTCGGCCCCGCCCGCGACGAAATGGAGAAGCTCTACAAGCACAAGATTGTTGCCGTGCTCGGCTCCAACGGCAAGGCTGAATAACCAGTCCTTACCGGAATAAAGATTCTTTAGGCAGGGAGGATGCGCGCCGCGCATTCTCCCTGCTCTCTGTTTTGCGGATAGCGAAATATTGCGTATCTTCGCAATGAAAAAATCCACTCTCAACTCCCTCTCGATTATGGAACAGATGTCATGGGACAGACTTATAAACGACAAACGCTTCGGGCTTGAACACTACCACGACCCGAAAACCGGCTCGCGCAGCGATTTTCAGCGCGATTTTGACCGACTGGTCTTTTCCTCGCCATTCAGACGTCTGCAGAACAAGACGCAGGTGTTCCCGCTTCCGGGCAGCATCTTTGTGCACAACCGTCTGACCCACAGCATCGAGGTCGCCAGCGTAGGCCGTTCGATGGCCGCAGAGATCTCCATGGAGCTGCGCAAGAAATATGCGGCGGAGCCGTGGGTGGCCAAGCTCGACTCCATCGGCGAGATTGTCGGTGCGGCCTGTCTGGCCCACGACCTCGGCAATCCCCCCTTCGGACATTCAGGCGAGAAAGCCATCTCGACCTATTTCAGCGAGGGAGAGGGCCGCTGTTTCCGCGAACAGCTCACGCCGCGCCAGTGGTCCGACCTGACACATTTCGAGGGCAACGCCAACGCCTTCCGCCTGCTGACCCACCGTTTCAACGGCCGTCGTCCCGGAGGCTTCGCCATGACCTATTCAACCCTCGCCTCGATTGTAAAATATCCCTTTGACTCCTCCCTTGCAGGCGCCCACGGCAAATTCGGCTTCTTCTCCTCCGAGCAGGACGATTTTGTCAAGGTGGCTGAAGAACTCGGCATGATCCGCCTCAGGGAGAGCGGCGACGCCGTGCGCTATGCCCGCCATCCGCTGGTCTACATTGTCGAGGCTGCCGACGACATCTGTTATGAGATCATGGACATCGAGGACGCCCACAAGCTCAGGATCCTTTCGACCGACGAGGTGATTCCGCTCTTCCTCGGCTATTTCGACGAGGCGCGCCGCGGCCATATCGAACGGGTCATGGAGACCGTCGACGATCCCAACGAAAAGATAGCCTACCTGCGCTCCTGCATCATCGGAGTGCTCGTCAACCGCTGCGCGGAGGCTTTTGTGTGTCACGAGGAGGAAATATTGAAGGGCACATTCAAAGGTTCGCTTCTCGACCATATCCCGGCCCTCGAACGCAAAGGCTACCGCGACTGTGAGGCGCTTTCATGGAAGAAAATCTATTGTGCGGGCGACGTTGTCGACATCGAGCTTGCCGGTACGCGTATCATCTCCTTCCTCATTCACGAACTCGTCAAAGCCGTCTGCAACCCTGAGCTGAACTACTCCCGTCTGCTTCTGGCAAAAGTGCCCGAACAGTACGAGGTAAATTCGCCGGGGCTTTACGGCAAACTCCAGGCCGTACTCGACCACATTTCGGGCATGACCGACGTCTATGCTCTCGACCTTTACAGCCGTCTGAAGGGCATGAGTCTGAAAATTAATAACTGACAGATGAAAAAACTGACACTGCCCCGGCGTTCGGGGCTTTCGCTGATACTTTTCGGCCTTACGTTCATGGTCTCCTGGGCTATCGGGATCGACGAAGTCCCCAATGTCCATGTGGCTGACCGCACCCGTTATGTCTCCAATCCCTCAGGAGTCCTCTCCGACGAAGCCGTAGACCGTCTGGACTCGGAAATAGCCTCGCTGTGGGACGATACTTCCGTCGAACTCGTGGTGGTGGCCGTCGATCGCATCGACTCTTCGCTCACTCCCGAAGAATTTGCCACAAAGCTGTTTGAGAAGTGGGGCATCGGTAAGCAGGACAAGGACAACGGCGTCCTGGTGCTCCTGTCGCGCGACGATCACGCCGCGATAATCCGCACCGGCTACGGCGTCGAGGGTGCTCTGCCCGACATCATCGCGGGCCGCATTATCCGTAATGTCATGTTTCCGCTCTACCGTGAGGGGAAATACGACGAAGGCACTGTGGAAGGAGTGGAAAGCATCGCTGAAGTGCTCCGCAATCCGGAACTTGCCGAGGAGCTGAAATCGAAATATGCCAGTGACTCGAGCCGCGGACTTGACGATGACCTCAGCGGTGCCGAACTCTTCAACATGTATCTCGGTCTGGCGGCGGCAGTGGCCTGCGCGCTTCTGGGGCTGGTCATTTATGCCGTTTACTCCTCGCGGAAGCTTGATGACGTGCAGCGTTACCGCGCGCTCGACCAATACCGCACCCTCGTTCTCTTCGGGCTCTTCTTCACGCTCGGCATGGCTCTGCCCGCGGCTCTGATCCTTGGTCTGAAGATGAGGCGCATCCGCCGCCACAGGCGCAATTGCCCCCACTGCGGCACACGCATGGAGCTGATCGACGAGGAGCATGACAACGACTATCTCACTCCCGCTCAGGACACCGAGGAGCGGATCAACTCGATCGACTATGACGTCTGGCACTGTCCCAAATGTCATCAGACCGAGATCCTGCCCTATATCAACCGTCAGAACAACTATACGGTCTGTGACCGCTGCGGCGCCCGCGCCATGTCGCTCGTCGATCGCCGCACGCTGCGCCAGCCTACGGTTTCCACCGAAGGCGAGGGCGTCGACATCTACATGTGCAAGAATTGCGGCAATCAGCATCAGAAGCGTTTCCGCATTCCGAAGAAGCCCGATCCGGCGGCCGCTGTTGCGGCCGGAGCCATCCTCGGAAGCGCTCTCGGCCGCGGCGGCAGTGGCGGAGGAGGCGGTTTCAGCGGCGGTTCGTTTGGCGGAGGCATGACAGGCGGCGGAGGCGCGGGAGGCCGATGGTAAGTCTGTTCATAACCGCTTTGGCCGACTTCCTTTGCGGCTATCCACTGTTCATTCTATTGATTGGAGGCGGATTCTGGCTCTTCTTCCGGTCGGGGATGCTGTCGCTGCGTATGCTTCCTGCCGCTTTTAGGGAACTGCGCGGCAAGCAGTCGCGCGAGGCAGGACGTCAGATCTCCTCTGTGCAGGCTCTGACCTCGGTTGTCGCCGCCACGGTCGGCATGGGCAACATAGCCGGTGTGGCTATCGCTCTGGTGATGGGCGGTCCGGGGGCCATCTTCTGGATGTGGGTCAGCGCTCTGGTGGGCATGTCCACCAAATTTCATGAAGGCGTACTGACCACCCGCTACAAAGTCACTCACCCCGACGGGCGCAGTTCCGGCGGGACAATGTATATCATCGACCGTGCCCTCGGACCGCGCTGGCACTGGATGGCATTCACTTTTGCCGTGGCGGGTATGCTCGGCACTCTCTGCATCATGAACGCCAACCAGTTGACCGAAGCCGTGGTCAGCACCTTCACCACTCCTGAGTGGCTTGAAGGGAATGCCGTGGTGGGAGGCATAGCCTCTACGCTCGGCTGGAGCCATGAGTCGGCTTTCCGCCTGCTTGTGGGGCTCGGAATAGCCTTGATCGTGACCTCGGTGGTCGTCGGAGGCATCCGGCGCATTGCCGGAGTGGCCCGCTGGCTCGTCCCTTTCATGGTCGGGCTTTATTTCCTCCTGGTGCTCTACATCATCGTCACGCATATCACCGAAGTCCCCGCCGTGTTCCGATCCATTTTCAGCGAGGCTTTCAATCTTCGCGCGGGGTGGGGTGCTCTGGCCGGGATAGCCATCATAGGAGCGCGCCGTGCGGCTCTGGTCAACGATGCCGGGGTAGGCACCGCCACCATCATGCACGGAGCCTCGGCCAACACATCGCCGACACGCGAGGGCCTGATTGCCATGCTCGGTCCGGCCATCGACTCAGGACTCGTGTGCACCCTGACCGCTCTCGCGCTTCTGCTTTGCGGCGATCTCCAGGCTGTGGAGGGTATCAAGGGCCTCGACGTGGCCATGAAGGCTTTCGGCAACGCACTCCCTGCGGGTGAATTTCTGCTGATGGGTATAGTGCTCTGCTTTTCGCTTTCGTCGATGTTCAGTTACAGTTTCTACGGCAACCGCTGTGCCGCCTATCTGTTCGGCGAGCGCAAGGCCCGGTGGTACACATGGTTTTTCATCGTGACTCTCGTGGTTTTCGCCGTGATGCCGTTGGGCGTTGCTATCGGTTTCTGTGACTTGTTTTATGCGCTCATGGCCTTCCCTACGATGATCACACTGCTGCTTCTCGGCAAGGAGGTCAGAGCGGAGGCGAAAATTTTTTCGGGGCGCCCCGCATTATCGCACTAAAACGCGGGTAGACCGGCTGTATATTTGCAGTGTAAATGCAAAAAACAATATACAGCTATGAAAAATCGCACAAGACAGAAGAAAGAAAAGGGCTTTGCCCTCAGCGTGTCGCGCAAGTTTTACGACGAAATTATGGAGCGAGTGGACACTTCTCTCTCCGCTCTGAACACCTACCATCTGATCAGCATGGAGGTCAAGCGCTATATTTGTGAATATCTGATACATGGGCGTGAGCCGCAGATGAGACTTCCTGAATTAGAGCTTAAATTGACCGTTTCGTTGCTCAAACCGGAAATCGAAAAGGCGATAGCCCGTTCGGCCAGGGCCCGTGCGCGTCGGCGCAAGGAAAAGAAGGAAGCGGAAAAGCAGCCGGCTACGTCTGCCTTCGCTGAAATTCCTCCTGTCACTATACGGCGAACGCCGCAGATGATGGCCTTCGGAGTTCCGCGTCTGCCGATCAAAACAACCGTTATTGATCTCGATGCGCCGACGCAGCCGCCGGTCGCATCCATAGCTGATCCTCAGGGATTCTCAATTTACGCGCCATTGGGCTGGCCTCTCGACGCTCCTGTCACCACGTCACCGCGATCACTTGGTCAGCCGGAAGGAAACAGCGGTCTTAAATCTTTGTCTGAACCTTCGGCTGTTTTTGAAGATAGTATTTCAACGGAATCTGAAGATGACTGTTCGTCGGAGTTTGAAGACGGGCATTCAGCGGACACTACTGATAAACCGGAAGAAAAAGCGGCCGCTCCCGGTCTCAATCGTCACCGTCGCCGCAGCAGCCGCCGTCAGTGGCGCCGGATGGAACAGGCCCGTCGCCGCGCCGCCCGCAAAGTAGCCAAAATGCGGGCAAATACGCGGTGAGATTTGCTCGTTACGCAATTAAGTAATACTTTTGCACCCTGAAAAAACTCTAAATATCCTCTTAGTTCAGATGAAGCAATCGAATTCGCCTCTCAGGGGCCTTACACCGCAGGAAGTAGCTGAAAGCCGCAGGCTGCATGGAGTTAATGTGCTGACTCCGCCGCCGAAGCCGTCGATGTGGGCGCTGTTTCTTGAAAAATTCAAAGATCCGCTGATCATTGTACTTCTTGTGGCCGGCTTGCTGTCGGTGCTGATTTCCATATATGAATTTGTGGGTCTTGATCAGAACGCGACCGTATTCTTCGAACCGGCCGGTATTTTCATGGCCATAATTCTTGCTACGGGCCTGTCGTTCTATTTCGAGAAAAAGGCGGAGGATGAATTCGAAATTCTGAATCAGGTCAATGACGACGAACTTGTGCAGGTGATACGCGACGGAAATCCGACTCAGATTGCCAAACGCGATGTGGTCGTGGGCGACATTCTGATCCTAAATACCGGCGAAGAGATTCCGGCTGATGCTAAACTGATCGAAGCGACTTCGCTTAACGTCGATGAGTCGACTCTGACAGGAGAGCCATTGGCCGCCAAGACCACAGATCCGGCTCATTTTGATCCCGATGCGACCTTCCCGTCCAATGAAGTGATGCGCGGAACCCGTGTGATGGAGGGCCATGGCACAGCAGAGGTTTTCGCCGTCGGCGACTCAACGGAAAACGGCAAAGTCTACGAAGCCGCTCATCTTGACGAGGGGAAGAAAACTCCGCTGACCGAACAGCTCGAACGCCTCGGTGCGCTCGTCACCCGCGGCAGTTATCTCGTCGGAGGTGCGGTTGTCGTCGGGCGTATTCTGATGTATCTTCTTTCGACTTCCGGTTTTGAGTGGATTCCGTTTATAGCATATTTTCTCCATACGATAATGCTTGCCGTCACTTTGGTTGTCTGCTCTGTGCCTGAAGGTCTGCCTATGGCCGTGACGCTGAGTCTTGCTTACAGTATGCGCCGGATGCTGAAAACCAACAATCTCGTGCGTAAGATGCATGCCTGCGAGACGATGGGCGCCACCACGGTCATCTGCACGGACAAGACCGGTACACTGACTCAGAACCAGATGCGTGTGGCCGAAACCGATTTCTATGCGCTTGAGGGTCAGAAACTGACTGAGGACGCGCAGAGCCGTCTGATCGAGACCGCGATCGCTGTCAATTCGACCGCGCAGCTGGATTTTTCGGATGAAAAGCGGCCTCAGGTGTTGGGCAATCCGACGGAGGGTGCGCTGTTGCTGTGGCTCAACGACAACGGCGTGGACTACCGCAAAATCCGTTCGGAGGCTGAGGTTGTGGCCGAGTTGCCGTTCACGACCGAGCGGAAATATATGGCGACGGTGATACGTACCGCCGACGGAGGGCGCCGCCTGTTCGTCAAGGGTGCTCCTGAGATCGTGCTCGGTAAATGTGCCTTGGTTGTCGGCGGAGTCAGCAGAAGCCGCATAGAAGAGCAGTTGCTCTCGTTTCAGGAAAAGGCCATGCGCACACTCGGTTTTGCGACCTGCCTGCTTGCTGATGATGCTGTCGGGATCGATGACAAGGACGGCGTGGCAGCCGGGGATCTGGAGTTTATGGGTGTCGTTGCTATCGCCGACCCTGTCCGCGCTGATGTGCCCGACGCCATCCGCGAGTGTATTGACGCCGGGATTGCCATCAAAATTGTCACCGGAGACACTCCCGCGACAGCCCGTGAGATCGGCCGTCAGGTGGGATTGTGGCATGACGGTGACGGGGCGCGCAATATCATCACAGGTCCCGAATTCGGTGCTCTCAGCGACAGTGAACTTGCCGAAAGAGTTGGCGATCTGAAAATCATAGCCCGTGCAAGGCCGATGGACAAAAAAAGACTTGTAGAGGCTTTGCAGAAGCAGGGGCAGGTCGTGGCCGTGACCGGCGACGGCACGAACGATGCTCCGGCGCTGAAAACGGCCAACGTGGGGCTGTCGATGGGCGACGGCACTTCGGTTGCGAAAGAGGCAAGCGACATCACCATCATCGACAATTCATTTGCCTCGATCGGCAGGGCTGTGATGTGGGGCCGTTCACTGTTTCAGAATCTCCAGCGCTTTATACTGTTCCAGCTGACGGTCAACGTGGTTGCCTGTCTTGTGGTGCTTGCCGGAGCTTTCATGGGCACGGAATCGCCGCTGACCGTCACCCAGATGCTGTGGGTCAACCTGATCATGGACACGTTTGCCTCTATGGCTCTTGCCTCGCTTCCCCCCTCGCGCTCGGTCATGGATGCCAGGCCGCGTGACCGCCGCAGTTTCATCATCACTCGTCCGATGTGGTGGTTCATCTCGGCCACCGGCCTGATCTTTTCGGCAATAATTCTTGGTATGGTCTATGTGTTCGAACATGCCGACGTCACCGGTCTTGCCGATCTGCTGCATGTCAGCCTCGGATCGGCGCGCGGACTGTCGGCCTATGAGCTTTCGATGATTTTCACGACTTTCGTGATGCTTCAGTTCTGGAACCTGTTTAACGCACGTGCCTACGCCACACACCGCAGCGCTTTCCACCTCGACAAGTGCGGGGAATTCATAAGCATTGCCGCCGCCATATTCCTGGGGCAGATTTTTATAGTAAGTGTAGGCGGTGATTTCTTCAACGTGGTTCCGCTGAAAGTCGAGGACTGGACTATAATAATCCTCGGAACCTCGCTCGTGCTTTGGATCGGCGAGATACTGCGCATGGCGGTGCGTCTGCGCCTCGGCAAATGATCGCCGTGAAGATCAGTCCGGCGACTTGAGGAGCACCGAACGAAGCTCGGAACGCGAGGTCACGCTGATTTCGGTCGGTGTATAGTCGATCAGCCCGCGCTCCTTCATCGAGTCGAGGGTGCTGATGAATGATGACCGCTGCACTCCGAAAAGCGAGTAGAGATCGCGCTGACGGCAGGAGAACACGATGTCTTTGGCGTCGCGCTGGGTGAGTGCTATGATCCAGAATGCGATTCGCTCCTCAAGTGATCCTGAGGTGAGGGCCAGTACGCCGTCGATCGCTTTCTGTGCGTTGGTGGAAATGAAGTTCAGATAGTTGAAGAGGCAGACTTCGTCGTTGCGGATGATGTTGATGAAATCGTTTTTCTCGATTTCCATGATCGACACGGTGTCGATGGCTGTCACCGAAGCGGGAAAGAGGGTGTTGCGTCCGAAGAGGAAATCCGGCGAGACCACAGAAGGGGATTCGAGGGTCTGGCTGACGATGAAACGGTCGGAACTGTTGCGTACGGCCAGGCGGACTTTCCCGCCGATGACGAACATCAGACGGGTACACGGATCTCCGGCTGAGACTATTCTTTCGCCGGGGAGAAACTTCATAAATGCAAGCCGGGTGTTGCCGACTATCTCCGATATACGGTTATAGCTCACGCCGTTAAAGAGCGGAAGCCTCATGAGATTCTCATACATGCTGTTAAGTGCCATAGACCTGTTGTTTGTTTTATATCTATATTAACGGCTTTTGAGAGAATTTAGTTTTTGCCGTTCATTGTCGCGCCGCATCTTGAAATAGAGCTGGGCTGAGTTTATGGTGTTCTGCCAGGCGACATAGGCTGCGGGTGCGACGGAGGAGACGGGATGGAGATAGGTGAGAGCCATCCATATGGCCAGCACTGTGTTTTTCTGTCCGAGTCCCTGGGCGCCTGCGATTTTGTCGCCGCACCGGCGTCCGATACGGCGTCCGATCCAGAACTGGGCGCAGCAGACGATTCCGGAGAAGATGGCGAGTATGATCATTTCAGGCACGGCCTCGGCAGGTTCCTCCATGATGAAACTGATGGCACGTCCCACGACGATGAAGAGCGAGACGGCCCAGATGTAGAAGGAGATTGCCTGTTTTTCAGCCACGGCGCGGTGGACTTTCGGCGCCACTTTCAGCAGGCATAGGGCGAGCACCAGCGGGAGGATGATCAGCGGCATGACTTTTGCCGAGATGGTCAGCAGGGCATCTGTAAACGGGATTCCGGCGTCGCTTCCCATGAGGGTGAAGAGCACCGGGGCAAGCAGAGCGACGGTCATGTTGGAGATGATCGAGAACGTCGCGAGGCGCGGGACGCTTCCGCCGAGCATTCCGGTGATCACCGGCGCGGCTGTTGCCGTAGGGCAGAAGACGCAGATGAATGTGCCCTGTGCGACGTCGATGCTTATCGGCGCGATTGCCGCGTAGAGGGCGATGGCGCCGATCACCTGCACCGCGAGCAGTCCCCATGACAGGCGCGTGATGCGGAATTCATGCGGCTTGACACGGCAGAAGGTGATGAAAAGCATGATGAAAATGAGGTAGGGGGCGAGGAATTCGATCTGTCCCATAAAATCGTGAAAGAGCATTCCCGCAAGCATTGCGATCGGGAGCATCCAGGGTTTGATGCGTTGGCGTAAAAGTGCAAGTTTCATATCTGGGGTGCAAAATTACTAAATTATTCCCGTAAATTTTCGTATGTTTGCAGCCGAAAAAATTATCCCCTGAATATGGCAGACAATTATCTTGAGAAAAGGATGGAGGAATACCGGGCCGGAAAACTGGCGCCGAAGAGCAGCCGGACAACGGCCGCTCCGCAGCGCAAGCCCGGAGAGGTGACGGTGGCTTTCCCGCCGATGAATGCATTGGTGCTCTGCGGGGACGCGGCGTTGACTCAGACGGTCTGCGGAGCGTTCCGGAAAGCCGACATGCGGGTGGCGTTCTGCATGGCCGACAGCCGGGAGGGCACAAGGATTGCCCAGACGACCGGCGGCCGGTTTTATCCGTATGCCCCTGACGATGTGGCGAAACTGGAATCTGCCATAGCCGATCTCGCCGGTCGCTGGGGCGGCTTGGATGTCATTGCCGATCTGCGCGGACTCACTGCCGCGGATTTCGGCGACTCGGCCCCGGACATGGCCTCGCTTCTACTTCTCCACTCGCATCCCGCCTTTTCCTTCGTGGCTTCGACGGAGGTGAGTGTTTGAGGTGTGGGATTTTTTGATTACCTTTGTGCGTTAATTTTCAATAGAATCAATTCAGTCAATAAACTTTTCATTATATCATGGCACTTCAATGCGGCATCGTAGGACTCCCAAACGTGGGCAAGTCAACATTGTTCAACTGTCTGTCAAACGCCAAGGCCCAGTCGGCTAACTTCCCTTTCTGCACGATCGAACCCAATGTGGGCGTCATCACCGTGCCGGACGCACGTCTCAACAAGCTCGTCGATATGTGTCAGCCGCGCAGCGTAGTGCCTGCGACTGTCGAGATCGTTGACATCGCCGGTCTCGTGCAGGGCGCGAGCAAGGGTGAGGGACTCGGCAACAAGTTCCTGGCCAATATCCGCGAGACCGACGCCATCCTCCATGTGCTCCGCTGCTTCGACGACGACAATGTGACCCATGTGCACAACACCGTCGATCCGGTCCGCGACAAGGAGATCATCGACTACGAGCTTCAGATCAAGGACTTGGAGACTGTCGAGAGCCGCATGGCCAAAACCCAGAAGCAGGCGCAGACCGGCGGCGACAAGGTTGCGAAACTCCAGTATGAGGTGCTGAAGAAGTATTACGACGCACTCTCGCAGGGAAAACCCGCCCGCACCGTAGAGCTGGAAACCGCCGATGAGGAGAAATTCGCCCATGACCTTTTCCTGCTCACCAACAAGCCGGTGATGTATGTCTGCAACGTAGACGACGCTTCGGCTGTCAGCGGCAACAAGTATGTGGATGCCGTCCGCGAGGCCATCAAGGATGAAAACGCCCAGCTGCTGATCGTGGCCGCGCAGACCGAAAGCGAGATCGCAGAGCTTGACACCTTCGAGGAGCGTCAGGAGTTCCTCGCCGAGATAGGTCTTGAGGAATCCGGTGTGGCCCGTCTGATCCGTGCGGCCTACGCGCTTCTCAACCTCCAGACTTTCTTTACCGCCGGAGCCGATGAGGTGAGAGCCTGGACTTTCCTGCGCGGAAGCAAGGCTCCGCAGTGTGCCGGTGTGATCCACACGGATTTTGAACGCGGCTTTATCCGTGCCGAGGTTATCAAATATGACGATTATGTAGCTCTCGGTACTGAAAGCGCTGTCCGCGAGGCCGGAAAAATGGCCATTGAGGGTAAGAATTACGTGGTGCAGGACGGTGACATCATGCACTTCCTCTTCAACGTCTGATACCTCTCCGGCATTCTGCTACACTGCTTGCAGTGAGGCCAAAGCGATATTTACTAACCTGACAACCAAAACGGAACACCATGAAAAATACTCTCCTCGCCCTCGGTCTCGGCATTGCGGCTGTTTTTGCCGCCGGAGCGAAAGACAAGGGACTGTCGCTGCACTATGACCGGCCGGCGAAATTCTTCGAAGAGGCGCTGATCATAGGCAATGGCAATCTCGGTGCGATAATCTATGGCGGTACTGCTGAAAACCGCATTTCGCTTAACGACATAACGCTCTGGACCGGTGAGCCGGAGCGCGGCGTGACCACGCCTGACGCCTACAAGGCCATCCCGGAAATCCGTGAGGCTCTGGACCGCGGGAATTACCGTGCAGCCGACTCGCTCCACCGCAAGGTGCAGGGGCATTACAGCGAAAATTACCAGCCTCTGGGTCAGCTCACGATAAGCTACGAAGGCGTGCCTGACAGCGTGGCTGTCTACGAGCGTGTGCTTGATCTGAACACCGCGACGGCCCAGGACCGTTTTGACTACGGGAAGAAAAATTTTGAGCGGAGCTATTTCGCTTCGGCTCCCGATTCGGTAATCGTGGTCATGTTTCGGAGTTCGAAGCCTTTCACGGCCACTCTGAAACTCTCGTCGCAGCTCCCCGCGGAAATCACCGCTACAACGATACTCCCGACAAAACTTCCGTCGAAGGAACCGAAGCAGGGCGAACTGCGCTCACTCGGACATGCAGCTTATCTTTCGCTGCCCGGCTACACATCTTTTGATGAAAAACTGAAATATGATCCTGAACGCGGGACGCGCTTCTGCACACTGGTCAGGGCCGTACCTGTCGGCGGTGGAGAGGTCGTGACGAGGAAAGACGGCTTGCTGACGCTGAAAAATGTTCGCGAGGCAGTACTGTATATCACAAATGTGACAAGTTTCAACGGTTTTGACCGCGATCCCGTGAAAGAGGGGCGCGATTATGTCGCTTTGGCTGAAAACCGCATCGAAAAAGCGGTGGACAAAGGGGCTGAACGTATCCGCAAAGATCAGCTTGACGATTACAGCCGTCTGTTTTCACGTGTGGAGCTTGATCTGGGTACCACACCCGACTCAATCGCCTCGCTTCCGACCGACGTGCAGCTCAAACGCTATACCGATCTTAAGGAATACAATCCAGATCTTGAGGAGCTGTATTTCCAGTACGGCCGCTATCTGCTGATCTCGTGCTCGCGCACAACCGGCGTACCCGCCAATCTTCAGGGGCTCTGGAACGAATATCTGCTTCCGCCGTGGAGCAGCAACTACACCACCAATATAAATGTAGAGGAAAACTACTGGCCCGCGGAAATCACGGGGCTCGGCGAACTTCATGCCACCGCGCTGCTGCCGTGGATCAAAAATCTTTCCGCGAGCGGCGAACGCACAGCCAAAAAATACTACGGGGTTGACCGCGGGTGGTGTCTCGGCCACAATTCCGACATCTGGGCGATGACAAATCCGGTCGGACTTACAGACGGAGATCCGACATGGGCCAACTGGAACATGGGCGGCGCATGGCTTGCGAGTCACATCTGGGAACATTATCTGTTCAGTCAGGATTCAACTTTCCTTGCAGAATATTATCCCACCCTCAAAGGCGCGGCGGAATTCTGCCTCGGATGGCTCATCGAAAAAGACGGACATCTGATCACTTCGCCCTCCACCTCTCCTGAAAACAACTATCTGACTCCCGAAGGTTACGCCGGAGCCACCTTCTACGGAGGAGCCGCCGACCTGGCGATGATACGTCAGTGTCTCGCAGATGCGCGTGATGCCGCGCAGGCCCTGGGAACGGATGCCGACTTCCGCGCAGAAGTCGACTCGGTGCTTCCGCGCCTCTATCCCTATCAGATCGGACACAAAGGGAATCTCTCGGAGTGGTATTTCGACTGGGAAGACCGCGATCCGACTCACCGTCATCAGTCGCATCTCTACGGACTTTTCCCCGGACGGCACATTTCGCCCGATGCCACCCCCGACCTCGCACGTGCGTCCGCGCGTACATTAGAAATAAAAGGGGACAACACCACCGGCTGGAGCACCGGCTGGCGTGTCAACCTGCTTGCTCGTCTTTTGGATTCAGAAGGAGCCTATCACATGTACCGTCGCCTGCTCCAGTATGTGAGTCCCGACAATTATCAGGGTCCGGACAAGCGGAAGGGTGGGGGAACCTATCCGAATCTGCTCGACGCACACGCACCGTTTCAGATCGACGGAAATTTCGGAGGCACGGCCGGAGTCGCTGAAATGTTGCTTCAGTCAACACCTGACACCATCGTCTTGCTGCCTGCACTGCCTGCCGAATGGCCTGACGGAAGTGTGAAGGGGCTGCGGGCACGTGGCGGATTCACGGTAGATATTGAATGGAAAGATGGAAAAATGACATCCGCGACAATTTCGTCTCCGACGGGTGGAAACACCGTTGTAGTGCTCCCTGACGGTCAAAAAAGGGCCATAAAACTTGAAAAAGGAGGTAAAACGGCCCTCAAGTGTTAAAATTCCGTTAAAATAGTCTTGAGGATTTGGAGGGAATGTGGGAAATGTCTACCTTTGCACTCGCTTTTGAGAAGCAAGCCTCACAGCGGTAAGGCTCAGAGATAAAAACAAGTCTTGAATCGCTTCGGTTCACTGATCGAAACAAGAAAACGAAAAAAAAATCTCTGAAAATTTGCAAGATTCAAATAAAGGTTGTACCTTTGCAGAACTTTCCGCCGAACGCTGCGGCGACCGAGAAAGCAGAAAGAGAACATTGAAAGATTTACAATAGACATGAAAGTAGTACAAGAGTCATTTTTACGGAAATGCACTCTGTCAATTTCAAGGTAATTCGCAATAGATAAACGGACATCCACAACGGACCGGGCAGACATTCGCAACGAGACGGTTGTTTCTGTGAAAGCAAATAAAGAACAGAACAAACGGTCTGTATTTGAATTTCACTTGCTCTTATCAAAAATAAGAAAAGAAAGAAAAAGAAATATAGACAACA